>JBKDBI010000084.1:0-5308 GCA_046314695.1 Bacteroidota bacterium | reverse complement strand
GACCTTTTCCTGAGCGCAGAAGACCTGGTTGGCGGAGCTTCCACGCTGCACATTTCGAACAACGCTGTGATCCGCAAAGGTTCAGCCAGCAGCATTAACAGCCGCTTCGTATGGAACCTGATGGATGGCGCAAATGTTTCTTTCGGCGATGCCGTTGATGTTACCCAAAAGCGCAACCTTACCGTTGCTGCTTCAGCAACGTTGAACCTGCCTGCAGCCAATACTTTCAGCCTTGAAAATGGCAACCTGAGCGTGGCCGGTACCTTGGTGCCCGGTAGCGGTACTTTCGCTTTCACAGGAAGCACGGTTTCCACTTATGATTTGATCGGCGGTACCAAGGAGTTCTACAACGTGATCATCAACAAAGGTACAGCCGGTACTACCGATCCGGGCAACCTGGAACCCCTTGAAAACTCCAATGGTGGCGATGTGATGCGCGTGAAGAACGACCTCACCTTTGAAGAAGCCGATTGGCGCCAAGGAAACACTACTTCCATCATCGAAGTGGAAGGCGATTGGATCGTAACTTCCAACAATACCAATAACACAGGAACTGATAACGGCATGATTGTTCGCTTTGTTGGGAATAGCAACAGCACCATCCAGTCTAACGGCAAGCTGAACGGCAACTGTGATATCCAGATCAACAAGGATGCCAGCAGCAATACAGTAACCGTAACCGGCTCACTGCAAGATATCGGAAACGAAGCAGCACAAATCACCATCACCAAGGGCAAACTTGCCTTCGATGGTACCAAAAACGCAACCCTGCGCTGTAGCGATGAGCCTGGTCTGATCGTGAGCGCTGATGGCCAGCTTGTTGCACCCGATGATGATGAACTTACCCTCGCCGGCTCTTGGGATATGGACAACTCTGCTTCCTTTGATGCACAAAGCGGCACTTTGAAACTGTCTTCCACTACCAATAGTGACAAATTTGACCAGAACAACAGCACAATCACGCTGAACAATGTGAATTTTGCTTCTGCTACTCGTTGGCATTGGGGTGCCAATGCAGCTGCTAATTCTGACAAACTCTATGTAAAGGGTAACCTCAATATCACAAATGTCGGTGCGCGTATTCGTTACGTTACTGTAGAGATTGAAGGCAACTTTACAACTATCTCAACAACCTCAACTCCTTCTGAATTTGATGGGGTGATTTTCAAAGGTTCAGCCAACCAGACGCTCACTTGTGGAGATCAAGATGAACTCGGAATTGGTGGTGGTATCACTATCAACAAAACCGGTGGAGCTGTAACCCTGGGGTCTAACCTCAGACTGAACAAGCTGGAACTCACTGCCGGCAACCTCCTGTCCAGCACTTACCTGCTCACTGTCACCGGCAACAGCGCGATCGTAGGTGGCAGCAGCAGTTCATTTGTAGACGGAAAACTGCGCAGGGTGACTTCCACTACCTTGGCAAGCGGTTTGACTTTCCCCATTGGCAAAGGCAGCGCCTACCGTCCCGTTCGAATCACCAATACCGGCTCTACCAATTCCTGGGATGCCGAATATTTCGCTGCTGATCCTACCAGCGCCTTCGGTGCCACGGTAAACGCTCCCCTGGATGCTGTTTCAAGCACCGAATACTGGACCATCGTGCGCAATACCGGCACTATAAACACTACGGTTGGTCTTTCTACCAACGGCAGCAGCTTCACCGATGCCGATACCCGCGTTGCACGCTGGAACTCAGGTAGCACTTCCTGGGACAACTTTGGTCCCGGTACCGGCGCCGCTTCCGGTTTCGTTACCAGCAGCAGCACCGTTTCCGCAGCCGCAACCTACAACTTCACCCTGGGTGTTGACAATCCTTCCCCCATCAGCCTCGTGAAAGGCGAGCAAGTGAGTGGCCTGGAGATCGCAACCGGCAAGAGCCAGCAACAGGCCGAGCCTGCCGTTGCGCAGCAAGCCATTGCTTTCAACGTGTTCCCGAACCCTGTGGTTGAAACCCTTCATTTCTCCCTCAGCGGAGCCGACAAGGGCAGCGTAGTGCTCAGCGACATGAGCGGCAAGGTAATCGGCATCTACAATGTAGCCGACACCCGCAGCATCAGCGTGCGCAACCTGTCTGCCGGCGTGTACTTCGCCACCTACACCAATGGTGTTAATCGCATCACCCATCGCGTGGTGCGCAACTAAACAAGACCGCAACTTTTTCAAGTAGTTGCAATTGACGCAAGGAATCCCGCTTCGGCGGGATTTCTTGTTTTCGACCTTTCTGTTCTGGTGGGTTTATTGGTTTTGTTACGAGAAATCAGCAGTTTTAGATGCAATTATTCAGGATGTTCCGTCTTTTATTCGTCTATCCTCATTTTCGGGCATTGGCTTTCCGTTGAATTTAGGGTTGATTGGCGCGTTATTAGGGTTTATACAATAAGAAAATAGTTTTTGTAGTAATTTCGGACTACCGCAAACGCATCAACTATAACTATACCCGAACATGAGCCAATTAACTGAAAGCATCAACCAAATGGTTGCTTTGACCAGCGAAGAGAGGGAAATCATTGAAAAAGCATACAAGACAGTGCATATTCCCAAAGGCGCGTTTTGGGTAGAACAAGGAAAGCGCTGCAAGGAGGTCGGTTTTGTGGTGTCGGGGAAACTACGTTTTTATTACCATGATGAAGACGGGAAAGAAATCACCTGCTACTTCATAACGGAGGGCCAGTTTATGTCATCCTTTACCAGCTTCTTGACCAATGCACCGGCCAGGGAGAATGTGGTGACCATTGAAGATACCGAACTGCGTGTGATCAATCAGGAAGAGTTGGAGGCGCTTTCTGTCCTTGTCCCGAAAATGCATGTCTTCAGGCGTATCAACGCGGAGAATCTTTTCATTTCCATGGAGAAGCGCGTCAATATGTTGCAATCCCAATCTGCTTTTGAGCGCTATGAAAAAATGCTGCACGAAAGTCCCGACATCATCCTGAGCGTTCCTTTACAATACACTGCATCCTTTTTGGGTATTACACCACAACACCTGAGCAGAATACGCAAAGAACTCACCAAATGAATTCTTAACAATTGTTCAGGTGACGATGGCTGCATTGCCGGCACATTTGCACGGTCATTCATTATGCAGACAAGAGCCAGGCTAATCTTCATGCTGAGCGGAATCATTGGTTTCTTACCCGCTTCAGTTCATGCGCAAGCAGAAGCCGCGACAAATCGCTGGAGTATAGAAACCGATGTGTTGTGGCCGGTCTTTCCCGGCGCTACCAGAACCCATGTCTTGTATCAACTTTGGCAAAAGGGTCAACTCCGTGGCGATATCTACGGCGGAATCAATATTGACTTTCCCCAAAACCGCGAAACGGAAGGGCGTTTTGCCGATTACAGCATCGCCAGCGGTTACAGGCAGTATCTCTGGAAAGGGCTGCATATCGAATTTTCGCAGACAACCGGTATGGGGGTATTGCAAAACCATGTCACGACAGGCAGAACGTACCGGAGCTTCGACTGGCTGATAACAGGCTATGCAGGCTACCGTTTCACTTTTGCCCGCAAGAAGCTTTACCTGCTGCCGCAGTTTGGCATTGCCCGGGTGATCTATAAATCCAATCCCTGGCCCATATATGCAGACAAAACCCTCAGCACCGAAGTAGGAGAGACGTTCTTCCCGCTGGGCTCCCTAAGGTTCGGCTACAATTTTTGAATCCTGAAGCCGCTTCATTTGGCTTCACTGCCTTGGAAGCTTCAACAGGTGGCCGGCATTATCCAATCACGCCATTCTGATACATACAACGATGCCATACGAAGTTGTCCTTTATCAGGCATGGTTTGAATAATGAAATGAACGCGTAGGATATCATTGGCAAAACAATACCGCAATCAGGATAAAGCTACACGATAGAGGCAAAGAAAGTAGCAATCAGGATAAAGTTTGCGGTGATTTTTAAGCAATTTCCCATGTCGTGATTCGGGTAAGAAATTGTCTTTTGAAGATCGATGTGTCCATATTTATGCAAATGATTACCGCATTTGGATTAGCAGGTCGGGAGAAGCTTTTTTACCATGCATCCTCCAATGTAAAAACATACCCGTTTTTGTGCCGAATGAAATGCCCCCCAATTTATAATGAAGCTACAGCCTATGTCAGAAAAAAACAGCATTGAGAAGGAAATTGGGAAAGTGCTTTCCAATATTCGCAAGTTTCGCGAACTGCGGAACATGACCCGCGATCAGTTGGCCGCAGATCTTGGGCTGAGCGCATCCGGGTATTCTAAAATAGAACGGGGTGAAATCGAACTGACTGTCTCCCGTCTTTATCAGATAGCGGCTGCCCTCGATGTTACCGCCCAGCAAATCCTCGAATTCGATGTCAGCAAGGTGCTTGGAAGCAGTGCATCGGAGGGACATGAAAACGACGAAGGACCAAAGATCAGTTCTTTTCACAACGACGTGATGTACAAGTACATTGAAAAGCTGGAAGACGAAAACCTCCGCCTTAAAACCGAACTGACATTGATTCGAGGTGATTTGCCGTACGAAAAACCGAATCATCCCTTGCGCAAAGACCAGCGTTTTTGATCCGGCTGTGCAGGTAAACGGCCTGGTTCAGGCGTAATCCCAATCCATAGGGTATGCATGCATCGATGTCGGCAGTGTAATTTCACCTTTATTGCTTTCCGGGTCCCAAACATTCCTGGCCCGATTCCTGTATTGTTGTGGTGAGTTTCTGATTTATGGCCAAAAACGAAAAGAACAACCTTAGCCCGAAAGACGAAAAACGTATCAAGCGCGCTTTCCATAACAAGCGCTGGCCTGAAGTAGCCAGTACCATGAGCTGGAGCATCTTCAAGATTATGGCAGAATTTGTGGATGGTTACCAGTCGCTGGCACGCATCGGTCCCTGCGTGTCCATCTTCGGCTCCGCCCGTACGCCCGAAGACCATCCGCATTACGAACAGGCCCGCCGCATCGCCTATGAATTGAGCAAAGCAGGCCTGGGCATCATCACCGGAGGCGGTCCGGGCATCATGGAAGCTGCCAACCGCGGCGCCAAGGAAGCAGGCGGAAAATCTGTAGGTCTCAATATCAACCTGCCGTTCGAACAGACACCCAATCCTTACCAGGACCGCGACAAAACCCTGATGTTCGATTACTTCTTCGTGCGTAAGGTGATGTTCATGAAATACGCACAGGGTTTCGTGGTGCTGCCCGGCGGCTTTGGTACCATGGATGAACTCTTCGAAGCCCTCACCCTGGTGCAGACCGATAAAAAGGCGCGCTTCCCCATCGTGTTGGTCGACAAGGCCTTCTGGTCACCCCTGCTCGATTGGATCAACAAGGTGCTGCTCGA
>JBKDBI010000083.1:0-25484 GCA_046314695.1 Bacteroidota bacterium | reverse complement strand
GCTTTCCTGGTGCGCAAAAAAATCAACTACTACATCAGCCGCAACGAAACAGATAAGCTGATGGCTGAAATCAATGCAGCCATCGATGCCGATCCCGAAAACCCTGATAACGCCCAGTATTACAGCATCCGCGGTAACCTGTACGAGCAAATGAAGCAGGAAGACAAAGCCATCGAGAGCTACAAAAAAGCCATCGAGTTGAACGATGAAAGCTACGATGCGCACTGGAACATCGGCGCATTGTTGATTGGAAAAGCCAACGAATTGGTGAAAACAGTAGGTGTAAACGGTGTGACCATGGAACAAGTGAAAGGCAAAACAAAACAGCTTTACACGGATGCCAAACCGCATCTTGAAAAGGCCGCTGAGAATATGGAGTATTCCGACAAAGACAAACGCGATCTGTACAAAAACCTGAAGCGTATCTACGACAACCTGGGAGACAAGGCGAATAGTGATCGCGTTGCTCAGATGATCAAAGAGCTGGAAGGTTAAGCAACACAGCATTCAAAGGAGAGGCCGGACTATAATGTCGGGCCTTTCTTTGTGCTGCTTAACTTAACATAATATAAATTATCAGACAATCGGAGCAGCGGAAGTGAAATCACCTGCCAACCATGCATTTCTAACATAGTAAAGTCAGGATTGCATAGTTGTAGCCAATCCTCTGTTCAAAAACCGATACTCCAGGCAGATAAAATACACGGCTTCAAATCCAGTCTTCAATAGAATCCAATTCCTGAACCATTCCATATTCGTACATGATTTGAGAAGCTTTTGCAATTCCATTTCGCCAGTCCACTCGGCCATCCCAATAACGCAAAGCCGTTAACCATTCTGCTACCATGGTTTGAGGTATACCGTAACGATCTGAAATTTCTGCTCGCATGTTCAGCTTATCCAGCGCTGTTTTACAAAAACCGGGTAAGTTGGTTTTCCACTGGTCGATTTCCGCGGTGTGCTGCGCCAGAAGATCATGCCTGCTTACCACCACAAACGACATCCACGGAGCCAAAACCTCATCGGTACAATCAAAAATGCGATCCATGACCAAAGGCCAGGTCATGTACTTTTCCCAAAGAAAGTAATCTGCCCTGCCTTCTGCCAAGGCCAGCTTCGCTCCTGCCAGTCCATCGCAAATCACAAATTCACAAGCATCCGCTTGCCAACCTTTCGAACGCGCCCAATACAGTGCCATCAAATGACTGCCGCTTCCAAGCCGACTCACGGCAAACCGCCGTTGCATCGTATCAATGATTTGAGCGCCATGCTTGACAAAAACACCCCAATGCAAACTTGACTCCACAAACGGACAAACCGCGCGAACCGGTTTACCGGATACCGCAGCAGCAATAAAGCCTTCAGTTAGTACAATCGCCAGATCCAGCCGGTCTTCCAACAAATCCTGAATCATCGCGCCGGTGCCACCCGGATATTCGTGCCAGGAAAAACGAAGGCCCTGAGATTTCAAAAATTGCACCGCTTCCGGGCTACGCCAGGGAAAATTAAAATGCTCGGGAACTCCACCAATACGCCAAATCATGCCGTTTTGGCTTTCCCGGCGACCACCTGGGCCAAATGCACCAATGAGGCAACGACGTATTGCATGTCTTCGAGCGAAACCCATTCATACGGCGAATGGAAAGCGTGCTCTCCGGCAAATATATTCGGACATGGAAGTCCCATAAAAGACAAGCGGCTTCCATCTGTTCCACCGCGAATACTGCTCGATACAGGTGTTAATCCGGCTCTCCGCATGGCTTCCATGGCGTATTCTTCCACTTCAGGATGCTGATTCAGGATTTCGCGCATGTTCCGGTATTGCTCCCTGATTTCCACTTTCGCAGATGTTCCAGGGTAATCCACCAACACGCCGTCGACCAATGCACGCAGCATGTCAGCCTTTTCCTGCAGTCCTTTTATCGTAAAATCACGTATAATAAGATCAACCTTTGCTTGCTCCAGGTTACCGCTTATGGAAGTTGGATGTACAAAGCCCTCCATTCCTTCTGTTGTTTCCGGACTCAAGGTGTTTACCGGAAGTCTGGATACGAAGTTGGCTGCCATTTTGATGGCGCTGCGCATGCGCCCTTTGGCAAACCCCGGATGAGCTGGTACACCTGTAAAATAAATGGTGGCCGCATCGGCGCTGAAGGTCTCGGTTTCCAGGTGACCGCGGGTTTCACCGTCGATTGTATAGCCAAAACGCGCATTCAGCTTGGCAACATCCACTTTATCCACGCCACGTCCGATCTCTTCGTCGGGCGTAAAGAGGATGCGAATCGCGCCGTGGGGTACATCCGGATGGCGCATCAGGTAAGAAGCCGTGGCCATGATTTCAGCCACACCCGCTTTGTTATCGGCTCCCAACAGCGTACTGCCGTCTGAAGTTATAATAGTTCCGCCGGTTTGCATGGCCAGATCGGGATGTTGCGCCGGATCCAACACGATTCCACCTTGTGGAAGCACCAGTTTTCCGCCATCGTAAAGCGGAAACAGCTGCGGATTTACATCTTTACCGCTGTAATCGGGCGAAGTATCCATGTGTGCACAGAGGAAAAAGACAGGAACTTCGTAGGGAACCGTTGCCGGAATGGTGGCATAAACCAAGCCGAATTCATTCAGCTCTGCATCTTCAATGCCCATGGCATGCAATTCATCTACCAGCAGGCGGCCGAGGTTTTTCTGCTTTTCTGTACTTGGGTAACTTGTTGATTCTGGGTCACTTTGGGTGTCTATCTTCACATAACGCAGAAAGCGTTCCAGTACTTCGGTTTCTTGTTCCGGTAACATGATCCAAATATCCGCAAGCCGGGGCGCTGTAACAACCTGAGGGGAAAGCTTTTCTCTCCTTATTTTTGCCCTATGCGCAAGGAAAGCAGAAAGTTTCTTGAGAAGTACCTCAACAATGCCAGCCCGACCGGTTTTGAACAGTCAGGCCAGGAATTATGGCTGGAATACCTTAAACCGTATATAGACGATTATATCACTGATGTATATGGTTCAGTAGCCGGAATCATCAATCCGGGAGCCGAATACAAGGTGGTGATTGAAGCGCATGCCGATGAGATTTCCTGGTTCGTCAATTACATCACGGAAGATGGGTATATCTATGTAACCCGCAACGGAGGTTCTGATTACATGATTACGCCATCAAAACGGGTTAACCTCTTCACAGACAAAGGTATAGTGAAAGGTATCTTCGGCTGGCCGGCCATCCATGTGCGTGAGCCTGGCAAAGAGCCCGCCACCAACCAGGACAATGTGTTCATCGACGTCGGATGCCAAAAGAAAGAAGAAGTGGAAGCCTTGGGTATCCATGTCGGAACTGTAGCGGTTTTCGACGATGAAATGATGATACTCAATGAAAAATATGTTACCGGCCGCGCGTTGGACAACCGCATTGGTGGATTCATGATTGCCGAAGTAGCCCGCAAGCTGCATGAAAACAAGAAGAAACTGCCATTCAGTCTGTACATCGTCAATGCCGTGCAGGAAGAAATCGGATTGCGTGGCGCCGAAATGATCAGCCGCCGCATCAAGCCCGATGTGGCTATCTGTACCGATGTAACCCACGATACGCATGCGCCCTTGTACAACAAGAAACGCTCAGGCGATATCAAATGCGGACGCGGTCCGGTGCTTTCCTACGGGCCTGCCGTCCAGAACAACCTTTTGCGCCATATCATCGCCACAGCCGAGAAAAAGAAGATCGCCTTTCAGCGCGCCGCGGTATCGCGCAGCACGGGAACAGATACCGATTCGTTTGCCTATTCAGCCGAAGGCGTAGCCAGTGCCCTGATTTCCTTGCCGTTGAAGTACATGCATACAACGGTGGAGACCATTTCGATCGAAGATATGGATAATGTAACCGAGCTGATTTACCACAGTGTATTGGCTTTGAAAGCCGGGCAGGACTTCCGTTACATCCGTTAACGCATGCAGAGATGGTTGCTCATACCGCTGCTGCGTTTGATGTCGCATCTGCCGTTCTGGTTCTGGTACCGGATATCCGATCTGCTTTTCCTGCTGCTGTACCATGTAATAGGGTACCGCAAAAAGGTTGTAAAGCGCAATCTTTCATCGTCTTTCCCAGATAAAAGCTCACCAGAGCTAAAGTCCATCGAAAGGAAGTTTTACAGGCATCTCTGCGATGTAGTTGTTGAGGCTGTAAAATGCCATCGGATAAGCCGCAAGGCCTTGGCAGATCGGGTGTTGAACGACGACAATGGACTGTATTATCGCCTGTACAAAGAAGGTAAGTCGTGCATTGCTGTTATGGGGCATTGTGGCAACTTTGAATGGATACCGCCATTTGCCGCCATTTCGGTTCCGCATTTCACACAAGGCCTGTACCATCCCTTGAAGAATGAAGCGTTTGAAAACTTCACCCGGGAAAGCCGTGGTCGGTTCGGCTCCGGACTCTTACCGATGGATATTGCCTTGCGGACGATGATTGAGCAACGCAAACAGGGCGAGCTTACTGCAACAGCGTTTATTGCTGATCAAACGCCTTCAGCACCGGCAACTGCGTATTGGACGGTTTTCCTGAACCAGGAAACGCCATTTTTCACCGGAACGGCTAAAATCGCAAAGAAGATGGGCCTGGCCCTTTCATTTATAGCCATTTACAAAGAAAAGCGCGGGCATTACCGCTGTGTTTCTGAGTTGATTTGCGAGGATGCGTCTACTTGGACAGAAGAAGCCATCAACGAAGCCTGGATCAGGCGTCTGGAGCAGAATATTGCCCAACAACCCTGGAACTGGTTATGGAGCCACCGGCGCTGGAAACACAGCCGCCCGGAGGGCATTACCCTGCATGGTAGCGCGCTACCAGCCCAATAGTTGTACGTTTTTCCGATATTAGACGTGTAATTGCGATAATCGGTTGTTGCATGGCAGATTTTCATCGTATAATTGCAGCCAATGGCCAGAAGGAAATCAGAGCAGTTCGCGACGAATGAAGTCGATATGGGCAATATTGCCAAGGCATTGGGGCATCCGGCGCGCATCAAAATCATACGCCTCCTGCTGGTCCAGGGCGAAATGAACTGTAAACAGATTGTTGCTGAACTGCCGCTCTCACAGAGTACAGTTTCGCAGCATCTGGCCGAATTGAAACAAGCCGGTGTTATCCATGGCCGAGGCTTCCGCACTTCCATGCTCTATTCGCTGGAAAAAGAAACCCTGAAATCGCTGCACGCCATGCTGGGAGACATGCTCTTCCCTAAGACCAAGCCTGTTCAGGCGAGTCTTTTTTAATCCCTTACTCCTCTCCTTTCAACTCATTTTCCAGCTTATTCAGCTGCTGTTCCATCCATTGCTGATGCATTTGTAAAGCAATGCGAAGCGCCAGGATGGATTCCTTATGTTGGTTTACAGTCGGTATCGACAGGTGCTGCGTATTATTTACATCTGTAATTTTCTTTTCATGCGTGTTTGGAATACGCTCTTGTTGTAAAAAGGGCGCAGGTGGTTCAGGAGCAGCCAAGCGCATGGGGGTGGGTGTTTCGATGTCGATTGGCTTGGGAGAAAGGGACTGAGCATCGGTTAGCCCCCGTTTCATGCTACCCGTTCCCAACAGGAGCCAGTCAAGTGAAATCTCCGGATAGGCGCGTCGGAGCGCCAGAATCAAATCAAGCGAAGGCTGATTCCTGCCCGATGAAATATGGCTCAAAACAGCAGGCGAAATTTTCAAGCGCTCAGCAAACTCGATGCGACTTAATCCGCTATACGCAAATACATCCATGAACCGCTTTCCTATATCCATTTTACAAATGTAAGTTATGTGTCGTGATAAGAGCTTTACATCTGTAAGCTTCTTCTGTTTACGTGTGTAAAGCGTATGTTTGCTGTAAGCCTTGGGTCTCACTGAAACCCGCCACTTGCTTGGCTCTAGCTTAGCATCTACTGGTGATTAAGGTGCACTATACCTCTCATATTCAGTCATTCAGGGCAGATGAGCTCACAATCTGGCATAGCTGCGGATAAGAATTGACATGCTTCGGCAGGATAAACACCCTCCCAGTGCCCGGCACAGACTATGTACCCTTGCGAGCTACATTTACTTTACTTGATGCAACTACTTGATTATAAGCATTTAAAAACGTTTAGAAACGTTTATTCGACCACCCTAAAAACATCATTTGACACCGAGCGTCAACCAGCTTCTGTTTCACCTTGCGCAAGTTACAAGCGTAAACACAAGGTCCGGCGAGTTGTGTCTGGCTAATGCCGGGACACCGTAATCATGATACGTTTGTAAATTACAGGCCTAAAACTCCTGTATGAGCATGCCCGTACGCAACTTGGGCTCAATCCAGGTACTCTTGGGTGGCATCACTCCGTGGCGGTCTGCAACATCCTTGATTTCTTTGAAAGAATTTGGATGCACGGTAAAGGCGATGGCAAATTTTGAAGCCACGAGCGATTCAAGCTCCGGAGACGGCATGTCTCCCCGCACAAAAGAAAGATCTTCTGACGTCTTGCTGTCTTCTATTCCCAGTATATCCTTGAAAACCAGCGACTCCAGACAAGCAACATCCAAAGCCTTGGGTAAAGTGGATGGCCGGTACGTTTCTTTTAAACGCAATTGATACCAACCATGATCCTTTGAATACATACCGAAAAGACCCGGCTCCTCGGCGAATACCGGCTTGGTTGATGGTATCACATTGAAACCTTGTTCCAGTCTTCTGATCCAAAGTTGCCAATCATCAAACACCGGCATGGGTTTCACCAAGCGATGAAAAGGTTTGATCTGCAATTGATCGGCGGGTAATACATACGCCATCAACACACAGTCTTCTTCGGCAAACCCAGCCTCCAGACGCTGATCTAAATACCGCGCTGTAGCGGCAATCCGATGATGTCCATCGGCTATATACAATGATTCTAATTCACTAAACTTCGCCGCGAGTGCAGCCCATTTCTCTTCCGGGATATACCATACTTCGTGGCGCAGCCCGTCTTCCACCGTTACAAAATCAAACAATTGCGCACCGCGAACCTGCTCCAGCATTTCAGCATCTGGTCCGCCCAGATGGCAAAGGAGCATGGGCTCACCAATCGCGCCCAAGGTCTCGATATGCTTTACCAGTTTGTTCTCTTTGCTTGTAAGGGTATGTTCATGCCGTTTGATTCTGTCTTCATCGTAATCCAACACTGAAACACCCAGGATATATCCTTCGTACACCCGCCCTTGTCTGGCATCTGTTTGCCTGTAGATATAGGCACGGCGGGTAGGTTCATTCACCAATACGCCCTGCGCTTTCAGTTGCCTGAAATAATTGCGGCCGAACGGGAAATGTCTTTCCTGGTGATCCGGATCAGCGAAATGGATATAGGGTTTGACGACATGCAGGTAGCTGAAGGGATTGTTTTCCAGTTCTTCTGTCAGGTGCTCGATAGATTCCGAACCTCCGATGCGCGTCGAAACCTGCAGTACGGTTTCGGGCTCCGGACGGATTACCTTTATTGGAAATACCCTTATCAACCCGTTTTATCTGAAATATGCGATGATTCTTTCTGCCAACTCCAGACCGATACGCTCCTGTGCTTCGCGTGTGCTGGCACCGATATGCGGAGAAAGACTGATTTTTCCGGTTTCCAAAATGGCGGTATTTACCGGTGGCTCTTTTTCGAACACGTCTACCCCGGCATATGAAATCTGACCAGCAGCAATGGCATCAACCAAAGCAGCTTCATTCACCACACCGCCTCTGGCACAATTCACTATACCGGCGCCTTTTTTCATGGATGCCAGTTCTTTGGCACCAATCAGTTCTCCATCACCGCCCGGCACATGCAGGGTTATGAAATCGCTTTGCGCGAGAACATCCTCCAGCTTGCGGCCTTGAAGCGTTATTTGGAAGTTGTTAACCGCATAATTGCGATGAAACGGAATCACCAATTCAAAGCTGCGTTCCTTATAGTCGTAAACCAGCACTTCCATCCCGAGGCCTACAGCCATGCGGGCTACTTCCTGACCGATGCGGCCGAAACCAATAATGCCCAAGGTTTTACCGGAGAGTTCAATTCCGTTGGCGGCAAGTTTCTTCAGCTCATTGAATCGTTCCTTTCCTTCGGTCGGCATGATGCGGTTGGTCACATACAGGAAACGGCATGCGCTGAACAAATGTGCAAAAACAAGTTCTGCAACGGAGCGAGAGCTGGCAGCCGGCGTATTGACAACGCCAATATGCTTCTGACCGGCATGGCGCACGTCGATATTGTCAAGACCAACGCCTGCCCTGGCAATCAACTTCAGGTTTGTACCGGCGTCGATCACCGAAGCATCGACCTGGGTAGCGCTGCGCACAATCAATACATCGTAGGCTGCGATTTTACCTGGAAGTTCGGCTTGGGGAATTTTATTGGTATCTACTTCAAAACCAGCAGCTTCGAGCAATTGCTTACCGGCTGCGTCTATGCCATCGTTGGCTAAAATTTTCAACATGGCCAATCAGGAAAGAAAAGTTTGCATCACGTTTACCAGGGCCTGGGTACTTTCCAGCGGCAGCGCATTGTACATACTGGCGCGGAACCCTCCCACCGAACGGTGTCCTTTGATTCCGCTGATGCCGGCTTCCTTGCTGGCTGCCATGAATTTGGCTTCCAGCTCAGGATTTTCATCCTGCAAAACGAAGCAAACGTTCATATGCGAACGGTCTTCTGCGGCGCAAGTTCCTTTGAACAGCGGATTTCGGTCGATTTCCCCGTACAACAAGCTTGCGCGAGCGTTGGCGCGCTTTTCCATTTCGGCCACTCCGCCGCATTCTTTCACCCAGATCAGGTTGTAGAGCGACACGAGGATGGCAAAAGCGGGTGGCGTATTGTACATGCTTTCTTTGTCCAGGTGGATGCGGTAATCGAGCATGCTGGGAATTGGCCGGACTGAAACGGGCTGTTTGTCTTTTTTGAATATCACCAGCGTCACACCGGCGGGGCCCATGTTTTTCTGGGCTCCGGCGTAGATCAGGTCAAAATCGGCAACCTGAACCGGACGGCTGAAGATATCGGAACTCATATCGCAGATCGTGGGCACCGGACTTTTCGGGAAGCTGCGCATCTGCGTTCCATAGATGGTATTGTTGCTTGTGCAGTGGAAATAATCTGCGTCAGCCGGAATCTCGTAATTCTTAGGTATATGATTGAAATTCTGTTCTTTAGAGCTTGCAACTTCAATCACTTCGCCATAGAGTTTGGCTTCTTTGATGGCCCCACTGGCCCAAACGCCCGTATTGAGATACGCTGCTTTGGTGCCGAGATAATTGTGCGGAATCATGTAAAACTGGCTGCTGGCTCCACCTTGCAGGAAGAGCGATTCATGGGTGTCTGGCACCTGCAGCAGTTCGCGCACGATGGCACGCGCATCGTCCATCACCTGCTCAAACTGTTTGCTGCGATGGGATACTTCGAGGATAGAAAGACCAGTTCCTGCAAAATTGCGGATGGCTTCGATCGCTTTTTCAAACGCCTCCGGGGCAAGAATGGAGGGTCCGGCGGAGAAATTGTGCACTTTGCTCATGCTCACTGTCAAATACGGCGCAAGTTTAGAGGGATATTTGCGCTATTCCAATAGATTTGAATGCACAGTTTATGAAGAAATGGTTGTTACGGGCCTGCCTTTGTGCCCTTCTCAGTACACCGGCATTGGCCATCGCGCAGGACGAGCCTTCGGATGAACCGACGGGCAGAGGCGGAAAACCCAAGGAAAACCGTTGGATTCGCGGTGGAAACGTCGGTCTTTGGCTGGGTACCTACACCTTTGTTCAGGCAGCGCCTTTTGTTGGCTACAGGGTTACAGACCGGCTTACAACAGGCGCCGGGATTGATTTCACGTATATCCGCAACCGCAATACCATACCGGTAGATGAGTTCAGTATTTTCGGCGGCAACCTCTTCGGGCGCTACAATGTGAGCCGTGAATTGTTCCTGCAGGCTGAATACAGCGCGCTGAGCCTGCCGGATAACGGCACCCGGATCTGGTACAACAGTCCGCTGGTAGGCGGTGGATATTTTCCCGGTCGCGGCGCCTACATCATGGCCATGTGGGCGTTGAATCCGGATTACCCGATAGCAAACCCGATACTGCGCATGGGTTTTATGTTCTGATCATGAAGAATCTGTTCGATCGCAAGCAACTGGCCATCACCGATGGAAAAGCATTCCGCTTAAAGGATCATCCCAGCGAACACCCGGAATCTGTTTCCAAGGAAAAAGCAGCCGAATACCTGGCAGAAATGCAGACGCGGATGCAGGATTTGCAGGACAAGCTTTACGCGCAAGACCGGCTTTCGCTCCTGCTTGTGTTTCAGGCGATGGATGCAGCTGGCAAAGATGGCACCATCCGCACCGTTATGAGCGGTGTCAATCCGCAAGGCTGCCATGTAGTCAGTTTCAAAGCGCCAACCGTTCACGAACTGGACCACGACTGGCTATGGCGGGTGTACCGGGAGTTACCGGAACGCGGAAAAATCGGCATCTTCAATCGTTCGCATTACGAGGAAGTACTGGTAACCAAAGTGCATCCGGAATTCATCGTAAATCAACGTTTACCACATATTCACACGGTTAGTGATCTGGATGCGGATTTCTGGGAACAGCGCTATGAGGCGATCCGCGCCATGGAAGAACACCTGGCCGCCAATGGAACGCGAATCCTCAAGTTTTTCCTGAACGTCGGGAAGGAAGAACAGAAAAAACGGTTTCTCGAGCGGATTGAAGACCCGGCGAAGAACTGGAAGTTTTCTTCGCGCGACGTTGCGGAGCGCCAGTACTGGGATGCGTATCAGGATGCTTACGAAGAGGCCATCCGGGAAACCGCCCGGCCCCACGCGCCTTGGTTTGTCATTCCGGCCGACCACAACCGCACACGCAACCTGATGGTTTGCGATATCATCGTGAATGAACTAGAATCGATGAACCTGGCGTATCCCGAGCCGGAAGCGGAAGAGCTGGCAAAAATGCAGGCGGCGAAACAATCGCTGTTGAACGAGTAATACCATAGTTTTAACGTCAAAAACCATTTAAACTATAATCTTCCCTCCTGCTGACCGAATACTTAAATCAGCCTGGTGAAGAACATCGGCACGATGCCGAGGGCAAATACCAGCAAGAGTGACAGCATCAAACCTGCCCGAACCGAAACCGGAAGGCTCAGCGTCACCGCATCTTCATTGGGATCCCTGAAATACATCGCCATGATGACACGGAAGTAGTAAGCAATGCTCAGGGCGCTGAATACCAAAGCTATAATTACCAGCCATGTGTAATCGTGAAACACCGATGAAAATAGCAAATACTTGCCAGTAAATCCTGCTGTTGCGGGAATTCCGGCCATCGACAACAAGGCGATCAGCATGCAGAATGCAACGAAAGGATGCGATTTTGCCAATCCGTTGAAACTGGCCGTTTCGTCTTTTCCGGTCTGCATGTGCACATAACGGTAAATACCGAAAGCGATCAGCGAGGAAGCACCGTAACCCAACACATACACAATCAGTGCTTCACCGCCCGGTTTGGCATGGTTCAGCACCACCATCAGCAGGTATCCGGCATGGGCAACAGACGACCAGGCGAGCATGCGCTTGAAAGAAGTCTGGAACAGTGCGGAGAGATTGCCCACTGCGATTGTAAGCGCCGCCAGGACGGCCAGTGGCAATCCCCAGAAGTAATCCGCCATGCCGAAACAAAGCGTAAACAAGCGGAAGAATGCAATGATGCCGGCACCTTTCACAACAGTCGCCATAAACGCCGTGATGCGCGTCGGGCTTCCGGTATACACATCGGGCGCCCAGAAATGGAATGGCGCTGCAGAAACCTTGAAAAGCAGGCCTGCCATCACCATCATGATACCGGTTTTGGCCATTGGACTCAATCCGGTGAGCGAAGAAGCAAGCATGTACTTCAGGCCGATATCTTCCAAGGAGAACGAACCGGAAGCTCCGTAAATCAGCGCCGTTCCGAAAAGGAGAATACCGGTCGCGAAAGAACCCATCAGGAAATACTTGAGCGCTGCTTCGTTGCCGCCCAGTTGCTCCTTGCGGTAACCGGCCAGCACGTACAATGGAATGCTCAGGATTTCAACACCGAGGAAGAGTGTGAAGAAGCTGGAGAACGACGTCAGCACGATGGCGCCGCACAAACTGAAGAGCATCAGCCCGTATACGTCGGCATTGCGGCCCGTTTCGCGTGGTTGGTACACCATGGTTCCGAGCAAGGTGAGCAGAATCAGGATTCCGGTGTATACCAAAGCACCCTGGCTGAACGAGAGCATGCCCTCGCCTACTTCTTCCCAGGCCATATGCCAACCGGCGTATTCCAGCGCGTTGACGATCAATGCCAGGAGTAGCAGAATCCAGACAGCAGGACTGAGACTGCGTTCCTTGCGGCCCAGTCCGCCGAAAAGCAGAGCCACCGCTCCGATGAAAATGAGAATAAAGGCTTTCATACTTGTATCAGCGCAAGGCTACCCTTTCCTGAATGATATCGAGCAATCGGTTAACGGAAGCCCCGGTGAGATCAAGCCAGGGCTGAGGGAAAAATCCAATGGCAATGATCAGCGCAGCGATGACGCCGAGGGCCACGAGTTCATGTGCTTCCACATCGCGGAAGAGATAAATATCTCCTTTGCGCTGGCCCAGCATACTAAACTGGAACATGCGCAACATGTAGACGGCACAAAGGATGATGGTGAGACCGGCAACAATTCCTGCTGCAGGATGGTATTGGAAAACAGACTGTAGCAGCAGCAATTCACCGGGGAAACCGTTGGTGAGCGGCACGGCTACTGTTCCGAGTGTGACGAGCATGAAGAGGATGGTGAAAATCCGTGCCTGAGAAGCAATGCCACCCAGTTTGGCCAAATCGCGTGTACCTGCGCGGTTTTCGATGATGGCGATACAGGCAAACAGTCCGACAATATTCACGCCGTGGCTGAACATCTGCAGCATGGCACCTTGCATACCGGTGGCGCTGAGCGTGAAGATACCGGCTGCAATCAAGCCCACGTGCGACATGGATGCGTAGGCACTGATGCGCTTCATATCCGATTGGCGCAAGGCGATGATTCCGCCATATACCACGCCGATCAAGGCAAGCGTACCGGCGATGGGAAGTTGAACCGCGATGGCTTCGGGAACCATAGGCAAATACCAGCGAACCAGGCCGAAAAGCCCCATCTTCAACATGATGCCGGAAAGAAGCATTGTTCCGCTGGAAGGCGATACGGTATAGGTATCCGGCTGCCAGGTATGGAAGGGGAAAACCGGAATCTTAATAAAGAATGCGAGTAACAATCCGGCACCCACCCACATGGCTTCGTTGCCGCTCAGGTTTACAGCGCTGAGGGCTTCCCAGGAAAAGCTATGCGTGTCGGGCGTGTGGAAATAGAGATAGAGCAGCGATGCGAGCATGAACACACTGCCCAGGAAGGTGTAAATGAAGAACTTCAGGGTGATGCGGTGGCGGTTTTCCCCACCCCAGCGGGCGCAGATAAACCAAACCGGAATGAGTGCGAGTTCCCAGAAGATATAAAACACCAGGCCGTCGAGTGCGGAGAATACGCCGGCCAAAGCAGCCTGCATAAGCAGAATAAGACCGAAAAAACCGGCGTTATCCGCTTCATCGCGTTTCCATTGGAGGAGCACGATAACAGGAATCAGCACATGGGTGAGCAATACGAGCAGCATGCCGATACCGTCGAGCCCGGTGCGGAAGCGGATTCCGTTGTTCAACCAGGGAAAGTCGGTGATCAGGTGAAATTGCCCGTCGGTATTGAATCCGCTCAACACGGTCAATGTATATGCCAGGGTGATAAGCGAGCCCAGCAGGGCCAGCGGTGCGGCTTGTTTCCTGCCTCCGAAGAAGACCGCCAACGCCGCGATGAATGGTATGATGATCAGTTCCAAGTGCTCAGATGAATAGGTTTAAGGCCGCAAGAAGTACAAGTCCGCATGCCATGGCAAGCAGATACCAGGAGATATTTCCGCTTTGTAAGCGTGCAAACAGCGCCGCAGCTTTGTTGCTCAGTTTGCCGATGCCGTTTACGATGGCATCAATCAAACCGGTATCAACACTGCGGTGCAATCCGGTGGAAACGCTTTCAAGCGGGCGGGCAACCGCGCTGTCGTATAATTCATCGACACGCATTTTCTCCGCCAGGAACAAGCCGGCGCCTTGCATTGCTTCATCCGCTTCAGGCACCACATTGCCCTGATGGTAACGGCTGCGGTTGTAAAGGAACGCCGCAACCAGTCCGGCGAAGGCCAATGCTGCCAAACCGATTTCAACACCCATGGAAACATGCACGGGGTGATAGGTATCCATATACAACGGAGTCAGGCGGTGCTCCAATCCGCCGGCCAATGAACCGGCCCAGTGTGGTAAGTTGATCAATCCGCCAGCAATCGACAATATTGCCAAAACCATCAGCGGTAAGGTCATGATGATGGGCGATTCATGCACATGCGACGCTGCTTCCTCGCTCCCGCGGAACTTGCCGTGGAAGGTCACGAAGAAAAGGCGGAACATGTAGAATGCGGTGATGAAGGCACTTCCCAATCCAATGGCATACAAAACGGGGTTCTTTTGGAACAAGGCAATCAGGATTTCGTCTTTGGAGAAGAAGCCTGAAAAGAAAGGAAAACCGGTGATGGCCAGGGTTCCAATCAGGAAAGTCCAGTAAGTAACAGGCATTTTGCTTGCCAGCCCGCCCATTCTGCGGATATCCTGCTCTCCGTTCATGCCGTGTATCACACTGCCGGAACCGAGGAAGAGCAGCGCTTTGAAGAACGCGTGGGTTACCAGATGGAAAACCGCAGCGGTATAGGCACCGGCTCCAAGGGCCACAAACATGAGACCGAGCTGGGAAACGGTAGAATAGGCCAGTACTTTCTTGATATCGTTTTGCTTCAGGCCAATCAAAGCTGCCATCACACTGGTTGCCAGGCCGATGTACAGGATGATATCCAGTGCAAGCGGACTGTAACTGAAGAGATGATTGCAGCGCACGACCATGAAGATACCTGCGGTTACCATGGTTGCGGCGTGAATGAGCGCCGATACAGGTGTTGGTCCGGCCATCGCATCGGGCAGCCAGGTGAACAGCGGAATCTGCGCACTTTTACCGGTAGCGCCGATAAAGAGCGAAATGCAGATTGCGGTGATGATCTCGGGCCTGTACAAACCTGCGTCCACTTTGGCGAAAACCTCGCTGTAATTAAAGGTTCCGAATTGGTACCAGATAAGGAACAGTCCGACCAACAGACCCAGATCACCGATTCGGTTCATCACGAAGGCTTTGCGTGCTGCTTTGCCGTAGCTCTCGTTTTCATACCAGAAACCGATGAGCAGATAACTGCAGAGACCAACACCTTCCCAACCGAAGAACATGATCACGAAGTTGTTGCCCATCACCAGCAGCAACATGCTGAAAACGAACAGGTTCAGATAAGCAAAGAACTTATGAAACCCTTTGTCGTGGTGCATGTATCCGATGGAATACAGGTGAATCAGGAGACCGACTCCGGTGATCACCAGCATGAGAATCGAATTGAGTCCATCCGCCATCAGACCAAAATCGGCCTGCAAGCTTCCGGCACTGATCCAGCGGTAATAGCTTTGGTTCACACCGCTGCCACCGGCCTGACCGAACAGGTAAACGGAACCGGTAAGCGATACGAGGATCGCAAGCGTTCCGATCCAGCCGGCAGTAGTACCGCCCAGGCGCCGGCCAAAGAGTCCGTTGATAAGAAAACCGGCCAATGGGGCCAGCAAAACAAGTAACATCCAATTAGCTGCGTTCATTCCGGTTTATTTTCTCAGTTTATCCAGGAAGCCAATGTCCACACTGCGCGTATTGCGGTAAACCATCACCAGAATGGCAAGACCCACGGAGGCTTCCGCGGCCGCAACCACCATGATAAAGAACACGAAAATTTGTCCGCTGGCGTCGCCCATATAGCTGCTAAGGCTCACGAAAAGCAGGTTAACGGCATTGAGCATCAACTCGATGCACATGAGTACCACGATCGCATTGCGGCGCAGCAATACCCCAAAAACGCCGATGCAGAAAAGCAGCGAGCTGAGATAAATGTATTGATCAATAGGGACGTTCATGCCTGCTGTTTTTCTTTTTTACCAATCATTACGGCACCAACCATGGCCGCAAGAAAGAGGATGCTGGAGATTTCAAAAGGAACTACGAACTCCGTGAAGAGCGCCTTGCCGAGGTTCTTCACCAGGCCTATTTCACCCGCTTCGGGTCCGCCTTTTACGAGATACAAGGATGCTTCACGCAGCGAACCGGCCAGTACTACCAGCAACATGCCGGCAGACAAAGCAGCAGAAATCTGCCACAGCCAGGGCCTTGGAGCTTCACTGTCTTTGTTGAGGTTCAGGAGCATCAGTACAAAAAGGAAGAGTACCATGATGGCTCCTGCATACACGATCAGGTTTACAACGGCGATAAACTGCGCATTGAGCAGGATATAATGACCGCTCAAAGCGAAAAAGGTCAGAATCAGGAACAGTACGCTGTAAACAGGATTGCGTGCAGTAACTGTTCCGAGCGCCGTGAGGATGGTGATGAAGGAAAAAATCAGGAAAGGAATATTGTCCATCATGCCTGATTCAGCCTCCAGCTCTGTCTTTTGCTTACGTCAACGCGCTTGTCGAGTGGTTCCACGAGTTTGTCTTTGCCATATATGAAGCTGGCACGGTCTTCTTCCACGGGAGTAATCTTGTCTGTAAGGAATATCGCTTCTTTAGGACATGCTTCCTCGCACAATCCGCAGAAGATGCAACGAAGCTGGTTGATTTCATACACCGCAGCATATTTTTCTTCGCGGTAGAGATGCTCCTCTCCTTTTTTGCGCTCCTCAGCCACCATGGTAATGGCTTCAGCCGGGCAGGCAACTGCACACAATCCGCAGGCAGTGCAGCGCTCCCGTCCTTCTTCATCGCGTTTTAACACATGTACGCCGCGGTAAACGGGTGAAAAAGGCCGTTGGACTTCAGGATACCGAACGGATACCTTTTTCATGAAGAAATGCTTCAGGGTTACGCCCATGCCGTGCAATATGGCAGGGAGATAAATCCTTTCCATGAGGGTCATTTCCTTATTGGAAACCTGTTTGGCCCTTGTGGTCAGTCTTTCCATTTTTCAGGGTGCAAGTTTAGAGTGAATCGATGTTAAAATCCATTGTTGCGGGCAATTACCACAGCAGCAGTAATCACCATATTGAGAATAGCCAGGGGAATCAGCGACTTCCAGCCCAAATGCATGAGCTGATCGTAGCGGAAACGCGGCAATGTCCAGCGAATCCACATGAATACGAAGATGAAGAAGAAGATTTTGGCAAAGAGTGCGATGAACTGAAGCCAGCCAAGCAATGCCGGACTGCTGATCATGTCCTGGAAGGGGAAATTGTAGCCTCCGAAATAGAGCGTTGCAATCACCGCTGATGAGATGAACATGTTGATATACTCGGCAAAAAGATAAAAACCGAGCTTCATGCTGGAGTATTCAACATGGTATCCACCAACGAGTTCCGTTTCACATTCCGGCAAATCGAAAGGTGCGCGGTTGCATTCTGCCAGGGCGCAGGTGAAGAAGATCACGAAGCCGAGGGGCTGGTACCATACGTTCCAATTCATGCCACTTTGCTGTGCAGCGATTTCCTTCAGGCTCAGCGAACCCGACATCATCACCACCGCAATAATGCTCAGGCCCATGGCGAGTTCGTAACTGATCATCTGACTGCTGGCGCGGATGGCTCCGTATAAGGAGTATTTGTTGTTCGAAGCCCAGCCGCCGATCATGATGCCGTAGACGCCCATGCTCACGAAGCCGATGATATACAGGATTCCGATATCGATATCGGCTATCTGCATGTTCAGGGTATAGCCGAAAATGTGCAGTTCTGTTCCCCATGGAATCGCTGCACCGGTCATACAAGCGGTGAACATGGCGATGCCGGGGCCCATGATAAACAGCCATTTCTCGGATGCTGCCGGAATGAGTTCTTCTTTGAAGAACATCTTGCCTGCATCTGCCAAAGGCTGCAGCAATCCAAACGGCCCAGCGCGATCCGGACCCAAACGATCCTGCAGAAATGCGGCCACTTTGCGTTCCGCATAGGTGCTGTAAGTGGCTATCAGCAGGGTGATGCCCAACATCGTGAGCACCAGGATGATTTTTTCAATGAGTAGCGCCTGATCCATGGTTTATGCCTTGTTCAGCAAGGGCGTGTGTTCGGGTTCGGGTTCAAAATATTTGTTGGCGGAGATAACGCTGTGACGGTCAATCATCCTCGGACCTTCGATGGTCCAGTCACCGGCTTCTTTTTTGTCGAAGCGGCAGGTATTGCAGATAAACTCCTTCACTTCTCCGTACTGGTCTTTGCGCGCAGTCACGCGGTACACTTCATTGCCCACCATCCAGAGCACAGCTTTGCCGGAACATTTGTCGCAGTCGCGGTGTGCGTCCATCGGTTTGGTATACCATACGCGGCTTTTAAAACGGAATGTGCGATCAGTAAGCGCTCCCACCGGACATACGTCGATCACGTTGCCGCTGAAATCGTTGTCGATGGCCTTCTCGATAAAGGTGCTGATTTCAGCCGCATCTCCCCTTTTCATTACGCCATGCACCCTGCCGTTGGTCAGTTGATCGGCGGTGTAAACACAGCGATAGCATAGGATACAGCGCGTCATGTGGAGCTGTATATAAGGTCCGATATCGATTTTATCGAACTCCCGGCGTTTGAATTCGTAGCGGGTAGCTGATTTACCGTGTTCAAATGCCAGATCCTGCAGGTGGCATTCGCCTGCCTGGTCGCAGATAGGGCAATCGAGCGGATGGTTGATGAGCAAAAATTCCACTACGCCTTTGCGGGCATCCAGCACGCGGGGCGAAGTTTTGTTCTTCACCTCCATGCCGTCCATCACCGGAGTGGAACAGCTGGCGACCAGCTTGGGCATCGGGCGCGGATCTTTTTCGCTGCCCTTGCTCACTTCTACCAGACAAGTGCGGCATTTACCGCCACTGCCCTTCAGTGAACTGTAATAGCACATAGCCGGCGGAACGGTTTCACCACCCACCAAGCGCGCAGCGTTCAGAATGGTGGTTCCATCCGGAACTTCCACCGTGTGCCCATCTATCGTTACTTTAGCCATGAATCTCTTACTATTTTATAATCAAGCGTTTGCAGCTTCAAATACTTTCTCTGTTACCCGGCCGTAATTGCGTTGCATGGCCTGTGCGGGTTCTTTCACATGCCATTCAAACTCTTCGCGGAAATGGCGGATGGCGGATGCTACCGGCCAGGCCGCAGCGTCGCCCAGCGGACAAATGGTATTGCCTTCGATCTTGGCCTGGATATCCCAGAGCAATTCGATGTCTTCCATCTTTCCATGACCGTATTCAAGGCGGTGCAGCACTTTTTCCATCCAGCCCGTGCCTTCGCGGCAAGGACTGCACTGACCGCAGCTTTCGTGGTGGTAGAAACGGGTAAAGTTCCAGGTATTGCGCACAATACACTGATCTTCGTCGTACACGATAAAACCGCCCGAACCGAGCATAGATCCGGTCTGGAAACCGCCATCTGCCAGACTTTCGTAAGTCATCAGGCGTTCTTCACCGGCAGCAGTGCGGGTTACGAGGAAATGCGGGAGAATCGGAACAGAAGAACCTCCGGGCACACAGGCCTTCAATTGCTTGCCATTCTTGATGCCGCCGCAGTATTCGTCGCTGTAAAGGAATTCGTCCACCGAAATACCAAGTTCGATTTCATACACGCCGGGTTTGTTGATATTACCACAGGCTGAAATCAGCTTGGTACCGGTCGAACGACCAACACCAATTTTGGCATATTCTTCGCCGCCATCGTTCACAATCGGAACTACGGCCGCGATGGTTTCAACGTTGTTTACCACGGTTGGGCAACCCCAAAGGCCTTTGACAGCCGGGAATGGCGGTTTGATCCGCGGATTGCCGCGCTTGCCTTCCAGGCTTTCAATCAGCGCCGTTTCTTCACCGCAGATATATGCACCTGCTCCGGGGTTCACATACAGGTCGAGGTTGTAACCGGTTCCGAGGATATTCTTCCCCAGCCAGCCGGCCTGATAGGCTTCTGCAATCGCTTTTTCCAGGATATGCAGAATCCACATGTACTCGCCTCTAATGTAAATATACGATGTATTTGCGCCGAGTGCATAACTCGAAACTATCATACCCTCTATCAGCAGATGAGGGATTTTCTCCATCAGGAAACGGTCTTTGAAGGTTCCGGGTTCGCTTTCGTCTGCATTGCAGAGCAAATAGCGTGGAACACCTTCGGGTTTGGCGAGGAAGCTCCATTTCATGCCGGTGGGAAAACCAGCACCGCCGCGTCCGCGTAGGCCTGATTTCTTCACTTCTTCGACTACATCGTCGGGCGCCATAGACTTCAGCGCTTTCTCCACCGCCCTGTATCCGCCTTCTTTCCGGTACACTTCGTAAGAAGCGATGCCCGGCACTCCGGCTTTGTCAATCAACAACTTGCGTTTCATTGCGATAAGCCCAATGTTAGTTTTTGTATCCGAAACCTACGTCGTTCACCTTGCCAGAACGCGTATCGATCATCATCATGAAGCCCTTGCCCTGGAAAATCAATCCTTTGCCCATCAGGTCAGACCATATAATGGCGGGTGTTTTCGCCTTCACTTCGCCCAGGTTATTGGCCGCAGTGATGGCCGCACCTGAAATCTTGAAGGTTCCGGTATAATTCTTTTGCGGCTCGGTGGCGCGGATGGATTGTCCGAGAAAAACCCGCACGGCCACGCTGCCATCGCTCACTTCCAAAACTACCCCGAGGCTATCGAATACGTATTGGGTGCGGTTCGGGGCTTCGATGGTCCGGTTGGCTCCGCCAAATGCATTCAGCACGTCGGTATACTTGGATTTGCTGTTGAAAGCAGTGCCATTCAATGACCAGGATTTGGCAGAAGGATCCACTTCTATCGCCATTTGGGCTTGGGCTGAAGGTGCATAAGCCATAGCCAGACAGGCCAGTGTGGTGTAAATAAAGTTCTTCATGATGCGTTATTGGCGATAAACTGGTCTATTTTTTCTTCTGTGAGGTGTTCATGGTAATGTTCTCCTACCTGCATCATGGGTGCATACCCGCATGCACCAAGGCATTCGACTGTTTTCAGCGTGAAACGGCCGTCGGCAGTCGTTTCTCCGTCTTTTATGCCCAGCTTGTTTTCGATGTAGGCTACGATTTTCTCAGCGCCTTCGATCATGCAAGGGCCCGTGCGGCAAACTTCCATTTTCACTTTGCCAACCGGCTTGGTTTCGTACATGGAGTAAAAAGTGGCTACTTCATATACTTCGACCGGCTGGATGTGCAGGATGCGCGCAACATAGTCCATTACTGGTGTGCTCAGCCAACCAAACTCGGCCTGGGCCATGTGCAAAATCCGCAGTACTGCGCTTTTCTGATTGCCTTCAGGATATTGGGCAATCAGGCGATTGATCAGGGCGAGGGCTTCTTCGCTGAAGCGGATTTCGCCGTCGGTATGGGTGTTGTTCTCAGGCATCGAGTTCTCCTGCAATTACGTTCATGCTGCTCATGGTAAGCACGGCATCGCTGAGCATGCTTCCTTTAATCATTTCGGGATAGGCCTGGTAATAAATGAAGCAAGGACGGCGGAAGTGCAGGCGGTAAGGCGTGCGGCCACCATCGCTGATAAGGTAAAAACCAAGCTCTCCGTTTCCACCTTCCACAGCGTGGTATACTTCACCGGCCGGAATCGGCGTCTCTCCCATCACAATCTTAAAGTGATAGATGAGCGCTTCCATGCTGCGGTAAACTTCGTCTTTGGGCGGCAGGTAAAAATCGGGCACATCGGTAAAGTGTTTACCTGCAGGCATGTTGTCGAGCGCCTGGCGGATGATTTTCAAGCTTTCCCGTATTTCCTGCTGGCGCACCACAAAGCGATCAAATGTGTCTCCGTCTTGCCCGATGGGTATATCGAACTCGAAATCTTCGTAGCTCGAATATGGATTCATCACCCGAACATCGTAATCAACCCCGGCAGCGCGCAGGTTGGGCCCGGTAAAACCGTAATTCAACGCGCGTTCTGCTGAAATAGGTCCGGCTTTGATTACCCTGTCCATGAAGATGCGGTTGCGGGCCAACATACCATCGAATTCTTCAAAACGCGCCGGGAATCCCTTCAGGAAAGTATCCAGTTTCTGTTTGAAAGCATCGCTGAAATCGCGTTCAAACCCACCAACACGACCGATATTGGTTGTAAGGCGTGCGCCGCAGACTTCTTCGAACATTTCGTAAATAAGCTCGCGCTCCTGGAACATGTAGGTAAAGCCGGTCAATGCGCCGGTATCCACACCGATAACGCTGTTGCAGATCAGGTGATCGGCAATGCGCGACAGCTCCATGATAATAACCCGCATGTACTCCACCCTTTTGGGCAGTTCGATGCCTGCGAGTTTCTCTACGGTCATGTGCCATCCCATGTTGTTGATGGGCGAAGAACAGTAGTTCAGTCGGTCGGTGATGGGCGTAATCTGGTTGTATGGACGGCGTTCTGCCAATTTTTCAAAGGCACGGTGTATATAACCGATGGTTGGTTCGGCTTCGAGAATCCGCTCGCCGTCTACTTTCAGCACGTTCTGAAACACACCATGCGTGGCAGGGTGCGTCGGGCCGAGATTGAGAATGGCAATTTCTCCATCGATGGAGTCGTGCGCCACCAAAGGAGCCTGGCCTTGCTTTTGGGTATCCGGAGTTGTCATCGTCCAAAAAATCTATCGTCTTTATCGTCACGGGTTTCATCCTCCAACGCGTACTCTTTGCGCAGCGGGAAATAATCCATATGGTCAACATTGAGGATGCGGCGCAGGTCCGGATGACCGGTAAACTGAACACCATAGAAATCATAAGTCTCCCTTTCCATCCAATTGGCCGCGCTGAAAAGCGGGGTCATGGTATCGATGGCCGGATTGGCGATCGGCAGGAAAGCTTTCAGGCGCAACCTGAAATTGTTGGGCAGGCTGTGGAGGTGATACACCACAGCGATTTCGCGGCCCGGATCGTCGGGATAATGCACCGCGCAGAGATCGGTAAGAAAACCAATCCGCAAAACGGGATGCTCCACCAAACTGCGAACGGTTTCAACGATGCCTTCTGCCGGAACTTCCACCGTAAGCAAGCCGTATGGGCTATGGCTTGAAAGGGCTTTGTCGCCCAATACTTCGAGGGCCGTCTGGGCCAAGATTTCCTGATTCGACATGGCTCAGGTGAGGTTATAGCTTTCCAACATCTTTTTGTACTCTTCCGAATGGCGGCGGCGCAGGCTTTCATTCTTCGCCAGCTCCTGTATCCTCATTACGCCTTCGATGATTTGTTCCGGACGCGGCGGGCATCCTGGCACGTATACATCGACCGGTATAATACGATCAATGCCCTGCAATACGCTGTAGGTATCGAAAATGCCACCGCTTGAAGCACAGGCTCCGACAGACAATACCCATTTGGGTTCTGCCATCTGATCGTACACTTGCTTCAGCACAGGCCCCATTTTCTTGGCGATGGTACCCATTACCATCAGCAGATCTGCCTGACGGGGTGAAAAGCTGAGGCGTTCGCTGCCAAAACGTGCCAAGTCGTAGTTCGCACCCATGGTCGCCATGAATTCGATACCGCAACATGACGTTGCGAAAGGCAGAGGCCAAAGCGAGTTGGCACGCGCCATGCCGATTACTTTATCCAGGCTGGTAGCGAAGAAACCTTGTCCTTCGTATCCATCGGGTTTATCTGCCATCTTAACCATTGTTCTATAGATATTAGGTTGTTGAAAGTGTTGAAATCAATCGTCCCATTCCAGCGCGCCCTTGCGCAGGATGTAAAAGAATCCGGCCAGGAAGAAGGCCACAAACATCAGTACGGCTGTAAAACCTTCCCATCCCATGTCTTTGATGTTCACGGCATACGGATAGAAGAAAATCACTTCCACATCGAACAGCACGAAAAGGATGGCCGTAAGGAAGTACTTGATGGAAACCGGAAAGCGCGCATTGCCTTGTACCTCGATTCCGCATTCAAAGGTATCGTCTTTAGCGCTGGTTTTGCGCGACGGCCCGAGCAAGTGGCTCAGAAAAAGGGCGAGCACCACAAAACCGAGGGCGGCTGCCAACTGTAAGAGGATGGGTAAGTAGCTGGATGGTTGCATGGAAACGCGGCGAAAATAATACAGGCAGCAGCGGAAAATGTTCAGATTGTTGAGATGAATTCCATTTTGTGACCTTTTTATTCACATCTGCGTTTTTTTACCTGAAAAGGGAATCAAAATCACCTTTGGGCTGTTTATTAACGACCCGAATATGAAAAGAATCTTACTACCCCTTTTGTTGCTTCCTTCATCGGTAGCGCTCATCGTTGGCCTGTCGTCCAGCAGCAATGGAGCCGGCGCCTCGCAGTCAGCCGACCGCACCGGAAGCCCGGTTTCATCCGGAACCTGTGCCAATTGCCACAGCGGTGGAAGCAGTGTTCCCGGCCTCAGCGTGCAATTGCTCGACAACGGCAACCCTGTTACCAGCTACCAGCCCGATAAAGACTACACGCTGAAAGTGACCGTTAGCGGCAGCGAATACCAGCGTTTCGGCTTTCAGGCCGTCGCACTCGATGCGGCAGACGAACAAGCCGGTTCTCTTACGGCTGTTTCTTCAGGTACCCGCGTGCTTACCCTCGCCGGCAGGCAATACGGTGAACACACCAATCCCGTTGCCGGTGGTGTATTTGAAATGACCTGGAAAGCGCCGGCATCCGGTAAAGGCACCGTGAAAGTGTTCACTGCCGGTCTGGGTGCCAAGAGTCCTTCGAGTTCTGATGGCGACCGCACTGCCACCAATTTGCTGACGCTAAACGAATCAGCGGGCAGCCATGTATCCAATCCAAGCGCTCCTTCTCTGCTGGTCTACCCCAATCCGGCAGAAAACCTGCTTTTCTTCGGTTCGGAGAAACTGAAGGATATCACTGTAATGACGGCAGACGGGCGCGAGGTGATGGCACACCAGGCAGCAACAGATAAAATCACCGTGTCTGCACTACCCGCCGGTTTGTACCTGATTCAAGGAAGCCGCGCCGACGGAAGCCGGGTAAGCGCCCGTTTCTTCCGAAGCTGAAGAAACGAAGGTATTCAGAGCTTCTTTGTTTCGGAATCGTATATTTGGTTCCACATATCCCCTGAATCATGGAACAAAGAGGCAAATTCATCCTGATGACCCTGCCGGAATTCGCGCAGTGGCTAGACAACAACAGTTTTTCGCGCACTATCCGGCTGATCCAAAACCACCATACCTATATCCCCGGGTACACGCATTTTCGCGGTAACAACCATTTTTCGATGCTGATCGGCATGGAAAACGCGCACCTGCAGCGTGGTTTCAATGAAATCGCCCAGAATCTGACCAC
>JBKDBI010000082.1:0-5006 GCA_046314695.1 Bacteroidota bacterium | reverse complement strand
GCGGCACAGGCCGTACAGGGTCTCTCCTCTTTCTATCTTATGCACTACATGGTTGCGGCCATCCACCATGCGGCGGCCGATGGAATCTGCCGGATTGGCCGATGCTGCCGCAGCAGTGAGCACCAATGCAATGCCGAGAATGTATGCTTTCATCTTCATAGCTTAAACAATAAGCAGGCCAAAAATAAAGAGCGACCTGTTCCCACACTGTGAAATCGGCCTTTGAGCTTATCCACAAATCCTGTTTTTGTCCAATATTAAGCACTAAACCCGTGCCTGAGGTCTGGCTGAAATCTGCTTACTTTGGCACCCGAATGAAGCGTTTCCTGCACCCTGTTCCCCCCATGCTCCTTTTGTTTCTCGGTACAGCCATCGCCTGGTATGCCGATGCGCCTGCTGCCCTGCAGGACGGTCTGCGCTGGGGCGCTGAAATCCTGTTGCTGATCCACGCCATCCGCAAACGCAGTATCACGGTGTGGATCGCAGCGGCTATGATCCTCGGCGGCGAATTCGGTTACCTGCTGCCGCAAGCCGGTGCCGCATTGAAAGTGACCGGCAAAATCTTTATCCAGTTGATCAAAACCATCATCGCTCCCCTGCTCTTCGCTACACTCGTGGTTGGAATCGCGGGCCACAGCGAAATCAGGCAGGTCGGCCGACTGGGCTGGAAATCGCTCCTGTATTTTGAAGTGATTACCACCGTTGCCTTGTTCATAGGCCTGGCCGCCATCAACCTGAGCGGTGCCGGAAAAGGCATACCCATGCCGGTTTTTGCCAAAGGAGCTGAGACGATAGAAGCCGAACGCATCGCTGTTGAATCGCGTACCGATGGCCAATTGGTTTTCAAGGTGGATGGCAAACAGCGCGATGTCAATCCAAAACCCAATCCTGAAAAGCAGAACTGGGAAAAAATCCTGCTCCATACCTTCCCCGAAAACATCGCCAAGTCGATCGCAGAAGGCCAGATTCTGCAGGTGGTGGTGTTCAGTATCTTCTTCGGACTGGCATTGGCCATGATTGGCGGGCCTACTAAAACCGTGATGCTAGAATGGTGTGAAAGCCTCAGCGCGGTCATGTTCAAGTTCACCCACCTGGTGATGTTCTTCGCTCCGATTGGCGTATTCGGTGCCGTTGCGCATACCATCGCCACCATGGGCTTCGATGTCGTCGCGCCGCTGCTCAAACTGGTCGCCACGCTCTATATCGCCTTGGTTGCTTTCATCTTCCTGGTATTGCTTCCGATGGCGCTGCTGATCAAGCTGCCGATACGCCAGTTCATCCGCGCCGTGAGTGAACCAGTGGGCATTGCCTTTGCCAGCGCGAGCAGCGAAGCCGCCTTGCCCAAAGCGATGGAAAACATGGAAAAACTGGGCGTACCGCGGAAAATCGTTTCGTTCGTATTGCCTACCGGTTACAGCTTTAACCTCGACGGCACAACCTTATACCTTTCCCTTGCTTCGATTTTCCTGGCACAAGCCGGCGGCATCCACCTGAGCCTCGGGCAGCAATTGCTGATCGTTTTTACCCTCATGCTTACATCCAAGGGCGTTGCCGGAGTGGCCCGCGCTTCCCTCGTTATCCTGAGCGGCACGGCTGCAACCTTCGATCTGCCCGAATGGCCCATCGCTATGATACTCGGGGTGGATGTGTTGATGGACATGGCCCGAACCGCCGTGAACGTAGTCGGCAACTGCCTGGCGAGCTGTGTAGTAGCCAAATGGGAAGGTGAATTCGAACCACGTGAATTTGTAGCCGGCACAGCAGAGTCGAACGAGTAACGCGCAAATACCTGCTCAGGCAGCAAGCCAAAACAAGCATAAAAAAAGGGCCGTCGGTATGACGGCCCTTTTCGTTTTGCGGTTGTGAAGGATCTTACTTGGCGTTCACTTTCCATTTGCCCTGACCGAAGGCGTCGAGCATTTGTACTTTGCCGTAGCCGAGCTTTTCGAGCTTGGGCTTGAGGGTAGCTGCATCGCCTACCACGAGGATCACCATGCGGTCGGTGCTGAGCAGCTTGTTCGCCAGGGCGTTCAGTTCCTCGCGCTTGATGTCGCGGAGAATCTGTTCCTGCAGGCGGGTGTAATCTGACGGCAGGTTGCGGTTGATGATATTGTAAATGAATCCGGCCTTCTGTCCGTTTGATTCATAATCGAGCGCCTGACTGGCCAGGATGGAGTTGCGGGTAAACTCGAATTCCTCCTGAGTCATGCCTTCTTTCTTGTAACGTTCGATTTCTTTTATCACTTCGCGGATGGCGCTGTCGGTTGCCTGTGCCTTCACGCTGGAACCGAAAGTCCAGTTGCCGGTGAGATTGCGGTAAGCGCCGCTGAAACCGGCACGCGAGCCGTAGGTCCAGGCTTTTTCTTCGCGGAGGTTGAGGTTGATGCGCGAGTTGAAGTTGCCGCCGAGGGGGAAGTTCATCAGCTGGGCGCGGAAGAATTCTCCTGTAGCATCGTAAGGCAACGCATTGAATCCAATTCTGATATCCGATTGCTCCGAATTCGGGAAATCTACCATGAAGATATGGTTGCTCTCCCATTTGGGCAGTGCAGCCGGTGCAGTGAAGGAAGCACCGGTAGGTTTCCACTTGTTCAGGAATCCGAGCGACTTGATGGCTTCGTCTTTCGTTACACTGCCTACCACTACTACCTTGGTGAGTTCGGGTGCATAATACTTGGCATGGTAAGCCTTCAGGTCTTCAATCGTCAGTTTCTCCACTTCCTTCTCCAGACCGGAGGCCATGGTTCCGAAAGGCGTACCGTAGTTCATGATGGCAGACCAGGCGTTCTGCGTGGCCGCACCGCGCTGGTTCTTCATGAAATTGAAGCTTTCCAGCGTCTGCTTCTTGGTGCGGTCGAACTCGGTCGTGGGGAAAGCCGGATTGAAGAGCATGTCTTCCAGGATCGCCATGGTTGCGTCAAGGTTTTCCTTCAGGCAGGCTACCGATACATTGGTTGAAGTGGTTCCTGCACTGAACGAAATGCTCGAACCGAGTTTCTCCAGGTCTTTGCTGAGCTGTTCACCGCTGCGGTTCTTGGTACCCTCACCCATCATATCGGCTGTCATGCTGGCGGTGCCGTTTTTCACGGTTGTGCCTTCTACCAGGTGGCCGCCGTCGATATTGAAGGAGATAAACACCAGGGGCGATTCAAAAGATTCCGCTCCTGCGATTTCAAGTCCGTTGGACAGTTTCTCTTTATACAAGGCAGGAACCGTAACCGGTTTGGCAGGGCCCGGCTTGGGCATTACCGAACGGTCGAAGTTGTCGACCGGACGCACGTATTTCAGGTTCTGGTATTCCGCTTCCAGGGCCGGATTGGTGAGGCCTGCATTCGGGTTGAAGCTTTCGTATGGCTTGGGTTTGAAACTGGGGTCGGTGTATTTGCGGGGATCGGGTTCTACGATCACCACGCTGGCGCCTTTGCCTTTGAGGTAGCGGCGGTATACGCGGAGGATATCTTCGCGGGTAACGCGGCGGTAGCGTTCAATATCGTCTTGCAGGTTGAAGCTCTTGCCTTCAAGGAGATAATTGTATTCATTCAAAACCGCAGCCTTGCTTTCCACGCTTTCGAAAACGCCGTAGAAATTCGAAACGAGGTCGTTCTTCACGCGCTCCAAATCTTCGTCGCTGAAGCCGATGATTTCAAAACTATCTACCACGGCAAACATCTTTTTGCGGAGGAAGTTGACGTCTGACATCGGATAACCGGCGATGGTAATCGCAAATTCTCCAGCCAGTTCGTGGTTGAAATTGGTCATCGGGTTGTTGCTGGCACTGGCCTGCAGGGCAATTTCCGCTTCAACAAAACGCTTGTACAGCGGGCTGCTCTTGCCACCGCCAAGCAGCATGCTCAGGATATCCAGGGCAGGTTCGTCGTTGGTATACACCGGAGGTCCGGGCCAGCTGGCCATGATCACCGGAACGGAAGCTTTTCCATCGTAAAAAGTAGCGAAACGGCTTTCGGGAATGATCACCGGAGAAACGCGCTGCTTCTTCACTTCGGGGCAACGGTTGAAGCTGCCGAAGTATTTTTCGCACCACTGAACCACCTGCTTGGCATCGGCGTCGCCGCTCACCACTACGGTAGCGTTGTTGGGGCCATACCAGCGGAGGAAGAAGTTCTTGAGATCGTTTGAATCCACCCGGTCGAGGTCATCCACATAACCGATTACCGGCCAGCTGTAAGGATGATTCGGCGGATAGAGGTTCTGGTCTTTTACTTCTTGCAGGAAGCCGTAAGGACCCGAATAGCGCTCGTCTTTTTCGTTTTTAACCGTGCTGCGCTGGATCTCGTATTTCTTTTGGGTGAAGGCACCAAGCAGGAAACCCATGCGGTCGGCTTCCATCCACAAACCGGTTTCGGTGAAATTGCTGGGGAAGGTCTGGATATACACCGTGCGGTCGCGGGTGGTATTGCCGTTTACTTCACCACCGGCATTCGAAATGATGCGGAAATGTTCTTCATCGGCTACGTGCTCAGACCCCTGGAACAGCATGTGTTCGAAGAAGTGGGCGAAACCGCTCTTACCGGGCAATTCGCGCGCTGAACCCACGTGGTAGGAAACCATCAGGTGCACAATCGGATCGCTGTGATCTTCGTGTACAATGATGGTAAGCCCGTTGGGAAGCTTGTACTTCTCAAACGGAATGATGGCTTTTCCCGGCTGGGCCTCGACTTTTTCGATCAGCTGGGCCGTCTGCCCGTACAGCCCGAAGGCAGAAAGACAGACGAGTAACAGGATACTGAGTTTTTTCATCTTGGAGTAGTTGAGTTTTTGCGTCAGTTGCAAAAGTAATTCCAAACTTCAGGGCCGTGTCTGAAAAAAGGCAAACGGACCATTCAAAACGACAACCGTCGGGAACAGGCATTGTATATTTGTGGGAACGGTGCGGCGACTCATACTCCCCTTTCTCCTGCCCTGCCTGCTGCAGGCCCAGAGCTCCCAGCTCGATACCGAACACTGGGCCGTGTACCTCGAGAATATCAGCCAGCCCGCTGCTGTAC
>JBKDBI010000081.1:0-2438 GCA_046314695.1 Bacteroidota bacterium | reverse complement strand
TGCATCACGTCTTCGCCTTCCTTTCCCACAAAACCCAATACAAACGGGCCGATGGCAATGCCGGCCAGGATATAGCCCAATACGCTGCCGATGCCCAGTTTTTTGGCGATGGGCACGAATACCAGGGCTGAGCCGAGGTAAATCAGCGTGTCCTGCAATATGCTTCCTGCCATTGTGATTGAGGGGTTAACTGATTGAAGTATTCAACCTTGTCCAGGCTGTCCAGATCGCGCTCCGGATCCCGGAGAAACGCAAGAATTTCCTTGTAGTGTGCGGCAAACTTCTCCAGTTCTTCCGGTGTAATGCGGTTGGCACCGGGTACCACGAAAGGCGGCAGGTATTTCATCTTGCACAAAAAGGCCGTCTGGTCGAAGGGACTCAGCAGCTCGCGGTAGGTGAAGCGATTCCGGCCGTCGCGCCGGTAGATTTCGAAGGTGCCGCCGGATGAAAGTGCATTCATGATGTACTTGCCTTCCAGCTTGTTGCCGTCTTTACCGTAAGCCCAGCCGTATTCCAGTACCAGGTCAATCCACTGCTTCATAAGCGGCGGACAATTGTACCAATAAAACGGATGTTGCCAGATGATGACATCGTGTTCCATCATGCAGGCTTTTTCGGCCTCGATGTCCACATGGAAATCGGGATAGAGCTCGTACATATCGCGGCAGGTCACGCCTTCACTTGCCAGGGCCGCTTCGTACAGGGCGCGGTTGGCTTCGCTGTTTTCAAAACGAGGATGGAAGAGCAGAACGGCGATGCGTCGGGCTTGCATGGATGGGAGAGGGTAAAGGCAAAAATAGGGGAGAAAACGCCAGATTGCAGCGCACGAAGCCGGCAGCATACAGGGAAGCGATTGCGAATCTGCGGGTAACTACAGGATATAGGTAGTTTTCATTTTCAAAACCCGAAACGCATTGGGACACCGGAAACATCAATTTCAATAGAAGGCGGTTTGATAAAAAAATGCCATTTTCAACAGAAGACAAATTATAGGTATTTGACTCCAATGTATATTCCGATTCTGTTAACATGAAAAAGGTAAAACTTAACTCGTTGTCCTTGAATTTTCAGAAGAGACAGGATCCTGCAGTAGTCCTGCGATTTTACCGAGGATGTAAGCTGCAGTTTTTGTTGTTACTGGGGCTTGGGTGTTGCGCAGGTAAACAACTGATAGCGCAGCATGCAATTGGTTTAAATACCGGGGTGTTTAAACCGAAGAATTCGACAGGAGCAATCTTCGGGGCTGGTCTGGATTACACATACCAGGCATCTGACAAGGTGCGCGTCGGCATCGGTGCAGCATATTATTACCATGCCACCAGCTATGGTAGTTCAACCCGTGTAAACGGAATATACACATACACCCTCCGGGAAGGCGTTTTTTCTCCGTATGCCGGCGCTGATATGGGACTTTACATCATTAAAGAATTCAGCATTCGGCAGGTATATGAATCCAAAAGCTACATCGGATTGGCTCCGTTGCTCGGGGCGCGTTGCAAGTTGTCTGATGGCCTGGCCCTGAATATGCAATTGAAATTCCCGCTTTTGTTGACCACTGGTCAAGCTTCCAGAACCCTCTTTCTTATTGAAGGCTTGACAGCCCTGGAATGGAATACAGGAATTGTTGTCCTCTTTTGAACAGGTTCTTAGCAATTGCTCCAACGCAATCCAATTCCAGGCAAGGGTTATGTGGCTTGCATAATCTTGATCGCGAATCGTGGATTAGGAAATCGATATCTGGGTCAGGAGACCAATTGGGTAGCCATCGGGATGGGTTGGAACGAGATGTTCTATCGGTAAGCGCGAAGGAAGCAGGTGATGAGACATTAAAATCCGAAAGGAAACGTGAGGTTGAGGAATGAGATGCGCGGGGTTAGGGGTGCGTTAGTGAGCGAATTGGCAGGTGATTTCGTCCTTGGGGAAACGGAAATTCCAGATTAGTCGGAAGCGTCCACTATGTACGGCAGGTTCCATGCCTTGCTGACAAACAAACCGAACATTTGTTCAATTTTCTGATTTCCGCTGTAGCGGCGATTGGTGAGGTAACAGAATTCCCCCAGGTAATTCCGAAGGTAGCGTGAACTCACGTAATGGTGGATGCCTTCCAGGTTGCGCCTGGCATTGACTATCATGACTTCCGTGTAGCGCAATCTGCCCATATAGCGGTCATCCTCGAACCAGGGGCGCGGACGCTTGTCGAGGCTGCGGATGCGGATATTCATTCCGGCCGGAAGCTCGTCAGGTGTCAGCGGCGTGGTTTTCCTTGGGACTGGATGGTGGTTGTTGTAAGGCAGGTCTTTCAATGATTCCGGCAGCATCGAAATCAGTCGCAAACGCCCGCCCTGCGCGTGGATGAACCACGGATGGCTATGAGGTAATTGCAGATTCAGTCCCTTTATCTCAACAGGCATCATCTCCAAACCCTGTCCTTCTTCTGA
>JBKDBI010000080.1:0-6959 GCA_046314695.1 Bacteroidota bacterium | reverse complement strand
CCTTTGACGGTACGGTTTTTGTAATTTTGTTACAGTGCAGCGACCGGGAGACGAACTGATAGGGAAACTCGATGCCTTCATCCGAAGGTATTACCGCAACGAATTGCTGCGCGGCGGATTGTTCGCCCTGGGTTTGCTCACCTCGACCATCATCCTGGCCGCGCTGCTTGAATACATCGGCCATTTCGGAACAGGAGTGCGCATGTTCCTCTTTTTTACCTGTCTGGCTTCAGCAGCCTGGATAGTCGCCTGGTACCTCATCCGGCCGCTCCTGCATCTGTTCCGCATCGGCAAAGTCTTGTCGTACGAAGAAGCGGCGCTGATCGTAGGCCGGCATTTCCCGGATGTACAAGACAAGCTGCTGAACACCTTGCAACTGAGCCGGATGTACAGCGGAAACAGTACCGATGCGCTGCTGCTCGCCGGCATCGAACAACGCACTTCCGCCTTGCGGCCATTGCCATTTGCACGCGCGGTGGATGTGAAGAGAAGTCTGCGGCTGACCCGCTGGGTGGCCTTGCCGGTCCTGCTCATCGCCAGCCTGCTCCTGTTCCAGAGCCATATCATCACCGGTCCGGCCCGGCGCATCGTACAATACGACCGCGTATTCAAACGCGAGGCGCCTTTCCGTTTCGTGGTGCACAATCCGAAACTGCGCGTTTTTGCCGGTGAAGACTACGATTTGAAAGCCGGTCTGGAAGGTCAGGCCTTGCCGGAAGAACTGTTCCTGCTGCTCGACGGGCGCGAAGTGAAGCTATTGCGCGAAGACGATGGCCTGTACCATTACCGTTTTGCTTCCCTCAACCAAACCCTGGAATTCAACTTGTCGGCTGCGGGTTATACTTCCGATCCCTACCGCCTGGAAGTGCTGCGCCGCGCCGAAGTGAGCGGGGTGACGGCTGCGCTGGAATATCCGGCCTATACCGGCAGAAAGAATGAATCGCTCAACGATGCCGCCAGCCTGAGCGTTCCGGAAGGCACCTGGATCAACTGGACCATTCAGACGCGCCATGCCTCGACTTTGCAGGTGGATGGAGGGAAAAGTGCCGGTGAAAAAGACGCAGCCGGTCGCTTCAAATACCGGCAACGCTACCTGCGCAACGGACAACTGCGCTTACTTCCGCAAAATGAGATACCCGGTTCCGGCGATACCCAGGTTTTCGATATCCGGGTGATTCCGGATGCATTCCCCGCCATCAGCGTCGAAAGGCAACGCGACAGCAGCGACGATGCGCGCTATTGGTTCAGCGGATCGGCTTCAGACGATTACGGCATCGCCCGTGTGCTCTTCCGTTACCGATTTGCTGCGGCCAGCGATCCAGCCCGCACCAAACTGCCGCCCGGCACCTTGCCCGTTAGCTTCAGCGGCGGCCGCGATGCCGTTTTCGGCTTCACCGTTCACACCGCTTCCATCGGCATGGCACCCGGCGACCGCATCGAATATTGGTTTGAGGTATGGGACAACGACGCCGTCAACGGCAGCAAACCCACCCGTACACCGGTAACCGAACTGAAGAAAGAGAGCCTGGAGGAATTGCAGGAGCGCGCCAACCAGACCGCAGGCAACATGAGCAGTACGATGGAGGAAGCCTTCCGCGACCTCCAGAAGCAATCGCGCCGCCAGGAAGAACTCGAACTCAAGCTCAACAGTACCAAGAATCCATCCTGGGAAGACAAAGACAAGCTCCGCCAGCTGATAGACGAACGCATGCGCATGCAGGAACGCATGGAAGAGCTGCGCCGCGAACAGGAAAAGCTGAGCCGCCAGCAGCAGGAATTGCAGACGCCTGACCAGAAACTCCTGGAACGTGAAAAGGAATTGCGCAAACTGTTCGAAGAAATGGCCTCTCCCGAAATGAAAGCCATGATGGAAAAGCTGCGCGAGATGCTCAATCAGCTGAACAAAGACCAGATGAAGGAGCAGCTCGACAAGATGCAGCTCGACCGCAAAGACCTGGAAAAGCAGCTCGATATGGCCATCGAACAATTCAGGCAGCTCCAGGTTGAGAAGAAAGCCGACCAGCTGGCGCAACGCATGGAGCAGATGGCCGAAAAGCAACAGAAACTGGCCGAAAAAACCGAAAACACCAAAGGCAAAAACGCTGAACTGCAGCAGGAACAACAAAAGCTGAACGAGGAGCTGAAAGAGCTGCAAGACCAGCAAAAGGAACTGGAACGCGAGAACCAGGAACTCGAAACCCCGCTCGATTTCAAGACACCGGAAGGAGAAACCCGGGAGGCGGGCGAGCAGATGCAGCAGGCAGGCAATAACCTTTCCGGCGGACAAAACCAGAAGGCCGCGCAGAACCAGAAATCAGCGGCGCAGAAGCTGCAGGAAGCGGCCGATAAGATGCGCCAGGCCATGTCTGCCGCCAAGGCACAGCAAGACGCCGAAGATTACCAGACCCTGCGCCAGATCCTTGAAAACCTCGTAGAAGTATCCTTCAGCCAGGAAAAGGTGATGCAGGAAATGAAGCAGCAAATGGGTTACAGTCCGCGCTATGTGCAGCTTTCGCAGGAACAGAAGCGCATAGTAGACGAGATGAAGCTCATTGAAGATTCTCTCTTTGCTTTGTCGAAGCGCCAGCCCAGGGTGAAGAGTTTCATCAACAAGGAAGTAACGCGCATCAACGACAACCTCGACCAGGCCATCGGCAAGCTGCGGAGCCGTGAACAAGGCACCGTGGCCATGCGGCAGCAATACGCCATGACGGGCATGAACAACCTCGCGGTGATGCTGAGCGAGTCGCTGAGTCAGATGCAGCAAGACATGCAGAGCCAGCCAAATTCATCGGGCAAGGCCTGCAACAATCCGAAGTCGAAAGGGAAGGGTCAGCCGAAGCAAAGCCTCAACCAGATGCAGGAACAGCTCGGCAAGATGTTGCAGCAGATGCAGCAGCAGCAAGGCAATAAGCCGGGGCAGCAAGGTCAGCAACAACAGCAGCAGCAAGGGAAACAAGCTTCCCAGAGCGAACAATTCGCCCGGATGGCGGCCCAGCAGGAAGCTTTGCGCCGCGAAGTGGAGAAGATGCGCCGCGAGCTGGAAGAGCAGGGTGCCGGCGATGCAGCCCGGGAAATTCGACAGACTGAAGAGCTGATGAAGGAGCAGGAAAAGAAACTGCTGAACAAACAGTTCGATCCGGCCATGCTCGAACGTCACAAGGAAATCCGCACCCGGCTCCTGGAGCACGAGAAAGCCAACCGCGAGCAGGATCAGGACGAGCAGCGAGAATCCAATCGTCCGGGCGATTATCCGGCCACACCGCCACCGGCCCTGAAAGACTGGCTGGAGCGCAAACGCCGCGAACAGGAGATGTTGCGCCGCCTGCCGCCTGAGCTCAATACCTGGTACCGCGAAATGCTCGAAGAGTACTACCGCCAGATACGCTGAACGCGCTTCTTACCTTTGCGGTATGGACAACCGCATCACCCGGCTTTTCGGCATACAATACCCCATCATCCAGGGCGGCATGATCTGGTGCAGCGGCTGGGAACTGGCAGCGGCCGTTTCCAATGCCGGCGGCCTGGGTCTCATCGGCAGCGGCAGCATGTACCCGGAAATCCTGCGCGAACAGATCCGCAAATGCCGGCAAGCCACCGACAAACCTTTCGGGGTGAATGTGCCCTTGCTCTATCCGGATATCGACAAGCATATGCAGATTATCCTGGAGGAAGGCGTGAAGATTGTGTTTACCAGCGCCGGCAACCCGGCAACCTGGACGGCCATGCTGAAGGAAAAGGGCATCACCGTTGTGCATGTGGTGGCCAATACACGCTTTGCAAAAAAATGCGAACTCGCCGGCGTGGATGCCATCGTGGCCGAAGGCTTTGAAGCCGGTGGTCACAACGGCCGCGAAGAAACCACCACCCTTTGTCTTATCCCGATGGTATGCGAAGCCGTGCAGATTCCCGTCATCGCCGCCGGCGGCATCGGCAGCGGCAAAGCCATGGCGGCAGCGTTCTGTCTCGGCGCCGAAGGTGTTCAGGTAGGCAGCCGTTTCGCAGCCAGTCTGGAAAGCAGCGCCCATGAAGCCTTCAAACAAGCCATCGTAGCAGCCGGCGATGGCGATACCAAGCTGACCTTGAAAGAATTAACGCCGGTTCGTCTGCTGCGCAACGGATTCTCAGAACAGGTGGAAGCGGCTTATGCCCGCGGGGCATCCAAAGAAGAACTGAATGCCTTGCTGGGTCGCGGCCGCGCCAAAAAAGGCATGTACGAAGGCGATTTGCAGGAGGGCGAGCTGGAAATCGGACAGGTGAGCGCTACCATCCGCGACATCCGACCAGCCGGTGATATCCTGCGCGACATGGTAATGGAATGCAAGGAGATACTATACCGCCTGGGTTCTCAACAATAAAAAACCGCCTTGCGGGTGCAGGGCGGTTTTATCAAAGGGCAATTGAAACGGTCAGTTTCCGCTGCCGGTATTGGTGATGAAATTCCACACATTGGTTTTGCCTTTCACGGGCCTGCCGGTATTGTCAAGGCGATTGTAGGTGACTTCAATGGTGCCGTAACTCAAGGCTATTTCCTCTATGGGAGTACCATTTTCGCCGCAGTTTTGTTTGTAGGAGGCCACGCGAACGTCTTTGAGCACTATAACCTGGTAAACTACGTTCGCTCTATCCGATCCACCCTTGGCGTATTCAATTGTCAGGAGCGGGATGTTCTTAGCAGTAAAGCTGTTGCCAAGGAAGTACTGACTCGAACCATCCAAGGGTTTGGTCATTACAAAGTTTCCGGCGCTGACCCTGCCTGCTCCTGCTCCGCCGCCTCCAGACCTTGCAGTAGTGGCATTTTCTATCGAAAACGATGTGCTGGTAAGCTCGGCCCAGCCTACGTGGGCTATTTCCTTGGATTCACCACCGAAGTTGGCCGTTGCAGGTACCGTTGTTGTACCGGCATTTACCGGCGCGATGTACATGTTCTGGGCGGTCAGGGGGTAGGCTGCCAGCAGGGCGAAACCTGCAATGAGGGATTTGATGTTCATGGGGATATTGTTTAGGTACGGTAATATTACAAAGACCGCACCCAAATTTCACCATTCCGCTTTCAGTCCTTCAAAGGTGACTTTTTCAATCCCCGGTAATGCTCGGTACCGCTCACTTTTTGCTTCGCTTTGCGGATCTTTTCCTGCTCCTCTGCCGGCAGGTGCAGCACCGCGCGGCAGGCTTCCGAACAACAGGTTTCCATCTTTTCCCTGCATGCATCGCATTGGATGAAGAGCAGGTGGCAGGCATCGTTGGCACAATTCTCATGCGTATCGGCAGGGGCACCGCATTGATGGCATTGCGCGATGATCTCAGGGGTGATGCGCTCGCCTAAGCGTTCATCGAATACAAAATTCTTCCCGTGGAAACGGCTGGGCAGCCCGAGTTCCTTGATGCGTCTGGCGTATTGGATGATGCCGCCTTCCAACTGATACACATTCGGAAAACCATTGTATTTCAGCCAGGCGCTGGCCTTTTCACAGCGGATGCCGCCGGTGCAATACATCATCACCTTGCGGTCGTGGTTCTCGCCGAGCATATCCACCACCTTGTCCAGTTCCTCGCGGAAGGTGTCGCAGTCGGGTAGGATGGCTTTTTCAAAATGGCCGACTTCGCTCTCGTAATGGTTGCGCATGTCGACTACGAGGACTTCCGGTTCGTCCATCAATGCATTCCAGTCTTCGGCCTTGAGGTGGGTACCGGTATCGGCCGGATTGAAATCGGGGTTGTCGATGCCATCGGCCACGATCTTGTGCCGCACCTTGAGATCGAGTTTATAGAACGATTTGCCGTTGTCTTCCACCGCGATATTCAGGCGCAGGTTGGAGAAACCATCGAGGCTTTCAAAATGCGCGCGGAAAGCGTCGAGCTGCTCGGTAGGTAAACTTACCTGTCCGTTGATGCCTTCCGCAGCTACATACACCCTTCCAAAAACGCCCATGGCATGCCAGGCGGTGTACAAGGCATCGCGGAAAGCAGCAGGATCGGGAATGGGGTAGTAGCGGTAAAAAGAAAGCGTGGTGCGCGGGGTAGGGTCGGCCAGCATCCTGGCTTTGAGTTCCTTGCGGTTCACGCGGTTGTGCAGCAGCGGCATGATGGGGCAAATTTACATTACGCAGTCCTTGGCTTGCATGATACGGGTCAATTGGCCGGCTGCAACTTTACATCGCATTGGATGAGCTTGTGGTCGCTGGGGATATCCGGGAAACTGCGGTACGCCACGGTCTTGTAAACTGCGCTGTGCAGCATGTGGTCGATCCGGAAACTGGGGAAAGGACCCTGATAAGTGCGCTCGAGACCTGAACCGGCTTCGCGGAAAGCGTCTTTGAGTCCGCTGGAAATCCGGCGATAGGTATAACTCATCGGAACATCGTTGAAGTCGCCGCAGACCAATACCGGGTAAGGACATTTTTCCATGTGCGTGCGCAGCGAATCGGCCTGGGTGGCCCGCAAGCGCCAGGCTTTGTTCAGCCGCCGAAGGATGTTCACGCTGCCCTGCACCCGCTGTTCGTTGTCTTTGCTCTTTTCGTTGATGAAGCGGTAGTCTTCCCGCCCGAAACGAATCGATTGCAGGTGCACGTTGTACACACGCAGGGTATCTTTCCCATCTGCCAGATCTGCCCAGATACACATGTTACCGGTGTTCGATGCCAATCGGATCGAACCGCGCCTTACCTGCTTGCGGCGGCTGAGGATGATCATGCCGTAATCGCCGTATTTGCGGCCGTCGTTCAAACGTTCAAAATAGCCGTAGGGCATGGCCGTGCGGAGGTAGAACATCTGCAGGGTGGCGGTATCGCCCTTGCCGCGGTTGAGGAATTCCTGGATGCAGATCACATCGGGCGCTTTGTCTGCCATGGCTGAAGCCACTGCCGGTGCATCATTGTGTCCCTGATAGTGCCCGAACAGCTGCGCGTTGAGCGACAGCACCCGCAGGGCACCGCGTTCCGGTCCGGCCGTGGCTGGTG
>JBKDBI010000079.1:0-9372 GCA_046314695.1 Bacteroidota bacterium | reverse complement strand
TTCAGCAAAGACCAAATCAAAACCGGTGAAACAGTTGAACTGATCATCACCGCCGATATTCCCAAAAACTGGCACCTCTTCAGCGAAGAAACCGATTGTCCGCCCGATGAAGGGCCTATCGAAGCCAAACTCATTTTCAGCTCGCCAAAAGGCAAAGGCAAGGCTGCCTGCTTTGAAACCGTTGGGAAATTCACCAGCGTGGGCGATCACCTGGTGCGCGACGATATCTTCGAATGCAGCACCGGCCAATTCGAAGTAAAGGCCGAATTCAGGCAAAAACTGCGCATTCTTTCTGCCGATGCGGTAATAGACTTCACCTTCCAGGGCCAGATGTGCGACGACGTATCGGGCATGTGCGTAGGCGTCAACCCCGCTCCCATCCGCCTGCAATTGCCCAAGATTACCGGAGAATCACTTTGCAACGCGGCTGCTCCCGAAACGCCGGCTGCACCAATCGATACACCGCTCACCACTCCGGGCATCGACACCACAGCACCAACAGTTGCCGTAGCGGCTGATACCGCCTCCGCAACACCCTCCTACCGCACCAATTCTGCTTCGGATATCGGCAACTGCAAACCCAAAACCTTTGCCGGCAGCTTGCCTACACATGAAAAAGGCCTTTGGACCCTCTTCCTGCTCGCTTTCCTCTCCGGCCTCGTCGGCCTGATCACGCCTTGTGTGTTCCCGATGATTCCGATGACGGTTTCCTTCTTCATGAAGAACAAGTCGCGGGCAGCAGCCTTCCGTGAAGCCTTCATTTTCGCCTTTTCCATCATTGCCATCTACACCCTGTTGGGCACGCTGGTAGCCGCCATCTTCGGCCCCGAAGCCGGTAACTGGGTAAGCACACACTGGGCACCCAACCTGTTCTTCTTCGTCATCTTCCTCGTTTTTGCCGCTTCGTTCTTCGGCGCGTTTGAACTCGTGCTTCCGGCCGGACTGACCACGAAAGTAGACAGGCAAGCAGACAAGGGCGGTTGGATGGGTCCGGTTTTCATGGCCATGACCATCGCACTGGTATCTTTCAGCTGCACCGGACCGATTGTCGGAACCGTTCTGGCGCAATCCATTACCGGCGACTTCCTTACACCCGTTGTCGGCATGTTCGGTTTCTCGCTCGCCTTTGCCCTGCCCTTCGGCATTTTCGCGCTCTTCCCAAAACTGCTCCAGGGTTTGCCCAAAAGCGGCGGCTGGCTGAACAGCGTAAAAGTGGTGCTCGGCTTTATCGAACTGGCCTTCGCGCTCAAGTTTCTCAGTGTTGCAGACCAAACCTACCACTGGGGCATCCTCGACCGAGAAATCTATCTCGCGCTCTGGATAGCCATCTTCACACTGATGGGCTTGTACCTCATCGGTAAAATCAAGTTTTCGCACGACAGCGACCTGCCTTACCTTGGAGTAGGTCGTTTAAGCCTGGCCATCTTCACTTTTGCCTTTGTTGCCTACCTCGTACCCGGCATGTGGGGTGCACCGTTGAAAGGCCTCGCCGGCTATCTTCCCCCGCTTCATACGCAAGACTTCGACATGAACCGCAGCATCCGCGAAGCGCAGGGCATCACCGGCAATGTTTGCGGCAAACCGCGTTACAGCGATCAATTGCATCTACCGCACGGACTGGCCGGGTATTTCGATTATGAAGAGGCACTGGCTTGTTCCAAAGAGCTGAAAAAGCCCGTATTTATTGACTTTACCGGGCACGGCTGCGTGAATTGCCGCAAGATGGAAGAGAAAGTCTGGAGCGATCCGCGGGTGTTGAAGCTGCTGCGTGAGGAATATGTAATCGCCTCGCTGTATGTAGACGATCATAAAATCCAGCTTCCTCCCTCCGAACAGTTCATCAGCCGCTATACCGGTCAGAAGGTAACCGGTCTCGGACAGAAGAACACCGACCTTCAGATTTGTTATTTCGGCGCCAACGTGCAGCCTTTGTATGTCTTGATGGATGGGCGCGAAAACATGTTGCAGCCCGCTGCTTCTGCAGAAACCTTCAGCTACGATGCCACACGCTTCGCCGAATTCCTGGAAGCGGGTATCAAACAGTACAAATCGCAAAATCAGAACAAGTGAGCATCGAACGCATCCACAGCCATTTCACCGAAGCGCGCCAAACCCTGGACCGCTTCCTTGAAAGCCCCGACAACCTGGAGCGCATACGCCAGGCCGGCATTGCGATGAGCGACAGCCTGCGCCACGGCGGCAAGATCATGAGTTGCGGCAACGGAGGCAGCCATTGCGACGCCATGCATTTCGCCGAAGAACTGAGCGGCCGCTACCGCGATAACCGCCCGGCACTCGCCGCGATGGCCATCAGCGATGTGAGCCACATGAGCTGCGTGGGGAACGACTATGGTTTTGAATTCGTTTTCAGCCGCATGGTGGAAGGCCTGGGCCGAGAAGGCGATGTCTTACTGGCGATCAGCACCAGCGGCCATTCCCCCAATATCCTGCGGGCCTGTGAAAGCGCGAGGGAAAAGGGAATGAAAATCGTTGCCCTCACCGGCAAAGACGGCGGAAAGCTCGCTGCCCTGGCCGATATCGAAATCCGCGCTCCGCATACGCCCTATGCAGACCGCGCCCAGGAAATCCATATCAAGGTCATCCACGCGCTCATAGACCTGATTGAACACAATGCCGGCCTGACGCTCTGAGGATTCCTTTCTACTCCAGGAAAGGCGTGCGGTACAGCAGGTGGTCGAGGTTGCTTTCTATCACCATCGTAACCACCCAATCGGGCTTCATGGATTGAACCAATTTCAGGTTGAGCCCGTAGTTCCATTCGTCGAATACCGCGCAAAGCTCTCCGCATGCTTCGGCGAGATAAGGAACCACATCGCTGCCGAAAGAATCGCGGATAAACAACACGCGCCGTTGTGTGCTGTCTGGCCGGGTATAGCGCAATTGGTACTCCCAGGAATTGGAAAAAGAAGGCACAGGCCAGTTATAGGGAATAGCGCTTGCCGAATGGGAACGGCCAGGCACGGCGCGCACATCGGGTTCATTGGCAATGCCACCAAGCGCCATCATTCCGGCTATATTTCCTGAAACCGGGTTACCGCTGCTGTCTGCCACAATACCGCGACCTGACTGCCAAGCTTCCGCATGTACGTTTTCGCCCAGGGCTGCAGCGATGGAGCGGGCCGCGATGAATGCGCCGTAGCGGTTCCAATGGTTGTCGCTGCGGTGGTACATCCGGATACCGTTCCGCTTGGACGCCCGGAGTGAATCGCGGAGATCGAGCACCGGATAACCGGCTTTCCGCAATGCAGCCACCAGTTTGTCGGTGCGGTTTTCAGCCTGCAATCTCCGTATGAATGCAGGCTGGAATTCAGGGTAAATGCTTTGCTTCACCGGAGCGATCACCAACAGACTGCGCACGCCCAGGCTGTCGAGCCTTTGCTTGCGGTGCTGAAGCTTGCGCAGCAGGCTGTCGGACTCCCCTGAACTGAAGCGCAAGCTTCCATCGAAAGTGGCCAATTCTTTCCGGGTGATATACATCCAGCCATCACTGCCCAGATAGGCCATGGTTGGAATGGGCGATTTGTGAAAAATATCCAGGTTCAAACGGCCATAGCTGCGCATCAGCACACTGCGCAAAGGAAAGCGGTCAGACAAGGCCGTATCAATCCGGCCGGGCCATTGTTCGAAAGGCAGCGCTTTGCCGGGCCAGGCTGCCGGAGTGCGGTTTTCGGTGTTCTCCAGCTTCCACCATCCGGCGTAATGATTCACCCAGGGCAGCAACAAACCCAATGCCATGAGCAACGGTAACAAGCGGTATGTAAGCGGGCGATTCAAAACCGGAAATAAATGAAAGGTGAATACGAACCCGCCACAATCTGCATGCAGCAGAGCCAGAAAATAACGATCAGGAAGCCGAGGCAAACGCCATCCCAAAGCCAGGCAGGCAAGCCGGCAAGCGCATCCATCCGCTTGCCCAGCCAACGCCAGACACCAGCCGCCCCCAGAATGGCCATCAGCAGCACGAGCAACAACTCCCGATTGAGCAGCGAAGCCTGGATATAGTCGTTGTATTTGTGCGCAGTGAAAGCAGAAAAGTCAAACAGGCGGCGGTACATGGACCAGGTATCGTCCAGGTTATCAGCCCGGAAAGGAACCCAGCTCATGGTGAAAACGAGGGCAGTGTAGAGATGCGCCAGCATCCGGCTCCACGGGCGTTCGCCGCGAATGGGCCAGATGCGTTCGATGGTGAGGAAAACGCCGTGAAACAATCCCCAAAAAACAAAATTCCAGCTTGCGCCATGCCAGAAACCGGTAAGAAGGAATACGGCAAACAGGTTGCGGTAGGTTTTCCAGATGCCGCCGCGGTTGCCGCCGAGGGGGATATACACGTAATCGCGGAACCAGGTAGAGAGCGAAACATGCCAGCGCGCCCAGAAATCTTTCATGTTGCGGGCTGTGTAAGGGAAGTTGAAATTTTCAGGGAAAGTGAATCCGAACAAAGCAGCCAGCCCGATAGCCATATCGCTGTAGGCAGAGAAATCGGTATAGATCTGCAGGGTATAACAAATGACGGCCAGCCATGCTGTTGACTGTGACATGTCGCCAAACTGCACGCCCCACAAGGTATCGGCAGCAAGGGCGAGGTTATTGGCTATGAGCACTTTCTTCGCCAGACCGATGATGAACCGCTCCAGGCCGGCCACCACCTTGGTATAATCGAAGCTGCGCTTTCCGAGTTGTTCCGCAATTTGATTGTAGCGGATGATCGGCCCTGCAATGAGTTGCGGGAACAGACTGATATACAAAGCCATGTCTACCGGATTGCGCTGTATCGGCGTACTTCTCCGGTACACGTCTGTGATATAACTCAATCCGTGGAAGGTGTAAAAGGAAATGCCCACCGGCAATGCCACCGTTGCAAGTTGCCATGGGTCATTCCCGGAAGCTTGCAATATGGTATTGATGTTTTCACCGAGAAATCCGGCATACTTGAACCAGACCAATAAACCCAGATTGAGCACGATTCCGAACACCAGCACTTTGCGTCGCAGTGCCATTCGAACCGATTCGATGCCCAGTGCGGTGAAGTAATTGATGGCCATGCTCACCAGCAATAGCCATGTATACGCAACGCCTCCCCAGGCAAAGAAAACAAGGCTGAAGAGCAACAAAACTGCATTCCTAAATACCTTGGGAACCAGGTAATAGGCGAACAGACAAAGCGGAAGGAAAACAAAGAGGAAAACAAGCGAATTGAACAGCATACCCTAAACGTGGTAGCTTTAACGCCGTTTCACCATTGTGTTGCGCAACATGATATAAAGCCCCACCAGGATGAAGATCACTACGAAGAGTATCGACATCTGGAGCGACAGCTTGAGCGAACTTGGCAAGCCCAACACGAACATATTGATCAGCAACTGGGCAATGGCATAATAGAGACTGACTTGCAGGTGGGGTTTACGCGCCACATGCACCAAGCGCTTGAACAGAAAATCGCGGTGTGGGACAAAAATGTTCTGCCGAAGGATCAGTTTGTAACCCACGGTTAGTCCTGCATCGACACCAAAAACTGCGAAGAGCAGTAAATAAGCGTAGTTACCGGTCTTCAACAACAGGCTGTACATGAGAAACAGGATAACCATGCTCACCGTCATACTTCCAACATCTCCCATGAAAGCGACCGCCTTTTTTCTGACATTCAACACGGCGCTTACCACCATAGCCAGCATCATCGCGAGGATGAAGTTGGAATCGGCAAAAGCTACCCGCACACCGTTGCTGTCGGTGAGTCTTTCATTCAAAAACAGCATGGAACCCAATACCACCAAGGCATTCAAGATGAGCATGCCATTGATGCCGTCCATGAAATTATAGGCATTGATCACGCCGACACCAAACACCAGAGCTGCAGCACCAAGAATCAGCACACCTTCACCCTGGGTCTTGAAATCCAGCTGCCAGATTAGCAACAGGATGGCGAACATCTGGAAGACCAGCCGTATGGAATGTTTCAGCGCGAAAATGTCGTCGATGAAGGATATCGTTGCGATGAGCAGCAATGCGATAACAAAGTACTCCGGCAGGTTGAAGCCCATCGAGAACCCATAGACTATGAAGGAAAACACGGAAATAAGACCGAGACCGGTCAGCGTCGGGTTAACGTGTGAACTGCGGCCGGTCGGGTGGTCGTATAACTGAAACTTTCGTCCGAGTACAACAAACAATACGGCAGCCAAAATTGTGGATGCCAAAGAAATCAGGAGAAACCAGTAGTTCAGTCCCTGCACGGTAAGGCTTTGCGCAAAAATACCGAACTTCAGTCAGCCGCGTACATGGCTTCGATTTCTTTTTCGTAGTTCTGCGTCACCACCTTGCGCTTGGTCTTCAGGGTAATAGTGAGCTCTCCGCTTTCCTGGGTAAACATATGGCGCTTTACACGGAACTCGCGGATGCGTGCATACTTCGCCAATGCCTCACCCAGGCGTTTGATATCTTCTTCCAGCCAGGCCTGCACGGCAGGGTCGTCGATGAATCGCTCTTCCTGTGTAAAGAAATCGTCTCCAACGCCAAACTTCTGCTTGTACTCTTCCTGGTTCGGTACTACCAACGCAGTCACGAATTCACGCTTGTCTGCAATGATGAAAATCTGCTCGATTTTCGGACTTTGCAGGTAGTTGTTCTCCACCGGTGTCGGATAGATATTCTTGCCGAGCGATGTAACCAGCATATTCTTCAGGCGGTCTGTAATTTTCAGATAGCCTTTTTCAAAACGCCCGATATCGCCGGTGTGAAACCAGCCATCGCTGTCAAAAACCAAAGCCGTTTCATCCGGCCGGTTCCAATAACCTTTCATGATATTGGGGCCTTTGACGATGATTTCACCTTCTTCCGAAGCGAACGCCGGATCAAAACTGTTGTAATCCTGTATGGTGATGATGCGACCGCTTTCGATGTCTTGAATAGCAACCTGCTGACTTGGTGCGATGCGACCTACCGTTCCGTACACCTGGCGGTGGAATTCGTTTACGGTAATGAACGGCGAAGTCTCCGTCAAACCATAACCTTCCTGTACTTTCAGTCCGATATTCCCAAAAAACTCGCCGACATGCTTGGGCAGGGCGCCGCCGCCTGAAATCATCATGCGCATCTTTCCGCCAAGCTTGCTCTTCACCTTGCTGAATACCAGTTTTTCCGCCACATTGTGCTTCAGACGCAAAGGCAGTGCAGGGCTGCGGCCTTCATCCAATACATGCCGCATCTTCTCACCGACGCCGATGCTCCAGCGGAAAATGCTTGCACTGATGCCGCCTTTGGCCGTAGCCGTGGCAATCACCTTGTCGTGCACCCTTTCCAATACGCGCGGAACACACGCCATCACGGTCGGGCTTACTTCGCCAACGTTCTGGGCTACCTTGTCCACGTTTTCAGCAAAAGCAATCTGGGCCCCGGCATAGGTAGAAAGGAAATAAGTAGCCATCCGTTCAAATACGTGGCTGAGAGGAAGGAAGCTGAGGTACAGATCGTCTTTCGTCAGCGCGGGGCACAACTCAATTGCATCGTAGCAGTTGCTCATGAAGTTGTGATGCGTGAGCATGGCGCCTTTGGGCACGCCGGTAGTACCTGAAGTGTAGATGAAGGTACTGATATCTTCCGGACCAACGGCTTCAAACGCTTCACGCAGGGCAATGCGCTGATGCGGCAAGGCTGCTTCACCTGCCACGAGCATGCTGTCGTAGGTGATATACTTGTCGTCTTGCGGGGCATCGAGGTGCATAATCACCTTGCGCACATTGGGGCATTCCTTCTCAATCTTTCTGAACTTGCGCAGCAGGAAGTTGTTTCCCACCACCAACATCACGGCACCCGAGTCGGTAATCACAAACTGGGTTTCTTCGGGCGTCAGGGTCGGATAAATGGAAACGTTCACTGCGCCGATTTTCTGCATGGCCTGGTCGAGGCAGATGTATTCAGCCGAGTTTTCGAGGATGAGCGCAATGCGGTCACCCTTTTTCACGCCTTCCTGCAAGAAGAATGCTGCGATTTTGTCTACAGCATCCAACACTTCTGCATAGGTCATCGGATTCCATTTGCCGTCTTCTTTGGTGAAGAGGTACGGTCGGTCGGGCGTGTGAATGGTATGTGCGGCGTTCAGCAGGAACTGGTGAAGGCTGCGGAAATTTTGTTCGGTATTGGTTCTGTCCATATCGGGTTTGGAAAAGCTTGGATGGTTCATTTTACTGCAACGATACTGATTTCCACATTTGCATTGCGCGGCAGGCCGGCAACCTGAACCGTTTCGCGTGCCGGAAAGGGCGCCTGGAAATAGGTTTCGTAAACGCTGTTTACGGCTTGAAAATCTTTCATGTCTTTCAGGAAGATGCTGGTTTTCACGACGTGTTCGAAGCCGAAACCAGCCTGTTTGAGCACGGCTTCCACATTGGCCATCACCTGGCGCGTTTCGGTCAGAATATCGCTGTTGCGGAGCTCGCCGCTTACCGGGTCGAGCGCGATCTGCCCGCTGCAATACAAGGTATTTCCGGCAAGTATGGCCTGGCTGTATGGACCGATCGGTGCCGGAGCTGCCGAAGTAAGGATGCTTTGTTTGCTCATGGTTTGGTTAATTTCGCTCCGCGATGCGCATTGCCATAACAGGAAAGGACTCAGCCACAGAAGCACTGTCACAGGGCGTTTCATCGGGCGTCAATATTACCACAATTGCCCGAAATGAAATTCACCTCCGCGATTTACAGGAATTCGACGCGGTATTCGACGCTGAATTTGACGAAGACCCCGCTCCCATCCGCCATTATGCATCTCAAAACAAGCCACTGTACTTTCTGGGCAGTGCTACTATTTTATTGGAGGAAGTATTCCTGCAGCACGGAATAGCCCCTGCAGACAATTTCATTGGCTTCAACAGCCTGCCCGGCCTGATTCGCCGCAGCCTGCTGGAAGCATGCGATCCTTTCGGAACAGATCGCGTTCGCGCCGCCGAAATAGCCCGTGCCATGGGTTACGACGCCCCCGAATGGGTTGGAAGCCGCGTTGGCATGGTGACACCGCGCATCTTGTGTATGATCATCAACGAAGCTTTTTACACCTTGCAGGAAGGAACAGCCAACCGCCGCGACATCGATGCGGCCATGAAGCTCGGAACCAATTATCCGCACGGACCGTTTGAATGGTGCGATATCATCGGTATCGACAAGGTTTACCGCCTGCTTGAATCGGTCTATGCCGATACAAAAGAGGAGCGGTACAAGATCTGTCCGCTCCTCAAAACTACTTTTTTACATTCCCGTCTGGCGGGAAACTGATTCGGCCTTAGGCAATTTCGCCGAGCACATCCACGATCTTTTTCAGATCGGGAATTTCACCGGCATTCTCCAGCACTTCCGCATGGCGGAT
>JBKDBI010000078.1:0-4078 GCA_046314695.1 Bacteroidota bacterium | reverse complement strand
TTACGAGGTATTCAATTCATTCTTTAGCTCGAAGGGATATAGAAAACGATTGAAACGAAAACGTTGCCTTAATCCTGTAAAGCAATACGTAAAGCCACAAAAAAACTGCGACCCGTTGCCGGATCGCAGTTCCAATATTCTAATTAAGAAGTTCTTAGTGCTTCAACACCAAACGCTGCAGGTAGCTTGCGTTTTCTGCCTGAACCTGAATCCAGTAAACGCCGTCCTCTAATCCTTCGAGCGCAAGTTGAACGCGCGTGTCAGCTTTTGCACTGCTTGACAGCGCAATGCGTCCGCTGGCGTCAATTACAAGGATATTGAGTGTGCCGCTGAGCTGTTCGCTGAACAGCATATTAACCAAACCGTTGCTTGGATTGGGATAGGCGTTGAAACCGCGCATTTGCAGCCCGAAAGTTGAATTTACATTTTCCTTGAAACGCTTCAACGTGATGAGGCGGTTTTCGGAGGAAAGCAGGGTCTGCGCGTCAGCCTGCGCGAGCACAGCCCATTGCAGGTTGGCGCTGTCGCCGGGATTCAAGCCCTGACTGGCCAACAACGCATCGATTGCGCCATAGCTTGCTGTCAATACGGTGTCTTTGCCTGCGTTGTTGGAAGGCAGCGCGAGTGTGGGCGAACTGAAGTTTCCACCGGGCAGGATGGCAACCCAGGTATAGGTTACAGGCAGCGTTCCGGCAGTACTCTTGCGCCAGGTGATGTTCACCATGTCTGGCTGAGCGGGTTTAACTGTGAGTGAAGTGCCGTTGGCCGGTGAAACGAGCGCGAAGCTGCTCAGCGGTGCAGTCATGTATCCGCGGATCAGGTCGATGGCGAAGCTTTGTGAGTAAATGGTATCTGCGCTGCTGGTCGATACAGCACGCACGCGCCATACGGCTTTGAGGGTGTCTCCAACCTTCAGGCCGAGACCGGAAAGTACTTGCTCGAGTGCGCCGAAATTCAGGCTGAGGATGGTATCAGCGCCGCTGTTGTCAGATGCCAGTGCGAGGGCGGGAGGCATATACATGCCCACCGAACGCAGATCAGCCTGCCAGGTATAACGTACATTGCTGAGCTTGGTAGCCGAGGTCCAGCTGATGTTTACAGGCGTGGAGGCAGGGCCATTCACGCGCAGGCTGAATTTGTCGGCAGGGCTGAGGTTGCTGATGCTGCCGAGGTCTTTGTCTGAACGCTTGAGTGTGATATCCCATATCTGCGAAGCGTCGAGTCTCTGGGTGTCTGCCGCTGCGCGCACAGTCCATTGGAGTTCAATGCTGTCGCCTTGCATCACGCCGAGACCGGCGAGCAGGTTGTCGAGTGCGCCGAGTGTCACGGTAAGCGTGGTGTCGGCTCCGCTGTTGTCTGAGGCGAGCTTTGCAGCCGGGCTGGCGAAGCTGCCGCCTTTGGCTATGGCAAGCCATTCGTACGTTACGGGAAGCGTACCTGCTTTGGAAGCATTCCAGCGGATAACAGCCTGCTGCGTGAGGCCGATACCAACGGTCAGTTTGGTGTTGTTGGCGGGAGCCAGCAGGTTGAAATCAGACAATGGTGCGACCAGGTATCCACGGATCAGGTCGATAGCGAAAGTGTCTGAATAAAGGGTGTCACCGCTTGCAACGGCACGCACACGCCAAACTGCTTTAAGCGTGTCGCCGACCTTCAGTCCGAGACCGGCAAGTACCTGGTCGAGTGCGCCGAAGTTCAGGCTCAGCGCGGAGTCAGCGCCGCTGTTGTCTGATGCCAATGCCAAAGCAGCAGGTTTGAAGCCTGACACTGAACGCAGATCAGCTTGCCATTCGTAAACTGCCTTGTCGAAGTTGATGGCTTTGGTCCAGTTAATTACAACTGGTGTTGAAGCTGGTCCATTCACACGTAAAGATGCATTGTTAGCAGGCCCAACGAGTTTGGGAGCTACCGGATTTTTTACTGGCAACCAATTCCAGTCGGTGCGGGCAATCATGCCGTCTACGATGATGCCTTGCCCGGCGTTGTACTGGCGCAGCGCCGCGTATTGCAAAAAAACAACGTCGGCCAGGTCGCCTGCCAATGGACCGAGGGTAGGTTTGGCGGGTTCTGTGGCAATGTTGTCTCCGTCAGAGAAAAGAAACAGACTCACTGAATCGTTGAGTGTGCCGGCGACAAAATGGTATTTTACAATAGCCAGATAGGTTTTCCCGGTATCCAGGTCAGCCGTGATATTCACACCTGCGGTGCTGGGTGCGGTCGACGAATTGAACGTGAGGCCGAGGCGGTATTTGGCGGTAGTGCTGCCGGGTACCGCATAGGTTCTGGCGCGGAAAGCAGTGCTTATTGCGGTGTAAACCGGAGTGCTGTTGTTGGCGTATTCTCCCATGTGGAAGAAATAACCCTGTGTGGGAGTGGTAACAACCTTGGTTACCTTGAACAGGAAAGCCGCATACACATTGCCTGAGTCGACCCAACTGGAGAATGGCTTGTTTTCATCGCTGCCGGTATTGGTTACCGCTGCAGCATTTCCAATGCCGCTGCCGAGATACGGCGTTTGGCTCCAGGATAAACCGCCATTGCTTACCTTGATGGGATTGGTTGTGGCGGCGTTGTGGCCGTACCAGCCGTTGTCTTGCAGGTTGGAGCCCGATGTGTAATCGAAGTGCTCAACCAATAATGGGTTTTGGGCCTGCAGCTGGTAGCTCAGTAGCAAACCGAAAACAAGGGTGTAGAGTTTTTTCATGGTTTTCTTGCTTTGTATTCGTACCTCAACCAAACACCTGAGAAGCCGTCCGGTTTTTGGGTGTGTTTTTTTAAATAAAATTTCCGGTTTCTTTGGATATGGTTATCTCTGAAGTATCAGGAGATATGCAGCAATGCCGGCAACCTCCTTTTGTACTTGTACTGCATAAATTCATTATTTGAATTCCTTGACATTACTTATTCGTGCTTTGGTAGCTTTCACAGCTGGTTTTGCGCACAATTCCCGAGGGGAGGTTTGTTTATTCTTCTTCATAATAATAAGAATAGTCGATGCCTTTCATAAACAGTTCCCTGTCGTGGATTTCAGGGGTAAGTGCTTTTTGGATCAGTTGTTTCAAAACGCTGCTGTCAACAGCGCTGATGATCATGGCGTTCATATAGTTCTCCTTGCTTATTTTGCTCCAGTCGACACACTGGTTCAGTTGTTTCTTGAGCATCATGTCAAGCCATATACGTGTGCTTCTTCCATTGCCTTCCATGAAGGGATGCGCCTTGTTCATTTCGGCGTACTTCAGAATAATTTCTTCAAGGTCATTTTGGGGAAGTGCATCGATTTGTTGTAAAGTGGCTTTCAAGTGCTGGGCATAAACGAAGCGGTAGCCGCCTTTTGCAATATTCTTATCCCTGATTTGCCCGGCAAAATCGTACAAGCCACCGAACAGGTATGCGTGAATTTGCCGCAGGCCCCTGGTGGTACCCACTTCAAATTCGTTTATCAGATTGCTTTCAAAAAGGGTATAGGCCTTCTTCTTGCTTTGCCCGTCGAGACTTGTATCGCTGTAGAGAAACCAGTCTAAGAATCTGGCAGCTTTGGCGTTGGGAAAGCATTTGGAAAGTTCTATAACCCAGCTGCTGTCTAACATATCGGTATTGTACTTCTTGCCATCAGCCGCCGTCAACTTCAGTTGGGTAGTGGCACTAACCAACTTGTTGTGTTCTTTTCTGAGCTTGGCTTTCAGGTATTTCCAATAGTTCCTGACTTTCGCGTAATCCGACTCGTCATTCAAGACGGCCACAATGTCCAACACACTGAACCACCATTTGGCATGCGCATCATCCCAAACGGCGCGCACTTCCTTCTCATCGAAAAAGCGGACGGAAAGTTTGTGTGTGTTTGGTGTCACAGGGTTTCGTTCTCCTTGGTCAAAGTTAAAGACTGTGTTGATGCCGTTCAGTGAGCGCCCGATTGGAACTTTGTATCCTACACCTCCCTCTTCCCCAAAAACCACTCATAACTCCCTTCCATCACCAAAACACCTTGTTCATCGTGCACTTGCACCGGGATACGGATCAGGGCGCGGCCGCGGGCTTCAAGTTCCATGCCGAGGTCGGGCTGCGCGGCTGGGGTGATGGG
>JBKDBI010000077.1:0-20034 GCA_046314695.1 Bacteroidota bacterium | reverse complement strand
CAAAGACCGGCAAAACAACACCTGGATTTGCTCGCCTTCTGAAGGTTTGTTCCTTTTGCCCCGCAATGCACCCAGGCGGCATAATCTGCCTGCCGAACCCATCCATGCCGTTGCTTCTGGCAGCGATGCCTGCTGGATTGTGCGAGGGGCTGGCAGCTATTCACGTTGGAGGCCAGGTAGCGGGTTCGATGATGTATTCACCCAAAACGACGGCATCACTACGTATTTCCTCCAATCAGACCCATCCGGACACTTGCTCTACAGCAACAGCCGCTTCCATATACGGCGGCTGTCCGATTTCAGAGAAGTCGCAGATTACGCCTATTCGGTAAAGGACGCGGCAAGGCTTGATAATCAATACATATTGCTGGCTTCCAGCCGCAATACCCTCCTGTTGCAGCTTCCGATACAAGGTGGAAGGAAAAGTTCATGGCAACAAACATTCCAACGGCATGCGATTCAAGGGATGCCGGGTGTATCCCAGGTTTTGCAAGGCAGGTTCAAGGCTGTTGCTGCCGAAAAAGACGCCGGCTATGCTTACCTCCAGAGCAATTCAGGATTGCTGCGGGTTCAACCTGATGGCAATACCGAAATCAGGTATCAGCAAAAACCGGTATTTGCACAGCAGCTGCTGATCTGGAACAGACAACTTTGCGCTTTGCGGAACGACGGCAGCATCTTACTTCCTGAAAAAGACAGTGGCTTCATTTTACAGGACAACGATGGACGGGCCCTGCGGGGAATCCGCCGTATTCAATTAGCAGGCGAACGCTTGCTGGCCCTGGGTGAAGACGCTGTTTATCTGTTTCAATCGAACTTCAGGGGCTCTGTACTCCCTTTCCCGGCCGGTGCTGTCGGCATCCGTGATATCGCCTTCCTTCAAAAGCGCATCTATCTGCTGGCTGACAATGGATGGTATGAAATGGACCTCCAGTCACCTCCCGATCCGTTTGCCACGCCATTGCTTGTGCTGCGTGGCCTGCTGTTGAACGGCAAGCGCATCAAATCGACCCGATTCGATCACGACCACAACCAGATTTCCATTGCCTTTTCCCTGCTCGACTTCGGTTCGCTTAACAACAGCCGCCTTGAATACAGCATCAATGAATCCGGGTGGATTCCCACCGATCCCAAAAGCGGCAAGATCGTTTTCAACCGCCTCGCTCCCGGCAATTACAAAATTCGCTTCCGCCTGAACAGCCATTTGTTGCCTGAAACCCTTCATTTTTCAGTCGCACCACCCTTCTACCGCAGCAATTCCTTTCTCCTGTTGACGGCCGGCCTGGCAATAGCAGCAGGTTTTCTGCTCTACCAACGCCGCGAACGCCGCTACCGGGAAAAGTTCGCCTTCCTGGAAGAAAAAGTGAGGCTGGAAAAAGAACTCTCTCATTCCGTTCTCACAGCCATACGCTCCCAAATGAACCCCCACTTCTTTTACAACGCCCTCAATTCCATCCAGGCTTTTCTTTATACCGACAACCGGCGCAAGGCCAGTACCTATCTGTCGAAGTTCTCGCGGCTCACCCGCATGATCCTGGAAATGTCGGGCAGCGAACGCATCCGGCTCCAGGATGAAATTGAAGCCTTGACCCTCTACCTGGAACTGGAAAAAATGCGCTTCGACGAGGCATTGGAATTCAGTATCCATTGCGATGCCGCTGTAGATCAGGAATGGATACAGATTCCGCCCATGCTCATTCAACCCTATGTTGAAAATGCGGTAAAACATGGACTGCTGCATCAGCAGGGGGAAAAACACCTCGCCATTTCGTTCAGCCTCGTGGATGAGATGCTGCAAGTAGTTATAGACGATAACGGCATCGGCCGTAAAGCTTCCGCTGCCATGCGCGCACAACAGCCTTACCACCAGGCATACGCTACCGGAGCTAACCTCAAACGACTGGAACTGCTGCACCAGCACCTGCCCAACAGCAAGCCGGTGCTATTCACTGACAAATATCATTCCGACGGCCGCCCCGCAGGCACGCGTGTAACACTTCAAATACCAATTTCCTGAACCATTGAGCTACAAGATTCTCATCGTCGACGACGAAAAACACGCCCGCCTGCTATTGGAGGGAATGATACGCGATTATGCACCCGATATGGAGGTGGTTGAAAGTTGCGCCGACCTCGACGCCGCTGTATCAGCCATCAAAAAGCATGAACCGCAATTGGTTTTGTTGGATATCGAAATGCCGGGCCATAGCGGCCTGGAGCTATTTCGGTTTTTCCCGGAAGACGAACCCGGTTTCTGCGTCATCTTCACCACCGCCTATAACCAGTATGCGATCCACGCCTTGCGCCTTTCAGCCATCGACTACCTGCTGAAGCCCATAGAGCCCGAAGCACTGGAACTGGCCCTGGAGCGCTTTCGCAAACGCAGCCATAAACAGCGGTTCGACCATTTGCAGCAGAACCTGCAGGCCGACAACGATAAACGGATTGCCTTGCATACCGCCGGACAGGTGCGCTTTCCCCGTTTCTCTGAAATTATTTCGCTGCAGGGCGATGGGGCCTACACGCGCTTTCGTTTCAGCGATGGCAGCGTATTGCTGGTGAGCCGCAACCTGAAGCATTTTGAAGAATTGCTTCGTCTGGAAGATGGTTTCTATCGTTGTCACAAATCGTGGTTAATCAACCTCGCTCATGCCGGGCATTATGATCGCAGCGACGGCGGCGCGCTGGTGATGGATGATGGCACGCGGGTTTCGGTTTCGCAGGAAAAGACCCGGGAACTCTTTCAGCTCCTTGAAAAGAGATAGGATATGCGACCCGGAAAACCGGGTCGAAACGGCGTACAATCAATAGCTCCGAAACATTGACCCGGTTCACCGGGTCACATATCATAACAGACGGCTTACAATTTCGTCGGCTGAAATGCCTTCGGCTTCTGCACGGTAATTGCGCACGATGCGGTGACGCAACACGTCGGCAGCCACAGCCTTCACATCTTCGATATCGGGTGCAAACTTGCCGCGCACCAGGGCATGGCATTTCGCGCCGAGTACGAGGTATTGACCAGCACGCGGACCAGCACCGAAGCTCAGCCATTCCTTTACCTGCGGATGCGCCAGGGTGGTTCCGGGACGGGTAGAACTTACCAGTTTCACCGCATATTCCAGCACATGGTCTGTAACCGGCACACGCCTCACCAGTTGCTGGTATTCAACGATTTCACGCTCATTCAATACCGGCGAAACTTCCACATGCCGGTCTGAGGTGGTATTGCGGATCACATCCAGTTCCTGCTCAAAAGTGGGATAACCGAGGTTGATATTGAACATGAAGCGGTCGAGCTGCGCTTCGGGCAATGGATAGGTTCCTTCCTGCTCAATCGGATTTTGGGTAGCCAATACGAAGAAAGGCCTTGGCAATTGATGCATTTTTCCGGCAACCGTGACATTGCGTTCCTGCATGGCTTCGAGCAAGGCCGCCTGCGTCTTGGGCGAGGTACGGTTGATCTCGTCGGCCAGAACAATATTGGCAAATACCGGCCCGCGCTCGAAACGAAAATTGCGCTCACCGTCCAGAATTTCAGTGCCTGTGATATCGCCGGGCATCAGGTCTGGGGTGAACTGGATGCGGTTGAAGCTGAGATGCAATGCCTGGGCTACTGTCTTCACCAGCAGGGTTTTCGCCAATCCGGGTACGCCAACCAACAAAGCATGGCCATTGCAAAAGATGGCATTTAAAACCCCTTCCACCACATGATCCTGCCCAACGATCACCTTAGCTGTTTCGGTCTTCAGGCGCTGATAGGCTTCGCGGAATGCTTCCGCCAGTTTTACGTCGTCGCTCATTTATATACAGATGAGCGGTTCACCCATTCAGCCGAAGCCGGACAATCGGTAAAGCCGCTGTTGATGCTTACGAAAGTGCTTGCCCTGGTCTTTTCAACCCATTTGTCAAGTGCACCGGCCTTCTTGCGGTCGAGTGCGGCCTGCTGGATACGGGCATAATCCTGGATCAGGTTGGCAAGGTGGGGTTTTACCTCTGCACGGAGGAATACGATGCGGAATGCGCGCGAACCGTCGGGGAATACCGTGAGTTCTGGCTCTGAATACTCGCCGGGCCTCAGGTTCTGGATGGCACGGACGATTTCCTTATCTAAGGTCTCCAGTTGCACACGGGCTGCGCCGGTGGTTTCGTCGGTAAAGAATCCGCAATCGCCGCGGCGGCCGCCATACTCCTGGTTATCAAAACGCTGCACTGCCCGGCACCAGCCCATGCTGTCTTCGCGCAACATCGCTATGGCACTGTCTACACGGCGGCGGGCAGCGGCGATATCTTCAGATGTAAACTGCGGACGAATGAGAATATGCCGGCAGGTCAGGCGCTCACCGCGGCGGCTGATGAGTTTGATGACGTGGAATCCAAAGGGGCTTTCGATTACGCGGCTCACACTGTCGGTCTTCAGCCGGAAGGCAGCGCGTTCAAATTCAGGCACCATATCGCCGCGACCGAACTCAGGGAGCAATCCGCCTTGCAGAGCCGAGCCCGGATCTTCGCTCCAGGTGCTGGCCAGTTTTTCCATGCTCTCACCTTTCAGGATACGCCGGCGCAAGTCTTCCGCCTTTTCACGGGCATATTCTTTTGCATCGGCAGATACCTTCGGCGAAACCAACAACTCGGCCACTTCCACCTCAGAACCAATCACCGGAAGGCTATCCCGCGGAATCGAACTGTAATAGGCGCTCACTTCCCGCGGACTGATCTTGACACCCGACAGCACTTTGTTCTCCATCTCACGGCTCAGCATCTGCTCGCGCACACGGGGCCGGATATCGCGTTTGTATTCGGCCAGCGATTTGCCGAGGAATTCCTCCAGACGGCGTTCACTGCCCAGCATCCGCGCATAATGGCGGAGCTTATTTTCAATTTCTGCATCCACCCGGGCTTCGTCGAGCGGCAGACTGTCCAGCTCGGCCTGATGCATCAGCAACTTGCGCACCAGCAACTGCCGAAACACCTCGCATTCCGCAGCCCGGCCCTGACCATATTGTTTCGCAGTCTGGTCGAGCTCGGTGAGGTATTCGCTGTAGGTGACAATCTTCTCCCCTACTACGGCAATGACACCGTCTACCAGCCGGTCTTGCTGCGCGCGAAGGGTAAAAACGGAAGCGAGCGCTAGCAGCGTGAATATGCATCGCATGGGCGTGTGACGGATTTGTAGCAAGGTATGTTACCGTTTAGATCAACGTGAATAACGGGCGCGCAGTGCCTGATAGGTGTCTTCGCGGAAACGCACCGGATATTTGGTCTGCATTTCCTGAACCCAGGCCTCTTCCAGCCGGTTCTGGTAATCGCTGATGGCCGGGCCTTTGGTCTCCTCCAGTTCTTTTGGCTGAGAAGGCAGATAACCGTGAATCTTCAGCACAATCCACTGGTCATCGCTCACGCGCCGACCCATCACATGCGTGTAGTTCTTGCGCTTGATGAACTTGGCTTTGTTGGCGAAGATTTCATTCACAAAAACATTGCTGTCTTGTTCTTCAAACTTGCCTTCCTGAATGCTCAGGTTGAGCTGGCTCTCCTTCGTATGGAAACGGTAAATGGAATCGTCGCTGATGCCTTTCTTCAACTGCTTCACAACGGCTTTCATGATGGCCTGCGTGCGGGCATTGTAAATGGTGACATCGAAACGGTCGTTCCAAACATATTTCGAGCGGTTTTCGTCGAAGAAATTGCGGAGGCCCGTAGTATCGAGCACCGCCTTGTTCCACACCTTCTCCTGGGCCAGGTTGAAGAGCAGGATGCCTTCCTTGTATTCCTGGTAGAGGTAGCGGAACTCGGGGAATTTCTCCGGCAGGCGACGATCCAGGTAATCGAGCGTAACCACGTCGGACCAGTTGCTGTAATGGTTGCTCAGCAAGGCAGGAACCGAACGCAGCTTACTGGGGCGCTGGTTAGCCACCACATAGCCGGCAAAGAAGTCGGCTGTATATTTTTCGTTGCCCAGTTCAAAAAGCACCAGGTCGTATTGCGGACCTTTACCGCGGAGCCATTTGGCCTGCAGTACACTTGTATCGACGGTTTTGCTGAAAGCTGTCAGGTTTTCCGGATATTCTTTGAAACCGTATTCCTTGCGGATTTTTTCGATCATAGAACGCGTGCTCTTGTAGGAGCGGCTGTCGTTGGCGATGTTCTGGCGCAGGATAGCCTTCATATCGTCGAATGCAGGCAATGGCTTCAGGTCGAGGCGGCGGATCAGGTGCCAGCCATAGGCCGTGCGGAACGGCTGGCTCACTTCGCCATTGCGGCTGAGACGGAAAGCAGCATCGGTAAACTCAGAAGTCAGGTCGCCGTTGAGGTGGGCGGTGGAATAGAAATAATCCATCTCTCCTTTCAGCGGCTTGGTGGTAAAGTCTTCGCTCCAGCGGGCGACAAGGTCTTCAAATGCAACGCCTTTCTGCGATTCGGCATAGATCTCATCCATTTTTGCTTTGATGCGGATGATTTCTTCTTCGCCGGCATTGGGCGTAAGGCGCAACATCAGGTGGGCCACTTTCATCGAACCGGCGTTCGGTCGGCGGGCATTCACCCGCAGGATGTGATAGCCGTAATTGGTGCGGAACACCTTGCTGATCTGCCCCGGCTCGGTTTGGTAAGCCATGCTCTCGTATGGATACACGAACTGGAATGCCGTAAAGAAACCGAGGTCTCCGCCATTGTCTTTTGCGCTGGGGTCTTCGCTCTTTTCACGGGCAATATCGTTGAAGCGACCGGGATTGGCAGCCAGTTCCGCCGCGATGGCCTGTATCTTGTTCCAGGCGCGCAGGGTGTCTTCGGGTAAATCGTCGGTACGCGACAAAATGAGGATATGCGAAGTGCTCACTTCATAGCGCATCCGTTCGTATCCTTCCACCAACAGGGCATCGCTCACCTCGCGGTCTGAGAGGTAAGGGCGGGCCAGCTGGCGGCGGTAACCATTCAGTTCGCGGATGAATTCCGGCAGCGTATCCATGCGCAGATCGTAGGCGTCTTGCACCTTCAGCTTGAAGCGTGGATAGAGGCGGCGGTATTCGTCGACCTTGTCCGCACCTGGCTTGTCGCGCTCCAGGTCCTGATTCTTCAGAAAGCCCCGCTCAAATTCATCCACCAGCACGGCGTGCGGGCCGTAAGTAAACAATGTGTCGTTGGGTTTCTGGCCGTAGAGGGCAACGATGCCAAAGAGGGCCATACATCCTAATCCTGCAATGCGTTTCATACAATGAACGGCAAAGATAACGAACATCAGGCAGCAGGCTTCACCGCTTCTCTGCCGAAGTCGGGTAAGCAGGAAAGACAGGCCGCCACTGTGCCCAGTACCGGCGCGAGTACCGCTCCGACCACCGGAATCAGGAAAAGCAGGCTGAATACCGTTCCATTGCCCACGGCGATATACCAGCGCCGCCGCACATATTGCACCGAAGCGCGCAAACCCAGCCCATGGCGCTCGCAGATATAATCCATCATGCTGAAGCCCATGTAATAGGCGCTGATGAAGAACATCAGCGGCGTCAACACCAGGCCCAGCGGGGGAAAGACAAAGCTGAGCACTACGCAGACCAACAGCAAAAAAAGCTCGGCAACAGCGTTGCGCAAGGTAATCAGTACACCGCGCAACATCTCACGCAAAAGCCGCGGCAGGCTGAAATCGAACTGCCTGCCCGTAAGCAGGGTATCGCAGCGCTCAGACAAAAAAGCCAGCACCGGCGAAACCAGCATAAGCGTGAGATAGCGGTTGATCCGGGCCATCGTAAAAAAGAGGTAAATTTTTACAGCGAGTGCCAACAAGAATTGTGTGCCCTGCAGCAGCCACGACTTGATCAGCTCCCAGCCACTGCCCTGTGCCACCGGCTTTTCCAACCCCAGCCATTGCAACAACTGGTTCAGGCCCGACTCCACGCCGGCGTGGATATAATACAGGCTGAATAACTGCAGCACCAGCGCAATTACCAAAGGATAAAGGTAATAATAGGTCAGCCGCTGCCGGCGCACAAAGCTCCAGGCTTCGGCATAATGGCGCATTGCCGCCCAGGCTGCTGCCAAAGGCTGTGCCGGAAGTGCTTGCATCATACGCTTAAGGCAGCAGGCGTCCGTACATGCGGCCGAAAGGTATCGATTCCCGCACGTGTTTCAGTTTGCAAATCCAGGTAACCACCCGTTCCAGGCCGAGACCAAAACCGCTGTGCGGCACGGAACCATAACGGCGCAGGTCTAGGTACCATTCAAAAGCTTCCATCGGCAGCTCGTGCTCCACGATTTTCTGTTTCAGCTTCTCAGCATCGGTTTCGCGTTCGCCTCCGCCAACGATTTCACCGTAGCCTTCAGGCGCCAGCACATCCACGCCGCGGGCCTTGCTTTGGTCGTCGGGGTTGCGCTTCAGGTAAAACGCCTTCACCTCGTGCGGCCAGTCGTATACCATCACCGGCACATCGAAAAGGCGCGTGAGCACGGTTTCGTCGCTGCCGCCGAAGTCGTTGCCATATTGGAAATTCTCCGCGCTTTCAATCCACTGCGGAATATTGCGGAGGTCTTCTTCCAGATCATCTTGTTCCTTGCGCAGTTGCAGAATCTTGCCCTGATGGAAGGCGATTTCGCCCTTCTTCATACCCGGTTTGGCCAATCCGGCTTCGCGTTCGGCAATTTCCTGCTGCACTGCTTCCAGGCGGGCTGTTGAAGCAGTCAGTTCCTCGCGAAGGGAAGCGATGCTGTTTACACCGTTCACATCCTGTTCGCCGCGGATAATACGCACGGCTTCATCATACGTCATGCGCGGAAAAGGCTTCAGGCTGCTTTCCAGGATCGCGGTATCGCGCCCGATCAGTTCCAGTTCGCGGCGGTTGGTGGCCAGCACATCGCGGATCACATGGTGGAGCATGCCTTCAATCACCTCCATGTTCTGGAAGATATCGTAGAACGCCATTTCCGGTTCGATCATCCAGAATTCGCTCAGGTGGCGGCGGGTTTTGCTCTTTTCGGCGCGGAAGGTCGGACCGAAGGTATAGATGCGGCCGAAAGCCATGGCCAGCGCTTCGCCATACAGCTGACCGCTCTGGCTCAGGTAGGCAGGGTCGCCATAGAAATCGGTTTCAAACAGGTTGCTCGTGCCTTCGCAGGCATTGCCGGTGAAAATCGGCGCATCCATCTGCAGGAAACCCTGCTCCTGGAAATAGCGGTGGATGCTGTAAATGATGGTGTTGCGGATGTTCATGATGGCCCACTGCCGGCTGCTGCGCAACCACAGATGGCGGTTATCCATCAGAAAATCCACCCCGTGTTCCTTTTTCGAAATGGGGTATTCTTCTGCCACCTGGTACACTTCGAGCCCATCGGCCTGCAGCTCGAAGCCGCCCACCTGGCGCTCGTCGCGCACCACGCGGCCGTTCACCTTTACACTCGACTCCATGGTAAGTCCGGAAGCTTTTTCAAAAACCTCCGGCCCCACCTGATCGAGAGCCACCACGCACTGACAAAAACCCGTGCCATCGCGCAGTACCAGAAAAACGATGCCCTTGCTTTCGCGCTTGTTGGCTACCCAGCCCTGAAGACTTGCCGTGCCCCCTTCTGCCGAGGCTAATTCTTTTATGTACATTTGCCTTTGTTCCCTTTGAAGTATAAACAGGCAACAAATTTACGGTGCGTAAGACAAGGTTATGAGCTCGCTGAAACAGAATCTAAGCCAGAAATTACTTCAAAAGCTGAGCCCGCAGCAGATTCAGTTCATCAAACTGCTGCAGCTGAACACGCTCGACTTTGAAGAAAAGCTGGAGCAGGAACTGCTTGACAATCCTGCACTTGAAACCGGCAAGTCGGAAGAAGAAGACACTTTTTCCAATGCCGAAGACGTTGGTACCGAAGAAGAAACCTTCAGCAATGACATCGATATCGACGAATTGCTGCGTTATAACGACGACGAAGGCGGCTTCCGGCTCAACGAAGACTACGACGACGACCAACGCGATATTCCCATCGCCAGCTCGTCTTCCTTCCAGGAGTTTCTGGAAGAACAGGCCCGAGCCACCTTTGGCAACGAGGAAGACCTCACCCTGGCCATCCACCTCATCAACAGCATCGACGAAGACGGATACCTGCGGCGAGAACTGCGCGCCATCGCGAACGACCTTGCTTTCAGCGAGAATATCATCACCAACGAAGACCACCTCGAGCGCATTCTCATTAAAATCCAGAATTTCGACCCGCCCGGCATCGGCGCCCGCGACCTGCAGGAATGCCTGCTTCTCCAGCTTTACAAGAAAGACTACGGCAACAACCCCGCCATCAGCCTCGCCGAAACCATCATTTCGGAATACATGGAGGCCTTCAGCAAAAAGCATTACGACAAAATCAAGAAGGCCCTCAAGATTGACGACGATGCCCTGCGCGACGCCATTAAGGAAATAACACGGCTCAATCCGAAGCCCGGCATGACCCAGGGTGGCGCCACCAAAACCATGTACATCGTGCCCGACTTCATCGTACGCAACGAAGGCGGCGCCATCGAAGTCGTGCTCAATTCGCGCAACACGCCTGAACTGCGGCTTAGCCCCGCCTACGCCGAAACCCTCCGCGCCTACGAAGCCTCACCCGGCAAAGACCGCAACCTCAAAGATGCCGTGCAGTACATCAAGCAGAAGCTCGAAGGCGCGCGCTGGTTCATCGACTCCGTCAAGCAGCGGCAGCATACCCTGCTCAGCACCATGGAAGCCATCGTCAGCAAGCAGCGTGAATTTTTCGTCGACGGCGACGAGGCGAAGCTCAAACCCATGATTCTCAAGGATATCGCCGAAAAAGTAGGGCTCGATATCAGCACCATCAGCCGGGTAGCCAACAGCAAATACGTAGAAACCAGTTTCGGCATCATCCCCCTCAAATTCTTCTTCAGCGAAGGCATCGCCACTGAAGACGGCGACGAAGTGAGCAACCGCGAAATCAAGAAAATCCTCAAGGATGCCATCGAAGCCGAGAACAAGAAGCGGCCTCTTACCGACGAAGCGCTGATGGATCTGCTGAAGGAGCGCGGCTACCACATTGCCCGCCGCACGGTCGCCAAATACCGCGAACAGCTCAATATCCCGGTGGCACGCCTGCGGAAGGAAATCTGATTTCCCTGCAGTCAGGCAACTGAATCCATTTTCAAAACACTTTCCCATTTGGGGCGAGCCCTGCGGGCCGGGCTATCCGCTGCAAGTCCTCACCGCCTCATGCTTCGGCGGTTCCGGGCTTTCCGCTGCTATCCCTCTCGCGGCATAGTGCTGTCATGAACATGGGAGCACAAAAAAAGCCGCTGCATTGCTGCAACGGCTTTTCTTCGATGCGTAATCTCAATCAGCGGGTTTCGCCTTCCACGCGGTCGTTCGGAGCGTTCACGCCGGCACCGGGGGTCACCGGAGGAGCCGGCGGAGTAACGGGAGTAGGCTGAACACGGCCGGTAGGGCGGCTGCGACGGGCAGGAACCTGACGACCTGAAGGAGTGGTGGTCATACCGCTGCCGGAAGACGGAGGTGCAACAGTCACCGAAGGGCCGCCCGATGGGCCCGGATCGCCGGTTGGCATACCGTCGGCGCTGAATCCTTGTGCGGGGCGCAAGGACTTCAGTTTGTCGTATTGATGCGGCATCAGGCAGCTGCGCAGCTGCTGTTCGCGGGTCATGCGGGCGCGGGTGATCAGGTTGTTCGCCTGGGCCGGGTTCGAAGGGTTGTTATTGATCGCATCGCGGGTGCTGCGGAAATAACTTTCATTGGCTGCAACTACACATTGCATGGCGCGCGGGTCGAGCGGACCAACGTTGTTGCTGATCCATTCGGCGTTGTTCTTGGCGCGGATCTCGGCCGGCAAGTTGCGGTCGTTATCCTGTGTCATTCCACCCGATCCGCCCGGAGGTGGTGGCGGAGTTACCGGATTGGTGGGTTCAACAGGTGTGGGGGTTACAGGAACATCCTGTGCCATGAGGCCTGCCAGGGGGAGACCGATAACGGCGGCTAAAAGCATTTTTTTCATGGTAGTTTTGTTTTTGGGTAACACAATGATACAGGATTCATGCCAGAATTTCAGCGCAATGTAAAAATGCTGGTTCTTTGAAGAATCAAACTCCTGTAAAATAACAAGATCCATGGTAATTCTCTATCGCATCCACGGCAGCAACTCTGAGCGTTTCGAAGCCGACAATCTGCAGGCTCTGCTACCGGAGATCAAAACAGACTGCCTCCATTGGTTCGATATCGATTTCGGCAGTGATGCCAATGTTAGAGAAGCAGCAGCTTATTTCGGATTACACCCCTTGTTGGCCGACGATATCCGCAACCGCAGCCACCTGCCCAAATACGAAGCCTACGAGGAACTTGTCTTCCTAACCTGCAAGATGTTGCTGCCGCGCGAGGACCAATATGAAACCGAGCACCTGAGCCTGGTACTTGGAAAAGACTGGGTGCTAAGTTTTCAAGACAACCTGGAAGGCGACAATTTCCAGCACCTGCGCCGGCGGCTGGAGGCCGACCCGCAGCGCTTCTTCCGCGGCGGAGTCGATTTCCTTTTCATTGCCCTGCTCGACGCCGTGGTCGATACCTATAACGAAGTATTGCAAACCTACCGCGACCGCATTGAAGCACTCGAAGCCCATATGCTCGACAGCCGGGAACCGAGCGATATCCAAGCTGTAACCGAAATCAAGTCGGAGCTAGGCAGCCTGCGCCGCAACCTGCTTCCGCTGCGCGAAGAGGTGATACGCTTGCGCAATGAACAGATCCAGGGCTTTCGGAAAGCCAACCACATCTTCCTCCGCGATATCCTAGACCACCTGCAGCTCATGGCATCGTCGTTCGAAAGCTGCCGTGACATGTTGCACAACCTCACCGAATTGCACCTCAGTAACCTCAACCTGCAACTCAACCGCAGTGTTAAAACCCTGACGGTGGTAAGCGCCGTATTCATTCCGCTTACCTTCATCGCCGGCATCTACGGCATGAATTTCAGGCATATGCCCGAACTGGAATGGCAATACGGCTATGCAGGGGTACTCTTGCTGATGGCCGTTGTTACGCTGTTTATGCTACGCCTGCTCAAAAGGCTCTGAATTTTGTTCCGCGCTCCGGCAATGCTGCTTACCTTTGCGGCATCAGAGTTCTATGCTTTCGAGGAGGTTGATCAGGATCAAGACGCTGCAGGCATTATACAGCTACCGGCAGCAGGAAGGGGATAATTGGATGAAGGGACGGGATCAGCTCACCGCCGGTATTTTCGTTTTCGGCGAGTTCTTCCTCCACCTCATGCAATTGCCAGCCGCCTTGCGAAATTTCCTGCAAAGCGAGGCAGACATTGAGCAGCAGAAGTTCTTTCCAGACAAAGACAAACTGCGTCGTTGCGCTTTGTTCAACCGCGTAGAACCCGCAATTCAACTCGAACAGGCCGTTGCCGCTTCAGGGCTGGCCTGCCGTTACAATTGGGATCAGGCAGCGCTTTCATTCGACACCCTCTGGGACGACCTGCAACAACAGGCTTTCGTGAAAGACTTCCTCATCTTCGACGAACCGACTTACAGCATGCAGAAAGATTTCATGCTGTCTTTCTTCGATTACCTGATCAATGCCAGCGAGTTTTTCAACGACCTGATGGAGGAAACCTATCCTGCCTGGTACGACGACGAAGTACAGCTCTGGCGTGTGACTGAGAAAACGCTCAAAGCCCTGCAGGAAGCCAAACCTGCGGCACTGCCGGCACCCATGCGCCGTTCCGATGAGGAAGTGGAGTTTGCCTGCCGCCTGTTCGAACTGGTAAACCGCGAAAGCGAAACACTCGAAAACCATATCAAACCTTCTTCCAGCAACTGGGAAACCGACCGCATCGCCATGGTGGATATGATCATCCTCAAAATGGCCCTGGCCGAAATGTTGTGGTTCGAACATATTCCGGTCAAGGTGACGATCAACGAATACCTCGACATCGCGAAAAACTACTCCACGCCCAACAGCAGCCGCTTCATCAACGGCGTGCTCGACCGGTTGAGGCTCGAATTGCAGTCCGACGGACGTATCGTAAAAAGCGGCCGGGGACTGCGCGAGAACTGAAACGTCGGTTTATTTTTGCATATTCGCTTATGAACAAAGTTTTTCTTCTTAGCGCTGCGTGCGCGCTGCTCTTCGTATCCTGCAGCCAGGGAAACCGCAAAGTTGAACCCGGCGATATTCCCGCCAATAACTCCGCCACTGCCGACAATCCGCAGGGCGAAAACGGTGGAAATGGGGCAAACACCTCCACACCTGCCAACAGCGATCAGCTCGGCTGGCCCAAGTTCCAGACAGAATACCACGATTTCGGCCGGATTACGGAAGGCGAACAGGTAAAATACAAGTTCCGCTTCACCAACGTAGGCAAGTCGAACCTCATCATTTCAGACGTAAAGCCCACCTGCGGCTGTACCACACCCAACTGGACCAAGGAAGTGATTCCTCCCGGCGGTGAAGGTTTCGTGGAAGCCCTGTTCAATTCCGAAGGCCGCGGTGAAGTAGGAGCCGGTACCGAACAGGAAAAATCAGTTGAAGTGTTCTTCCAGAATTCAGCCAAAGAGCGCATCACCCTTACTTTCAAAGCAACAGTAGTCAAAAAATAACCATGCATATCCTTTTACAAGCTGCCGGTGGCGGCGGTTGGCAGCAGATCCTGCCCCTCGTGCTCATCATGGCCGTGTTCTATGTGTTCATGATCCTGCCGCAAATGCGGAAGCAGAAAAAACAGCGTAGCTTCCTGGAATCCGTCAACAAAGGCGACAAGATTGTCACCACCGGCGGGGTACACGGCAAGATCGCTTCCATCAACGATACCACTTTCAGCATCGAGCTCGAAGACGGCCAGCGTATGAAAATCGAAAAGGCAGCCGTAAGTTTCGAAATGACCCGCACGGCTTACGGCGACAAAGCCGCTGAGAAGAAGGCGGAATAATTCCGCAACACCTTGCTGCGCATAGGCATCACCGGAGGGCTGGGAAGCGGAAAATCGACCGTTTGTCACATCTTTCGTTTCCTAGGTGTGCCGGTGTATGAAGCTGATCAGGCTGCACGGCGCCTCATGCAGGAAGACGAAGCCCTGCAACAGTCCATCCGGGCAACCTTCGGTGCGGACAGCTATGTGAACGGTGCCCCGAACCGGCCGTACCTGGCACAGGTTGTTTTCGGCAATGCTGCGAAACTGCAGGAGCTCAACCAATTGGTTCATCCTGTCGTCTTCCGTGATTTTGAGTCATGGTGTGATGAACAACAGGCGCCTTATGCCATCAAGGAGGCGGCCATCATTTTCGAATCGGGCAGCCAGCGCCAATTGCACAGTGTGGTAGCGGTGCTGGCACCAACCGAGCTGCGCATCCAACGCGCCATGCTGCGCGACGGCGCCGAGCGCAAGGCTATAGAAAGCAGGATGGCCCATCAACTCCCGCAGGAAATCCTGACCCAAAAATCCCAACACCTTATTTTCAACGACGGCAAGCATCCGCTGATTCCCCAGGTTCTGGCCTTGCATCAGCGTTTTCTGGCACTTGCCGTTCATCCACCACCTTACCTGACCGCATGAAAACCACGCATATCGAACTGCGCAGCGACACCTTCACCAAACCCGGACCGGGCATGCTCGCAGCCATGCAACAGGCAGAAACCGGAGACGATGTATTCGGCGAAGATCCAACCGTTAACCGCCTGGAAGCCTATGTGGCCGAATTGTTCGGCATGGAAGCCGCCCTGTTCTGCCCGAGCGGCACGATGACCAACCAGATCGCTATCCGCTGCCATACACGGCCGGGCGACGAGGTAATATGCGATTCGCTGGCCCATGTGTACATCTACGAAGGTGGCGGCATGGCCTCCAATTCCCAGGCGCAGGCGCGTCCGCTGGTCGCACCACGCGGCTTGCTCCATGCAGCACAGGTGGAGGCCGCTATCAATCCCGACGATATCCACAAGGCACCGACCCGGCTGGTTTGTCTTGAAAACACCAGCAACCGCGGCGGAGGCAGCTGTTACACGCAGGAAGCCATGGATGCCATCGCGGCCGTTTGCCGACACAACAATCTCGCCTTGCACCTCGATGGTGCGCGCATCTTCAATGCCATCGTAGCTAAGGGTGAAAGCCCGGGGTATTACGGCAAAACCTTCGACAGCATTTCCGTCTGCCTCAGCAAAGGCCTCGGCGCACCGGTGGGCAGCGTGCTGCTCGGCAAGGGCGATTGGATCAAGCAGGCGCGGCGCATCCGCAAGGTGTTTGGTGGTGGCATGCGCCAGGCAGGCTTTCTGGCCGCAGCAGGCCTCTACGCCCTGGAGAACAATGTGGAACGCTTGCGCGAAGATCACCGCCACGCCGCTATGCTCGCTGAAACCTTACAAGAACTGCCTTGGGTAGCCGCGGTTCATGCGCCTGAAACCAATATCGTGCTGTTCGACCTTCCGGCCGGATTGCACAGCAGCCACGTCACAGCCCAACTCGCCGCCCAAGGCCTTCGTGCCGGCGCCACTGGTCCGTCGCAGATTCGCTTCGTTACGCATCTCGATGTGAGCACGGAACAGGTTGAAGCTGCCTGCGCGTTGTTGCGTGGGGTAAGCATTTTCTCTTAGAACCTACATCCCCTAACAGACAAGAAAAGGAATTCATTTGTACGCGCCTGGATTATCGAAAATCCGGCATCATTGTTTCAGGAGAGTAATGCTCACCTCTTTCGGTGGCTTTAAAAACGATACACCATTGTTCCAAATCCGGAGCAACCCAAAAGAGCTTTTCCTCTGTCACCTGCAAGGCTTTGTGCAGCTGCAGTTCGATGTACTCCGTTGTTCCCCATCGGTGTAGATAGAGGTTTACCAGTTCGGCCAACAAAAAGTGCCGCAACATACGCCGCCCGACATTCAAGAGTCTGACTTCATTGTAGTAGCAATTGTCCAGGTACGCATGCAGCTCCCAATGGAGTTCCCATAAACCCAAATGCCTCAAAGCTGCCTTGTCAAGAATTCTAAAAGGAAGATAATTCATATTAGATCAAGCAAGAAAGATGAAATTATGCATGCAAATCAAGTATTCGTAAATCTGTTTTAGCCTGGAATTCACGGGCGTGTTCGAGGGTTATTGCTCAACTTTATAAGTCTGTCATAGCCGGGTGATGGAATGGCTGCCTGGATCGGGATGGAATGGGAAGATGATAGATGAAAGGGGTCTATGATGAACCATTCGGGAATTGGAAGAGATAAGGCATTGTTGCATTTATTATGCTATCTTGAAACGTTTATAAGCGTGTAATTTCAGGCCAGATTATGCGCAAGCTGACTCTGGGTCTTTGCGGTGTGTGTTTAGATCCCTATATTGCGCTTGTATTCTAATCATTTTTAATCATGGACTTTGTTACTTTTATCCAAACTTACAACACCGAAGAGCGCTGTATTCTTTTGTGGAAGAATTTGCGGGATAAGCATGGTGTATTCTGCAACCGCTGCGGCAACAATGAACACCTGTGGCTCCCTTCTAAGCTGAAATACCGGTGTAGACAATGCAAGTCTGAAATGACTTTGCGCAGTGGAACCTTGTTGGAGTATTCAAAACTCCCTTTCCGTTACTGGGTTTACGCGATTGGAGTAGTTGCGTTCCAGAAGAAATCGATCTCTGCATTGCAGGTACAGCGCCATCTGGGTCACCGGAACTATCGCCCGATCTGGCTGATGATGCAGAAAATGAAGGTGATGATGGCTGATCTGGTTGATTGGTACGCGATGCTGGACCATCTTACGGCAGGAGTGTCTAACTTCCCGGCTGTTCCTGAAAAGTCAGACCTGGAAGCTGAACCGCCCAAAGTCGCTGCAAATCACGGGTTGAAGGTACAACCACAAGATGGACCGGGTTTGGAGCTGATGCCCGTTGAGATAAAGGGACTGAATTTACAGTTACCTCATAACCATCCGTGGTTCATCCACGCGCAGGGCGGGCGTTTACGCCTGATTTCCATGCTGCCGGAATCAATGAAAGACCTGCCTTACAACCACCACCATCCTGTTCCGCGGAAAACCACGCCGCTGACGCCTGAGGAGCTTCCGGCCGGAATGAATATCCGCATCCGCAGCCTTGACAAGCGTCCGCGCCCCTGGTTCGAGGATGACCGCTACATGGGCAGATTGCGCTACACGGAAATCATGATAGTCAATGCCAGGCGGAACCTGGAAGGCATCCACCATTACGTGAGTTCAAGCTACCTGCGGAATTACCTTGGAGAATTCTGTTACCTCACCAACCGCCGCTACAGCGGAAATCAGAAAGTTGAACACATGTTCGGTTTGTTCGTCAGCAAGGCATGGAACCTGCCGTACATAGTGGAGGCTTCCGACTAATCTGGAATTCCCGCTTCCAACGGGTTAATTCCCAGCTACTTCATGCCATAAAATCCCGCCCAAGCCCCCTTCCACTAAAACACCATTCTTTTCCAATTTGTGTCATATCGCGTATTTCCGGCGACGAAACCAAGATGATCTCTTCTCTGCCGAAATACCATCCCGAGAACAAAGGGAGTTAGCTTTCAACCCTCCTGTCATATTAATAATGCACGAATCGGTCTAACTTCGTCAATAGAAAAAATTGTTGCTTCATGTACCGGATAACTTCCATCTTAATAAAACAGAGGTGTAGTATTTTATGGCCGACAAGCTCTTTGAAAGCGGGAAACAAGCCTGGGCAAGGCTGATGGGTTGGCCAGCGTTCCAACAATCAAGTTCTCCGACACTCAGAGATTACGATGTGAAATGAATTCAATATAGGCTTGCGGATATAGCCACAGATATCGCCATGATATAAAATCACCGAACTAACTCAGGAATACAATCCTCAGGTCAGTATCCCTTTTACAAGCAATGAAAGGTCAAACCCTCACCTGGCCCGCATCGCATCTACCGGATTCATGCGCGCAGCCTGCAAGGCCGGCATAATTCCCGCCAGCAGTCCGATACCCGCTGAAACCAGGATACCGGTCAAGGCATCTCCCGCGCTCAAGCCCAGGACCAGGCCGGCTTCCATACTCGCCAGCACTGCGTTGGCGCCCAGGGTGCTCAGCCAAACCAGCCCGAGGCCGAACAAACCACCCAGAATGGACAGCAATACCGCTTCCGCCAAAAACTGGCTTACGATGAAATAGTTCCGCGCGCCCAAGGCTTTCTGGATACCGATTTGCTGGGTCCGTTCCTTCACCGAAACAAACATGATATTCGCCACCCCAAAGCAGCCCACCAGCAGCGCAAACAGTCCGATGATCGTTCCGGCTGCGTTCAGTTGTCCGAACAAAGACGTGATGTTATCGGTGATCATGCTCATCTTGTTCACCGCAAAATTTTCCTCTCCGTAAGGCTTGATACGCCGTTTGGCCCGCATCAGCAATTGCAATTCGTACATCACATCTTCCAAGGGATAACCTTCTGTCGCCTTCACCATGATCTGCGGGTTTCCGCCTTCGTTGCGCAGGTTGGCGACGGTACGCGCGTAGTTCAGCGGTATGATGGCCCGTTGGTCGTTGCTGTTGTTGATCAGGCTTTCCCCTTCCCTGCGCAATATTCCAATCACCGTAAAGGGTTGTTTCATAATGCGTATCTGGGCACCCAGGGCATTGCTGTTCGGAAACAGGTTCTCTGCGAGCGTCGCGCCGATCAACGCCACCGGACGCCCTGCTTCGCTTTCCTGTTCGGTAAAGTACCGCCCGAATTCAACATCCACTTTCTGCACGCGGTTATAGGCATGGGTTACGCTCACCACATCGATGCCTTCTGCCGTGAAAGCACCATGTTGCAAGGTTTTACCGGTCAATGCATAAACAAAAGCAGTGGCCTGCACCTGCTCGGAAACCCGGCTATCGAGGAATTTCTGTTCATCCAGGCTCACCACCGGCCTGGCCATGTATTTCCACCACGGGTAATCGAAACCCATGTTATCCCAGGGCCACTTCTGCACGAATACCACGTCTGCGCCGAAGGAAGTGAAACTGTCACGAATGTTGCGCTCCAGCGAGTGCACCAGGGTGTACACGAGGATGATGCAATAGATTCCGATGGT
>JBKDBI010000076.1:0-3153 GCA_046314695.1 Bacteroidota bacterium | reverse complement strand
GTCCGCAGGTATTCAATCTTCTTTTCTGCAGGCACATGATACGGCAGCCCTTGCATAGCGTCGCGCGGACACTCTACAATCTGCACCTCCCCTTTCCCTTGTCTCACAGGAAGTCAAAGAAATACTGCGAAACCTTCTTATACAAATGCACGCGGTCTGGGCCTACCACATTGTGCTTGTGGCCGGGGTAAATGAAGTAATCCAGATTCGCATTGCGTTGCTTCACTGCCTGTTCCACAAAAAGCATGCTGTGCTGCCAGAGCACCACATCGTCGTCTGTGCCGTGAATCATGAGCAAACGCCCTCGGAGATTCGCCGCCGCGTTGAGCAGGCTGGAGCGGTTATAGCCTTCTTTGTTTTCCTGCGGACGGTCCATGTAGCGCTCTGTGTACATGATTTCGTAGTATTTCCAGTCAATGACAGGTCCGCCAGCCACGCCCACCTTGAATGTCTCGGGCTGCCGGGTCATCATCGTTGTTGTCATGAAGCCACCAAAACTCCAGCCGTGCACGCCGATGCGGTTGGTATCCACGTATGGAAGCTGTTTCAGATAGCGAACGCCGAGCATCTGGTCTTCGAGTTCTGCGGTTCCAAGGTCACGGAAAATGGCGCTTTCGAAGTCGAAGCCCCTGTTGGCAGAGCCGCGGTTATCGAGTGTAAATACGATGTATCCTTTCTGCGCCATGTAATGCATCCAGAGGTTGGCGCCGCCGAGCCAGGTCTCCGAAATCATTTGGGCATGCGGACCACCATACACATAAATCACAACCGGATAGCGCTGTTTCGCATCAAAATCAGGCGGCAGGATGGCACGCGAATACAACAAGGTGCTGCCGTTCAGCACGGGGAATATTTCCGTGCGGCCCAGGCGGAAATTCGCTACCGGATTGGCCGCTGAGAAGATATTGGCGCGTATTTCACCATCGGGTTGAATAACATCGTAGCGGCGCGGTGTCTCGCGGTTGCTATATACGTCGGCAAAAAGCGTCAGATCGTAATTGGGAAGGATGGCATGCGTACCCTGCACCCGGGTGATGCGCTGCGGTGTTCCTCCGTTCAGGCGAACGGAATACAAATGGCGTTCGAGCGGACCGTCTTTGGTACCGGTGAAGAATACTGTTTCACCATTTTTACTGAAGCCGGCCACATCGGTTACAATCCATTTCCCAACGGTTACCTGATTCAGGAGTTTACCCTGGCTGTTGTAGAGGTACAAATGATTCCAGCCATCGCGTTCGCTGAACCAGAGGAATCGCCCGTTATCACCGGGAATAAACACCGGCCCGTGTTCGGGTTCAACCCATTTCTCGTTGCTCTCTTCAAACAATACGCGATCAGGCATTCCACTCAGGGCATCGTAGCGCACCAGACGCATTTTATTTTGTTCGCGGTTTACAATGGCTACATAGATGTGCTTGCCATCGGGCGACCAGGTGATATTGGTAAGATATTGATCGTATGGGCCTTCTGTTTTCAAATACACCACCTGTTGCAAGTCTGTATGGTAAACACCAACGCTTACGGTATGTGAGCTGTCGCCGGCACAAGGATATTTAATCAGGTTATGTGTTCCGGGCCGGCTATTGATATCTAGCAGCGGATAATTGCTTACCCGGCGTTCATCCTGGCGATAAAACGCAAGCTGTTTGCCAGACGGGCTCCAGAACAATCCTTCCGTAATTCCGAATTCGCTGCGGTGCGCGGCTTCGCCATACACGATTCCGTTTCCGCCATCGTCGGTAATGCGCCGGGTGAACTCGGAAGTGATAACGCTGAGGTTATTGTTCAGCTGCACAACTACATTGAGTGTATTGGGGGCGATATCGGTGACGGCAGCGCCTTCAGGGATTACACGCCGTATTTCCGCCCTGCGTTCAGTAATGATGAACTGAATCAATTTGTTTTCCCAAACGAACCAGCACTTATCCGGATCAATCCAGTTGAGTGCAGGGAAACCCATAAATTTAGCGGTATTCATCCCGGCTTCACCCAGTGCCTGTTTCAAAATAGCCAGTGTGGCAACAGTATCTGTTGTGCGGTTGTAGGCATCGTATTGAACGAGTTTTTGCACCCCGCCGGCATTGGCCACCCAGGCAATCTTGTTGGATTCCGGAATCCATCCAAACTGCGCCAGTCCGCGCGGTTGCAGCATCGGTGAAAATGCTTCTTCAATGGTCAGCAATCGGTCTTGTGCACGCAGCTGAACAAACGGCCCAAGCAGGGAAATCAGGGGTAGTAGGAAACGCAATGACATGTTTTCGCGGAAAGGTTTGCAAATTTGCTGCAAATAACGAGCCAATGCAAAATACAGAGGCGCTGATCGCAGCAGCATGGGATGATAGAAGCCTGTTAAAAGAAGAAAGTACCCGGCAGGCAGTCAGGGAAGTAATTGAATTGCTCGACAAGGGCAAACTGCGCGTTGCAGAACCTGACGCAACGGGGAACTGGAAAGTGAATGATTGGGTGAAGAAGGCGGTGCTGATGTACTTCCCGATTTGCGAGATGGAAACAATGGAAGCCGGCCCAATGGAGTTCCACGACAAAATCCCGCTGAAACGCGGTTATGCAAACCTGGGTGTTCGCGTTGTACCGCATGCCATCGCACGCCACGGCGCCTACCTCGCACCCGGTGTGATCATGATGCCATCCTACGTAAATATCGGTGCTTATGTAGACAGCGGCACCATGGTCGATACCTGGGCTACGGTAGGCAGTTGCGCACAAATTGGCAAAGACGTTCACCTCAGCGGAGGCGTTGGAATCGGCGGCGTACTCGAACCCGTGCAGGCTGCACCGGTAATTGTGGAAGACGGCGCTTTCATCGGGTCTCGCTGCATCGTGGTTGAGGGCGTGCGCATCGGAGCCCGGGCGGTGCTTGGTGCAGGTGTAACACTGACCATGAGCACCCATATCATCGACACCACTACCGGAGAAACCTTGCCGAAAGGAATTATTCCGCCCGACAGTGTGGTTATTCCCGGCAGTTATGAAAAAGCCTTTCCGGGAGGAACCTACGGCGTGAGCTGTGCGCTCATCATCGGCAAACGCAAGGCATCGACCGACCTTAAGACAGGGCTGAACGAAACCCTGCGCGACTACGGCGTTTCGGTCTGAGAGATGCGGATCGCCCTCGACGCAAAACGCTATTTCTTC
>JBKDBI010000075.1:0-8229 GCA_046314695.1 Bacteroidota bacterium | reverse complement strand
TTTTTCGGCCGTTCGATATCCTTTGCAGCATCGATTGCGATACCCTGCCAGCCGGCTGGTTGTTGCGCCGCCTGCGGCGTTTCAAACTGCTTTTCGATGCCCATGAATGGTTCAGCGAAGTGCCCGAAGTGATCAGCCGCCCGAAGGTGCAGCGCATCTGGCAGTGGGTGGAAAGGAAATTGGTTCCGGGAGTCGACGGCGCCTATTCCGTATGCCGTTCGGTGGCAGATGCCTATCAGGAAACGGCCGGTATCGAAGTGGGCGTGGTGATGAATGCCCCACCCTTGGCCGCACAACGCCGGCACGAAGCACAAAAACCATATGTAATCTTGTATCAGGGAGCGCTGAACGCAGGCCGCGGGCTGGAAGCGATGATCGACGCCATGCCCAAGCTCGATTTGCAATTGCATATCATCGGAGAAGGAGATCTTTCGGCTGCATTGCGATTGCGCGCCAAACAGCTTGGATTGGAAGCCAAGGTAAAGTTCTTCGGATGGCTGCCTCCGGAAGCGCTGCCCGAATATACCGCAGCCGCATGGCTGGGCCTCAATGTGAGCGAGAACCTCGGCAAGAGCTATTACTATTCCCTGAACAACAAATTTTTTGATTATATCCATGCAGGCCTTCCCTCGCTGATCAATCCATTTCCTGAATACCTGCGCATGTTGGAGAAGTGGGAAGTTGGCATCTGCGCGGAGTCGAACCCGGAAAGCCTCGTGCAAGCCATTCGTTATTTGCAGGGAAATCCGGAGATTTACGCCGCTATGGAGTCGGCCTGCATTCAGGCTGCACAAGAACTGAACTGGGAAAACGAAGAAAAGAAATTGCTGCGCTGGTATGCCTGAAACCAAACCGAAACTCCATCTGGTAGCCTTTGATGTACCTGAACCGCCCGATTACGGTGGGGCCATCGATATCTATTACAAATTGAAGGCCTTGTATCAGGTGGGTGTGGAGGTGACGCTGCATGCTTTTGCTTACGGCAAGCGGGGTAATCCGGAGAATCTGCGGCCCTGGTGTAAGCATATCCATATTTACAGGCGTCGGGTGTTCAAGAATCCTTTCTACGGCGATGCGCCATATATCACCTCAAGCCGCGATGCCGCAGAACTGATGGATAACCTGTTGGCCGATGAGGCGCCTATCCTTTTTGAAGGGCTGCATTCCTGCCATTGGCTGGACGATCCGCGCCTGGCTAAGCGGGTGAAAGTGGTGCGCACCCACAACATCGAACACGAATACTACCGCAACCTGGAACATGCCGAAAACAATTTCTTCAAGAAGTACTTTTTCAGGGTAGAAGCCGAACGCCTGCAGCGCTTCGAACCGGTATTGAAGAAGGCATCGCTGATTGCAGCTATTTCACCCGATGACACCGGTTATTTCTCCAGCCTTTACGGGCATACCGAGTACATCCCGGCCTTTCATCCGAATGAGAAAGTGGAAATAAGGGAAGGTCTGGGCGATTTTGTGCTGTACCACGGAAATCTCGGCGTGGGAGAGAATAACCAGGGTGCGCTGTATCTGGTGAAAGAGGTATTCAGCCGCTTGCAGATTCCTTGCGTAATTGCCGGAAGCAATCCCTCGGCAGCCTTGCGCCATGCAGTGTCCGTCTATCCCCACATCAAACTCGAAGATCAGCTGGATACCGCCGGCATATTGGAATTGGTATCCTCAGCGCAGGTAAATGTGCTTTGTACCTTCCAGGGCACCGGCATCAAACTTAAACTGATCAATGCTTTGCACCGCGGGCGCCATTGTGTTACCAACCGCACCATGGTGAATCATACCGGCCTGGAGAACCTGTGCCATGTACACGATGATCCTGCTGAGATGGCTGCGGCTATTGAATCGCTCATGCAGTTGCCATTTGATGAATCTGAGCAAACACGCCGGGCATTTATGCTGTCAGAAGGGTTCAATAACGTGCGCAATGCCGCTCGTCTGATGGACGCAGTTCAACAGTAATTGTGAAGCAATCCACTCCTCTTACAACTCCTTCTTCAGGAAGCGGCCCGTATGGCTGCTTTCACAGGCGGCAATCTCTTCCGGCGTGCCCGTGGCCATGATTTCGCCTCCGCCGCTGCCGCCTTCCGGACCCAGATCGATTACGTAGTCGGCCACCTTGATCACGTCGAGGTTGTGTTCAATCACCAACACCGTATTGCCCCGGTCGGTCAATTCGTTCAATACCTTGAGCAATTGCCGGATATCGTCGAAATGCAAACCGGTTGTCGGCTCATCGAGGATATAAAAGGTGTTGCCGGTATCGCGTTTGCTTAGTTCGGTGGCCAGTTTTACGCGCTGGGCTTCACCTCCGCTAAGGGTGGTACTGCTTTGGCCAAGCGTGATATACCCGAGCCCAACCTGCTGCATGGTCACGATTTTGCGGTGAATCTGCGGCATGGCCGAGAAGAAATCTACCGCCTGGTCGATGCTCATCTCCAGGATATCGGTAATGCTTTTTCCGCGGTAGCGCACTTCCAGTGTTTCGCGGTTATAGCGCTTGCCCATGCAGGTGTCGCAGGCTACTTCCACATCCGGAAGGAAATTCATCTCGATTACTTTTTTGCCCGCACCGCCGCAGGTTTCGCAACGACCGCCTTTTACGTTGAATGAAAAGCGGCCCGGTTTGTACCCGCGGATACGGGCCTCCGGCAATTCGGAAAAGAGATTGCGGATATCGGTGAATACGCCGACATAAGTGGCCGGATTGCTGCGCGGCGTGCGCCCGATAGGCGATTGGTCAATCCGGATTACCTTGTCAACCTTTTCGAGGTTGATTGCCTTTTTGCAGGGCAAAGCGCGGTAATGGCTGTCGTAGATTTCATTGTGCAACAGCGGGAACAAGGTTTCGTTGATCAGACTCGATTTGCCGCTGCCGCTCACGCCACTCACACAGATAAAAATGCCGAGCGGAAAGCGCACCTGTACGTTCTTCAGGTTGTTTCCGCTGCAGCCTTTGAGTTCTATGAACTCTTTACCCGGCTTGCGCCTGACGGCAGGCACTGCAATCGTTTCCTTACCGGCCAGGTAACGCGCCGTCGGTGAATCAAATTTGGAAAAAGTATTCAGATCGCCTTGCGCCACGATGCGGCCACCGTGAACGCCGGCGCGGGGCCCGATCTCTACCAGGTGGTCGCTTGCCAGCATCATATCACGGTCATGCTCGACAACCAGCACCGTATTGCCCAAATCGCGCAATTCTTTCAGGCTGGCAATGAGCTTCTCGTTGTCGCGTTGGTGTAGTCCAATACTTGGTTCATCGAGTATATACAATACATTGGTGAGCTGTGAGCCTATCTGTGTTGCCAGCCGGATGCGCTGTGCTTCGCCACCGCTGAGGGTGCGTGCCGGGCTGTTAAGGTTCAGGTAACCCAACCCCACGTCTTGCAGAAAACGCACACGGGCGGTGATTTCCTTCAGCAAGTCACCTGCGATAATCTGTTGCCTTTCGCTCAGTTCCCCATCCACATTCTCAAGCCAGTTCAATAGCTTTCCGATGTTCATGGAAGCCAGTTCGGCTATATTGAGACCGGCAATGCGATACCAGCGCGCCTCTTTCCGCAAGCGTGTTCCTTCGCATTCCGGACAGGCAATGGTATGCATGAATTCTTCAGCCCAGGCCCGCATGTTGTCGTCGGAACTTTCGAAATACTGTTCCTGGACAAACTTGATGATGCCTTTGAAATTGGTCTGGTACTTGACTTTTTTGCCGGAGCTGTTTACATGGTCAACGGAGAATGTTTCTTCCGTGCCATGTAAGATCAGGTCTATGGTTTCCTGGGGGAGGGAGGCGATCGGATCGGCCATGCTGAACTTGTAGTGCTTGGCCATGGCGCGCAACTGGGTGAAGGTTTGGTTCTCTTTCAGTTCGCCGATGGGAACAATTCCGCCGCGGTTGATGCTCTTACTTGCATCGGGAATAATGAATTCAGGTGCGGCTTCGGCAATTTCACCCAGGCCCTCACATCGCGGGCAGGCTCCATAGGGAGAGTTGAATGAAAAGGTGTTCGGACTCGGCTCGTCGTAGCTGAGGCCGGTCTTGGAATCCATCAGGAATTTACTGAACAGCTGGATTTTGTTCTCAGCTGTGTCGAGTACCATCAAAGTTCCTTTTCCCATGCGCAATGCAGTTTTCACCGATTCAGCGATGCGGTTTTCTGATGCGGCGCCCGGTTCGATTCTGTCAACCACGAGTTCGATATCGTGCATCTTGTAGCGGTCGAGTTGCATGCCTGATTTGATTTCAAGCACCACACCATCTACACGCATACGCTGAAACCCGCGCTTTTGGTACAATTCGAAGAGTTCCCGGTAATGTCCTTTTCTGCCTTTGATCAATGGAGCCAGTATGGCAATCTTCTTCAACCCGAACTTCTCGGCAATGATGGCGGTGATTTGCTGTTCGGTGAAACGCACCATCTTTTCGCCGGTTTCGTAGCTGAAGGCATCGCCGGCACGGGCGAATAACAAGCGCAGGAAGTCGTAAACCTCGGTGATTGTTCCAACCGTTGAGCGCGGATTGCGGCTGACTGTCTTTTGTTCGATACTGATAACCGGACTGAGTCCGCTGATCTTATCGACATCCGGGCGCTTCAAGTCGCCGATAAATTGGCGCGCATAGGCAGAGAAACTCTCCAGATAGCGCCGTTGTCCTTCTGCAAAGAGGGTATCGAAGGCTAAACTCGACTTGCCACTGCCGCTGACACCCGTAAATACGATCAGCTGATTGCGCGGAATCTGCAGGTCGATTTCCTTCAGGTTGTGCTCTCTGGCACCATAAACCTCTATCAACCCCGTATTCGCCGACTCCTTAGACATTGTATAATAACTGCTGACCCCGAAAAAAGGATTGCAAAATTAGCGCCTGCAACCGGCATTTTATGCCCATGGCCTGCCTTTAACTTTGCGGCATGGAACTAAATGCGGTACTTACGGTAACCTTTACCCTCTTCGCTGTCATCGATATGATCGGCGCCGTACCGCTGATTATCAGCCTCAAGGAACGCATTCCCGGCATCCATGCGCTGAAAGTTACCATCGCATCAGCCGTCCTGATGTTTTCGTTTCTGATTGCCGGCGAGCCAGCTTTGCGCTATCTGGGCGTCGATTTGCAGTCTTTTGCCATTGCCGGTAGTATCGTGATGTTCATCCTGGCCATGGAAATGGTACTGGGCATCCATGTGTTCAAGCACGATCCGGATATCAGCACCGGCAATATTGTGCCTGTAGCCTTTCCCATCATCGCCGGTTCCGGAACGCTAACCACGATTATGTCGTTGAAAAGCACCTTCTCTCAACCCGTTATTGCCGTAGGAATACTGATCAATCTCCTGGTCATTTTTGCGGTTGTCGGCAGCACACGTTTCATTCACAAAACACTTGGCCCAACCGGTTTGGCGGTGATGCGCAAGTTTTTCGGCATAATCCTCCTGGCTATTTCGGTGCGCATTTTCCGCAGCAACCTGTTCTGAATCAGCCTCGATCGAGGTAGGAAAACAGCTCGCGGGTGTAAGGGGTCGGAGCGGTATTGAAAAGCGCTACGGCCGGCCCTTCGCAGTCGGTTTGCCCATCCAGCAAAACCTGCACACGGTCTGCCATCCAGGCCGCCAGGTCGAGGTCGTGCGTGATAAACAGATAACCGAGACCGGTATCGCGCTGCAATTGTTGCAACAGATTGAGTACGCTGGCCTGCACACTGGGGTCGAGTGCTGAAACCGATTCGTCTAGTATCAAGACCCGCGGAGCTGCAGCCAGCGACCGGGCAATGCTGACACGCTGGCATTGGCCGCCGCTCAATTGGGAAGGGAATTTGTCGCGGCAATGTTCCGGCAGGCGAACGGCATCGAAAAGCCGCGTGCATTCCAGCTTTGCCTCTGCAGGTGAAAGGCCCCGCTGACGCAGTACTTCAATCACGATACTGCTGGCGCGCATGCCTGGATTCAATGCGGAAAAGGGATCCTGAAAAACCATCTGAACCGGTCGTCGGCCCAAAGTAGTCCCCGGTGTTTCCAGGCTGCCGCTGAATTCAGTGTCCAGTCGGCAGAGTATCCGGGCCAGGGTAGATTTGCCGGAGCCGCTTTGGCCGAGAATGCAAAGCGTTTCGCCCTGTGCAACCTGCACGTCTATGCGCTGCAATGCAGGCCGTTTTCCGCCTTTAAATGTTTTGCTGTCCACCTTTGCACGCAACAAGAGTGAAGAGGATTCTATGGCTTGTTTGGGAACATAAGTCGCAGTGCTTCCCTGGGTATCGGGCAATGTATAACCGCGGCGCGAAAGCCTGGGGCGGCAATTCAGCAACAAGCGGGTGTAAGGATGAGCCGGATCGTGCAGGATCCGGCGGCCATTTCCTTGTTCCATAACCTTGCCTTCCTGCATCACCATCACATCCTGGCAATGCGCTGCAAGCAAGTCGAGGTCGTGCGAAACCATAATCACAGAAACGCCTTCTTCCCGGCATCGGGTAGTGAGCAATTCTGTGATTTGGTTTTTTAACGCAGCATCGAGGGCAGTGGTTGGCTCGTCTGCAATAATCAATGCAGGCCGGTTGGCAAGGGCCATGGCAATCATTAACCGTTGGCGCTGGCCACCGCTGAGTTGGAAAGGATAACTTCGGAGTATGCGGCGTATGTCCTGCAAGCCCATCGATTGCATCAGTTCCGCCATGCGTTGATCCTGGTCTTTTCTGGGGATATCTGGCAGGCATTCCCGCAATTGTTCACCGCAGCGCATCACAGGATTGAGCGCGCTCATGGGTTCCTGGAAGATGAAAGAAATTTCAGATCGGCGCAATCGGGCCCATTCGTCTTTGGTAGCCTCCAGCAGATTGATGCGCTTGCCATCGCGGCAAGTAAACCAGGCGGCTCCTTTTGGTGTCAGCGCAGGGTCGAGTAAACCGGCGACTGCAAAGCAGGTAAGTGTCTTGCCCGATCCTGATTCGCCGGCAATTCCAAGAAAGCCACCGCGTTGCAATTCGAAACTGACGTTCTGGACCAGGGTTTTGTCCTGGAAACCTATGTGAAGGGAAGTCAGCTCAAGCAGTGGCTGCGTCGACATACCGACAATGATACGTCAGGAAAAGTGCGTGTGGGAAATCCGGGACGTAAGTATGCTGTGATCGGCCTTACATCCTGTTTTGCCAGGGCGATTCGCGTTCGATGAAGTTGGCGAATTCTTCCGGGTTGTTTATGGCAATCACATTACTCGGGAAAACCAAATCTTTGCGTTTCAGCACCTGTTGGCCGGTGAGCAGGATCCTGGTTTGCGGCCAGCTCTTTGACATGGCATGGATAAACACCTGCGTTGGCATACTTGCATTGGCTGCTGTCAGCGAACAGAAGATGAAATCGGGTATGTGCATGCGGAAGATGCCGCTGAGGTCTTCCAATGGTGTGCTGGTTCCAAGGTAAATCACGTGCTGGCCGCGTGCGCGCAGTAAATAATTGGCAAACAGCAGGCTCAAATCGTGGGGTTCGCCGGATGGAACGAAAAGCAGATACTTCCGCGCTCCGGGCGGGGTATTCATACTCAGCTGGTCGATAGACACGTACAGGCGCTGGCGAATCAGATTAGTGATGAAGTGTTCATGTGCAGGATGGATACTTCCTCCCAGCCACAACAAACCAATATGTTCCATGAACGGGAAAATGATCCGGGTCATGGTTTCCTCCATGCCCAGCTTCAGGACGTTGATGGAGAGGATTTTGTTGAATTCGCGCTCGTCGAAAGCCATCATCGTCGAAACGAGGGCCTGAATCTGTCCGTCGTACTTTGAATTGGTTTCGTTGACCTGCATGGTGCGGCGTTGCACCTCGTCGCGGGTCATTTTCGCAATCTTGCTGATTTTCACCCCGTTGTTATTGAGGATGGCGACGTTCAGCATGTATTTCAGGTCGTCTTCCTCATAGTAACGGATATTGGTCTCCGTGCGTTTCGGCGTCAGAATGCCATAGCGTTGCTCCCAGATTCTCAGGGTGTAGGATTTGATTCCTGTAATATTTTCAATGTCCTTGATGAAATACTTGTCGCGGAAATGCTGCTTGCCTTTCCTTTGCAACTCTTCCGCCGTTTCGGTGGTTTCTTTTTTTCTGCGTCCCATGTCGAATCGTATTCTAATCACTGGAGCATCCGGTCTCATTGCCACAACGCTTGCAAAACGTTTAACGGAATTGGGATTCGAATGCGTGTTCCTGTCTGCAAATAAACGAAGAAAAGGTGAACAAAATT
>JBKDBI010000074.1:0-3415 GCA_046314695.1 Bacteroidota bacterium | reverse complement strand
CCCTGAAGTCAATATGCGGTTGATTTGAATTGCCATCACGCGATTGCGCTCCGTAAGCATCCATTTGCGGTAGGTTTTGCCCGGACTCATAATACGGTCGAGCGAATCAATTAAATCCAGGTCTCCGCTGCGATATGCTTCTTCCAGCTTCTGCGATGCCTCCCAACGCGAGATGCGTGGGCGCCGCTCCTCCGTATTGTCATTGTCGAGGTCACGTACCCGCGATCGTGCTACCATCAGCCGCGATTCCCGGTAGTCTTCCAGCCCAATTACCTGCTTGCCCAGTTTTTTCCCTGCCTGATAGATGAATAAGTCCAGATACGTGTCTTCGCTGAAGTCGGCCTGACGCTCATCGCGGCGGTATAACATTGCATCTGCCAGACTCTCTTCATGACGAATCAGGTATTCCAGACTTTTATTGCTGGGATGTGTGACAGACCAGGCACTGTAATAATCTCGCGTTGAAGCAATATTCATCCATTGCTGCCAGGGCGATGGACCTTGTCGGTCTTCAGCCATATACTTAATCCAATTGCCCGGGTCAGTCTCCAACCCAACAACCTCAGCGGCATTCAGCGCCCTGAAGAATGTGTCGCTGAGCCTGAAAGCTAACTTCCGACTCACATGCATCGTGCCGTACAAATAGCCTTTCTTCTTGTTTCCGGGTTTGCTGATCTCCCATAACAAGGAAGGATACTTCTTATAAGGTTGGGGTTCCGGCTCCTTGTCAGCGGTCAATGCACTTTTTTGAATCTGCTGACCGGATGCCGGTTTGTCAAACGTAAACCCGGAAATCGTTAGCCCGGTAATGCCTGAAACAACCAAAAGGAATACGCGGATACTTCGGATTGAAAACGTAAACATGGTCAAAAATGCGCCTCGCAGCCCGCATTGCCTAATGCGCGCAGGGATATTTCGATTAGCCATCAGCGGATTAACGATAACAATCAGCCCTGAATTGTTCGTTTTTGACAACCGGAATTACCCGCTGTTCTCAATATGAATTTCCAATGCAATGCATAACTGCGACATATCCAGCGAAACATCAAGGAGCTGGTAAACCTGGTGTTTTAGGCTCCGACGTATAATCGCTTGATGAAATCAAATCCGGTGAGGAAGAGGAAGAAGAAGGAGTCTGTTGAAACTTGGGGCGGTTTTCAATGATCAGGAACCCTTTTTCCGTCTGTTTCAAACGAATCCATGCTTATTTTCGGACCGTGATCAGATTACTCATGGCATTTTGCCTGTGCCTGTCGACGATCGTTTATTCCGCGGCACAAACCACTGTCATCAAGGGCAGGGTTTTTGCCAGTGAAACCAGGGAGCCTCTTGCCTACGCGCTTATTGTTTATGGTGACTTTCTGGAAGTAGTACGCAGCGATTTCGAAGGGTATTTTTCCATCACTACAAAACAGCAGGCAGACTCCCTTTCATGCGCTTACACAGGTTACCGCAAAATCAAAGCCCCTGTGCGATACGGCGATAGCCAGGAAATCAATTTCGAATTGGAGCGTGAGGTGGTACAAGATCGCGAAGTGGTGATCCGCGTCAAAGGCAATCCCGCCGATCGCATTATGAAAAGCGCTTCAGAGAAAAGGGAATTCAACGACCCCGATCGCCTCGATCAATGGGAATGCGAAAGCTTCACACGCATTACCATTGCGGTGAATAATATCTCAGAAAACCTCCGAAAACGAAAAATAGGCCAACAAATCGGACCGCTTTTCGATACCATCGCATTCCTTTCCGCAGATAGCCAACGCGCCGTGCTGCCGGTGTTTATGAGCGAATCACTCAGCGACTATTATTACAACCGGAATCCGCGTATCTGGAAAGAAACCATCCGCGCCAGCCGCCTTAAAGGAGTTGGAATTCAGGATGGGACCTTCGTTTCACAAGTTATCGGATCGTCTTTCGTCAGCTACAACTTTTACAAGAATACCATCGTCATACTCGACAAAGGACTCGTATCACCAGTCAGCGCTTCAGCCCTTGCTGTTTATCAATTTCGGATAGCCGATGTCGACAACAGCGGGCCGCGGAAGATCTTCCACATTCGCCTCAGGCCTAAAAATCCCAAAGACCTCGCCTTTACCGGCGATGTGTGGATTGAAGATTCCAGCTTTGCCCTGATGCGGCTTTCGCTTGAAGTCAACAACACCGCCAACCTGAACTATGTAGAGAAGTTCCGAATCACACAAGAATATGAACCCACCGAAGCAGGTGCATGGATCAATACCAAAAGCCGCATTCTCGTTGATGTGGTCGAGGTGAATACCAAAGCGGCCGGAATGGTGGCCACCTCTTCGACAACCTATCGGAATATTAAAGTTAACCAGAACAGACCCCTTTCATTCTACAGCGAAAAAATGGAAGTGGAAGAAGGTGCACTCAACCAGCAGGATACTTTCTGGCAGAACAACCGGCACGAAGCCATGAGCGAGGAAGAAAGCCGGGTCTTTAATACCATTGATACCCTCGTTAACCTGCCTATTATCCGAAGCTATGTGGATGTTGTCAATTTCCTGGTGGATGGATACCTGAAAGTAGATGGAATAGGTCTGGGACCCTACCAATACCTCGTGAGCTATAACCCTTGGGAAGGCTTCAGAAACCGTTTCGGCTTCCGCACCAATATCCGATTTTCGAATCGCTGGGTCTTTCAAGGTTTTGGTGCCTATGGATACCGGGACCAACGGTTCAAATACCAGTTGAAGGGAACCTGGATCGCCGATCGGAATACCTGGACAACCCTCACCGCTTTCCGCAGGGTAGATGTAGACCAGATCGGGATTACCGATGTCGATTTCAGCAGCAGCGCCTTCACAGCCTTTAACCTCCTGGCAAGCAACCAACTCAACCTGACCAGAGAAAACACTTTCGCCATCGGAAGCGATGTGTACCGCGGTCTGCGTATTACCCTTTCGCTGCGTACACGCGATTACCAATTCAGGCCCATCGGGAACTTCAGGTTTGCATACATGCCTGTACCCGGCGATACCAGCGATATTCGCTCCCGATTCCAAACCACGGTGTTAAACGTCGATATGCGCTTTGCACCACGCGATTACTTTCTGATCAACGACAATGAGCGCGTCCAGGTGCGTACCGAAGGCGTTGTTTTCTACCTGAACTATACCCGCGGTTTCCGCGACTTTCTCGGCGGACAGTTCCGCTTCGACAAAATCCGAATCGCTGCAGACTATACCAAAACCTGGGGCTTGTTCGGACGAAGCCATCTTCGTTTTGAATACGCACAAACATTTCAGAACCTGCCTTATCCATTGCTCAATGTGCATGTCGGCAACCAGTCTTTTGTCTATAGCCAGCGCGCCTACAACCAAATGAACCTGTTCGAATTCATTACCGACCGGAGTTACGCCGCTGCCTTCGATCACCACCTGGCAGGTCTTTT
>JBKDBI010000073.1:0-5231 GCA_046314695.1 Bacteroidota bacterium | reverse complement strand
CCGGCCTGTTTGATTTCGTCGGCTACAGCGAGCAAACGGTCTTCCCGGATATCGGTGATGAATACGTTGGCGCCTTCAGCGGCATAGCGATGGGCAATGGCTTTACCGATGCCTGAACCGGCGCCGGTGACGAAGGCTGTGAGGTTGTCGAGGATATGCATATTGTGTAGTGTTTTTATGAGTCAGATGTTTATTGTTCCTGTTCAGCGGCATGCATGTTCTCCATTCCGCGGAACAAGGCGTCCGGATTGAAGGAAATGCTGTCGATACCGGCTTTTATGAGCATGCGGGCAAATTCCGGGTGATCGCTTGGGGCCTGCCCGCACAAACCGACTTTGCGCCCGCAGCGATGCGCCGTTTCGATAAGGGTTTCGATCTGCCGGGTAACGGCGGGATCTTGCTCGTTGAAGAGTCCGGCTACCAGAGCTGAATCGCGGTCGAGGCCGAGTGTAAGCTGGGTCAGGTCGTTCGAGCCGATGCTGAAGCCATCGAAAAGTTCAGCGAAATCTTCCGCGCGAAGGATATTGGACGGAATCTCCGCCATCACATAGACCTGCAGTCCGTCTTCACCCCGCACCAGTCCGCAATCGGCCATGATATCCAGCACCTTGCGGCCTTCTTCCGGCGTGCGGCAGAAGGGAATCATGAGCTTGACGTTCTTCAGGCCCATCGTGTTGCGCACCCGCAGCATGGCCGCACATTCAAGCCGAAACGCGGCCTCGTAGCGCGGATCGTAATAGCGGGAGGCGCCGCGGAAGCCGATCATGGGATTTTCCTCATGCGGTTCAAAATCGCGGCCTCCAAGCAGGTTGGCGTATTCGTTGCTTTTGAAATCGCTCATCCGTACGATCGCATCGTAAGGCCAGGCGGCTGCAGCTATCGAACCTACAGCTATTGAAAGTTTATCGACAAAATACGACGAAGCATTTTCCAGCTTGCCCACACGATCGCTGATTTCCTTTCTGATGACCGGATCGCTGATTTGTTCCGGATGCAGCAAGGCCATGGGATGGATCCCTATACTGTTATTGATGATGAATTCCAGGCGGAGCAATCCCACACCCTTATGCGGCAACAGCGCGTGATGCCAGGCCCGGTCGGGGTCTCCGAGGATAAGCATGGCAGGCGTTTGGGGTTGGGGAAGGCTTTCCATGCTGCGGCTGCTTTCCTTCCAGGGCAGGATTCCGCGGTAGATCCGTCCGATCTGTCCTTCCGCACAGCTAACGGTCACCTCTTCCCCATCGCGGATGACGGAAGTTCCGTTCAGGGTTCCCACCACGGCAACAGCGCCGAGCTCGCGGGCTACGATGGCGGCATGGCTGGTGCGGCCGCCTTTGTTGGTGACGATGGCAGCAGCTTTTTTCAGGATGGGATCCCAGTCCGGGTTGGTGATATCGGTGATGAGCACTTCCCCTTCCTGGAGTTGTCCGGCTTCGTGGGATGCGCCGAGTATGCGTGCCCGACCGGCAGCGATTTTGGTTCCTACGGCGAGTCCTTCTGCCAGCACTTCGCCCATTACTTCGAGGCTGTATTCGGTGAATACCTTGCCGCTGTCGTTGGCATGGACGGTTTCCGGCCTGGCCTGCACGATCCACATCTCGTTGCTTTGGCCGTCGAGGGCCCATTCGATGTCCATCGGGCGCTGGTAATGCATTTCGATTTCGAGGGCGGCATGTGCCAGGGCAAGCACCTGATCGTCGTTCAAAACGTAACGGCTGCGCTTATCTGCAGGCGTATCGGTATTGTTCAGCCGGGCTTTTTCACCGGCTCCGGCATAGACCATGGTTTTGGCTTTGTCGCCGAGGCGTTTGCCGACGATGGAACGAAAACCCTGGCGCAAGGTGGGTTTGTGAACGATGAATTCGTCGGGATTGACGGCCCCGAGCACGATGTTCTCGCCCAGTCCCCAGCAGGCGTGGATGGCGATCACTTCGCGAAATCCGGTTTCGGGTTCAAGTGTGAAGCAGGTTCCCGCGCCGCCGAGGTCGCTGCGCACCATGATCTGCACACCGGCGCTGATGGCCACGGCGGCATGATCGAAACCATGGTCGATGCGGTATTTTATGGCGCGGGCATTGTAGAGGCTGGCAAAACAGCGCTGGACAGCCGACACTACGGCATCCTTCCCGCAAATATTTAAAAAGGAATCGTGCTGACCGGCGAAGCTCGCTTCGGGCAGGTCTTCGGCGGTGGCGCTGCTGCGAACGGCCACTTCTACTTCTCTACCGGCCTTGGCACATAGGTTTTCATAGGCCAGCACCAGATCGTTCTCGATGGCTTCGGGCATGCGGGCTTCCAGCACCAATTGCCGACAGGCGTCGCTGATGGCGTGCAGATTGGAATAATCGGGCAGCAGCTGGGAAAGGCGATGTTGCAGCACTGCATCCAACCTGTTTTCGCTTAGGAAGAGGCGGAATGCATCGGCGGTGCTGGCATAACCGTCGGGCACCTTTACACCGGCCTGGCTGAGGCTGCGGAACATTTCGCCGAGCGACGAATTTTTCCCGCCTACCACCGCCACATCTTTCAAACCGAGTGCATGGAAAGGAATACAATAAGCGGGTTGATACGAAGAAAGCATAGCACGAAATACGGCTGTGGACAGCGCCTGGCGTATGACGGGCGTTAGGCTTGCAACTGATTTGGGTCGGGTGTGTGACAGCAGTGCAATAGCCTATGGCTGTCCATGATCAGCTCCGTGTATGTTCTCTTAAACCCCGAATTGACGGAGGTGGTGGTCGAGGTGTTTGAACATCAGGTTATTCCACTCATCTGCGCTCAGCTTCCCGAGCGAAATCTGCTCCTTGCCATCGTAATGGGCGCGGCCGGGCGCTGTGAATTGCCGGATCAAATCCTTCAGCCGTGACTGTTCCCTCTCGAAATTGCGGCGGTCGGCGATTACAAAGGCGGGTGCTGTAGGAAGGCTTTGTTTGTAGGGCACTTCGTTCACCATGCCTTTCTTGAAGAACAGGCGCAGCATCCATTTCATGACAACATTGGGTCCGTCCTGGCGGAGTCCCAGGGCTTGTTCGTAAGGAACACAACAATGTGCCAGCATCTGGTCGACCTTCATTTTACCCCACAATGCTTGTGTATCGGGCCGCAATTGATCAATCCGTGCAAAGAGTTGTGCATTGGTTTCAGGCAGGAAGATATCGGGGTATGATGCGTTCTGTGTCATAGCGATGGGGAAATTAATGCGAAATCGGATGCTGTCACAAAGGAATGCCAAAAGGAAATTCATGCTTGCTTCAGCCGTTGACTGCATTTGGCTATGCGCAAAAAACATCCAGCTCGTGCTCTCTCTGCGGTCTTTGCGTGTTTTCCCCTCTGCGGTCTCTGCGTGAACCTTTTTGTGATTTGTTTCACGCAAAGCCCGCAAAGACAGCCTGCTGGCAACGTACTTCTGCATACATTTTATACTTCTAAGCTACGGCCAGATTGGGTTAGCACGCAAAGAGCGCAAAGACTTTTGGAATCCGCCCTCTCTGCGGTCTTTGCGTGTTTTTCCCTTCGCGGTCTCTGTAAGCAACAAATAGAACTGGTATCAAGTAAGGAGGTTCTTTAAAAAACTTGATTCCCTTCACCCATGTCACAAACCCTCCTACTTCCCACCCGGCCTTCCCGGGTCGAATGTCATCCTTCCGGAATTATCTTCGCGGCATGGGACGCGCTTTTGAATTCCGCAAGGAACGCAAGATGAAACGCTGGGCCAATATGGCCAAGGTATTTACCAAATTCGGCCGGGAAATCTCGACCGCTGCCAAAGAAGGCGGTGCCGACCCCGACACCAATGCACGGCTGCGCGCGGTGATCCAGAACGCCCGTGCGGCCAATATGCCCAAAGACAATATCGACAGGGCCATACAGCGTGCGGTGAACAAGGAAGTAGACAACTTCAAGGAAATGGTCTACGAAGGTTACGGTCCGCACAAAATCGCCATCGTCGTGGAAACGAATACCGATAACCCCACCCGCACCATCGCCAATGTGCGTGCCTATTTTTCCAAGGCCGGCGGCGAAGTGGGCACCACCGGTTCGCTCAACTACCTCTTCGAACGCAAGAGCGTGTTCAAGGTGAAAAAGAAGGAAGGCGTCAGCATCGAAGATCTTGAACTTGAAATGATCGATTTCGGGGTAGACGAACTCTTCGAAGAAGACGATACCGTGGTGATGTACGGCGGATTCACCGATTTCGGCAATATCCAGAAAGCCCTCGAAGAACGCGCCTTTGAAATCGTTACCGCAGAATTCGAACGCCTGCCCAACGACCTCAAGCAGCTCAGCGCCGAACAGGCCGCCGATGTAGAAAAGCTGCTCGACAAGCTCGACGAAGACGACGACGTCATCAAAGTTTACCATAATATGAGCAGCGGGAACTGACTTTGGCAAACGGTTTGCAGTTTCAGCCGTTATTAAGCCAATGCGTTTCCTCTTCCTCGCCCTTTCCTTCTTCCTGCTGAACGACAGGCTGGGTGCGCAGCAAACAGGTGCCCTGAAACCCGTGCGCACACCTGAGATTCTCCGGCTGATTGAACAGGCGCGGAACGATACACAGGTACATGTCGTGAATTTCTGGGCCACCTGGTGTGGTCCCTGTGTGGCTGAAATGGGCTTCTTCCGCGAAGCCGACAGCATCCTGCGCGGCAGCGTGCGCTTCCACTACTTCAGCTTCGATATGCGCGACCACGGCCCGAAAGCAGCTGCCCTGCTCGACCGCAAAGGCATACGCGGCAGCCGCTACCTTATCGACGAAGTGGATGCCGATGCCCTCATCAACGGCATAGACACCACCTGGCAAGGCAATATTCCCTATACCCTGGTTTTGGGCAAAGGCAAAGCCTACAAGCATTCCTACATATTTCAATCTACCCTCGAACTCACCGAATTCATCCACAATATCCCATGAAATACACCCAATTTCTCCTTCCCGTGGCGGCAATCAGCCTGCTGACGGCAGCCTCTTTCACAACAGCCACCACCGGTTACCAGGCCGGCGACACCGCAGTTGATTTCAGCCTGAAGAACATCGATGGCAAAATGATTAGCATGGCCTCTTACCCCGAAGCCAAAGGCTTTATCGTCACTTTCACCTGCAACCATTGTCCTTATGCCGTGAAGTACGAGCAGCGCATCATCGACCTCGACAAGAAGTACAAGGCGCTCGGTTTCCCGGTAATCGCCATCAACCCGAACGACAGCACCGTGGTTCCGGAAGACAGCTACGGCAA
>JBKDBI010000072.1:0-10182 GCA_046314695.1 Bacteroidota bacterium | reverse complement strand
ACATACACCCTTCCAAAAACGCCCATGGCATGCCAGGCGGTGTACAAGGCATCGCGGAAAGCAGCAGGATCGGGAATGGAGTAGTAGCGGTAAAAAGAAAGCGTGGTGCGCGGGGTAGGGTCGGCCAGCATCCTGGCTTTGAGCTCCTTGCGGTTCACGCGGTTGTGCAGCAGCGGCATGATGGGGCAAATTTACAACAGCCCGAGGGAGGCTTGCATGACAAGTGTCAATCGCCCGGCTGCAACTTTACATCGCATTGGATGAGCTTGTGGTCGCTGGGGATATCGGGGAAGCTGCGGTACGCCACGGTCTTGTAAACTGCGCTGTGCAGCATGTGGTCGATCCGGAAACTGGGGAAAGGACCCTGGTAAGTGCGTTCCAGCCCCGATCCGGCCTCGCGGAAAGCGTCTTTGAGTCCGCTGGAAATCCGGCGATAGGTATAACTCATCGGCACATCGTTGAAGTCGCCGCAAACCAATACCGGGTACGGACATTTTTCCATGTGCGTGCGCAGCGAATCGGCCTGGGTGGCCCGCAAACGCCAGGCTTTGTTCAGCCGCCGGAGGATGTTCACGCTGCCCTGCACCCGCTGTTCGTTGTCTTTGCTCTTTTCGTTGATGAAGCGGTAGTCTTCCCGCCCGAAACGAATCGATTGCAGGTGCACGTTGTACACACGCAGGGTATCTTTCCCATCTGCCAGATCGGCCCAAATGCACATATTGCCGGTATTGGAAGCGAGGCGAATGGAGCCGCGCCTTACCTGCTTCCTGCGGCTCAGGATGATCATGCCGTAATCGCCGTATTTGCGTCCGTCGTTCAAACGTTCGAAATAACCGTAGGGCATGGCCGTGCGGAGGTAGAACATCTGCAGGGTGGCGGTATCGCCCTTGCCGCGGTTCAGGAATTCCTGGATGCAGATTACATCGGGCGCTTTGTCTGCCATGGCTGAAGCCACTGCCGGTGCATCATTGCGTCCCTGATAGTGCCCGAACAGCTGCGCGTTGAGCGACAGCACCCGCAGGGCACCGCGCTCCGGTCCGGCCGTGGCTGGTGCTTTTGTTCCAAATTGGAGGTAAGCGGTGCTGAAATAAAAAGCCGGAATCAAGGCGGCCAGGGGAAGCAAGGCATAGCGTCGCCGCTGGAAAACCCAGTACAGCAGCGATGCGAGGTTCAGGGCCAGCAGAAAAGGGTAAGCCAGGCCGAACCAGGCGAAGAAGACGGTTGTGGAAGGATGCACATACGGAGCAGCCAAAGCGAGCAGCAAAGCCCCTGCCAGCGCTGCACTGAAAGGCAGCACCAGGAAATTGAACAGGGCCAGAGGTCGCCGCAGCCAGCTCATGGTCAGGAATCGCTGGCCCGGAAAAGCGTTTCTTTCTCTTCCCTGCTCAGGCTGTCGTAACCGCTTTGGTTGATTTTGTCGAGGATGGCATCGATCTCATCCTGGTTGGGGCGTCTGTCTTTCCGCGCTTGTTTGCTGCCGCCTTCCGGACGGTTGATATTCACTTTGATATTGCGGATCGGCTTGCGCTTTTTCCCCGGCAGGGAAGGCAAACGTATCTGTCCGCGCATGTGCAGCACATACAGGTAACCGAATCCGGCGCCGGCCAGGTGCGCGAGCTGTCCGCCGTCGTTCATGCCGTCGCCCAGCCCGAGCAAATCACTCACCACGCGGATGGCCGCAATCCAACGCAGCTGAATCGGAACCACACCGAAGAGGTAAATCGTGTAGCGCGGACTGAACACTGCCGCCGCCAGGATCACCGCTGTAACACCACCCGAAGCACCGACCATCGGACTCATCGGTTGCGACGAGAACATCGGCAAGAGGTTGTAGGCGAAGAGGAAAAGCAGTCCACCCGCCAAACCGCCGAATACGAACAAGCGGTTGATATGCCGCCCGCCGATCAGATCTTCCAGCAGCGTACCGATGAAATACAGCCAGAGCATATTGCCGAGCAGGTGAAAGAAGCCGGCATGCATGAAGATATAGGTGAACAGCGACCAGGGCTGCCAGAGAAAATCGTTCCAGGCCGGTTTCAGGTACAGCAAGGGCAGGAGTTCGTTCACAAAGGGAATCCAGCTCAGAATCAGTACGGCAAAAAAGACCGCGGTGTTCAGGATTACCAGGTCGACAGTGGCCGAGGGAGCAATGCCCCAGCGGAGTTTGAGTCGGTTGATGGTTTCCATGCTTCTGTAAGGCTGTTGATAGGGTGATTAATAAAACGTATCGCGCCGGGTTTTATTCCAGTGCCGCACCATGAAATACCCAAAGATCGCACCACCCAAATGGGCAAAATGCGCCACCGGGTCCCAGTTGAATTGCCCGATTCCCAGGAACAAATCTATCCCAAGCATGATGGGAATCAAATATTTCGCTTTGATGGGGAAGGGAAAGAAAAGCAAGGTGAGGGTTGTATTGGGGAAGAAAACCGCAAACGCAACGAGGATACCGTACAGCGCCCCGCTGGCGCCGACCATGGGCGTGAAAAGATTGCGGTACAACGGAATATCAGTCTCCGGATTTTCCAACAAGGCAAACTGTAAATCGGCCGAGAACATGAATTGTCCATAATCCTGCTGCAGCAAATAGCCTTTCACCGCGAAGTCGAGCGCCACGGCACCAAAGCCTGAAAAGAAATACAGGGTGAGAAAGCGTTTGGTGCCGAGGATGTTTTCCAGCACTGCCCCGAACATGTACAATCCCAGCATATTGAAGAGGATATGGCTGAAACCGCCATGCATGAACATGTGACTGAACAACTGCCAGGGCTTGAAAAGCACAGAATCGAAGTAGTGCAATCCGAGCAGTTGGTATAAGTCGATGCCTTTCTGCGCCATGATCTTGGTGCCGAAAAACAGGATGACGCACATTATAAGGATGTTCTTGACACCCGGAGGAAATTGCTGATAGCTTCTGAATTGCATGTTTAGTTTCGTTTGAGTTGCTGGCCGAGCCATTCGGCGCTGATAGGTAAATAAACGGGTTTGCCTCCGGGGGTATAGGCGGGTTGGCTGCAGCGGAAGAGGCGCTGCAACAAGTCTTGCGTTTCTTCGGGCTCCTGCCGCGATGGCTTGCGGTAAGCCTGTTGCCGCGCCATGGCCAGGGCCGCCCTTTCGCGCGCTCCGGTGCCCAGCACATCGCGCTGGTTGTTGAACTGCTCCATCAGGCCTTCTATCAGCTCCTTTTCATTGCCTTTGAAGTGATCGGCCGGGAGCCCGTTGACGATGATGGTATTGTTGCCAAATACCGCGAGGTCAATGCCCATGCGCTGCAGTTCGGGCATCAGTTCTTCGATGAGCGCCATATCGGCGGGCTTCATTTCGAGCGTCCGCGGGAAGAGCAATTGCTGCGATGGAACAGCTTCGTTGCGGCCTTCCCGCAGGAAATATTCATACAACACCCTTTCATGGGCCCTGGCATTGTCTGCCACGTGCAACACGCCTTCCAGCCGGAAAGCAGTCAAACCCTGGCCGAGCATCAAGAAGGCGTCGGGTTCAGAACGTGTTGCAGGGGTCGCAAGGGGCAGCTGCGGCTGTTCGGGAAGGGAGCTGAGGGCTGCTTCATCCGGCGTTTCGAAAGCTTTCTGCCAATTGCTTTGTTCGAATCGGGGCTTGGCCCATCCGCTGTCACTGCCAAAGGGATTATAGAAGTTGCGCTTGCTGTCGCTGCCAGGCACCGGCGGGGGGGCAAAGCGCTCAGGTGGCGTCTGGCGGAGGGTGTCTTCCAATCCGCCCAGGCCTTCGTGCTGCAACTGCTGCTGCAGCGGTACCAGGTTGTACAAGCCCAGTGCATGCTTCACGGCCGCACGGATGATGCTGTACAACGCGCGTTCGTCTTCAAACTTGACCTCCGTTTTCGTGGGATGCACATTCACATCGACCTTGGCCGGATCGATGGTGATGAACAAGACAAAAGGAGGGAAGGATTCCGCTGCCAGCAAGCCTTCATAGGCTGTCTGCACGGCGTGGTTGAGGTAGCTGTTGCGGATGAAGCGCTGGTTGACGAAGAAATACTGCTCTCCGCGGGTCTTGCGGGCTGTTTCGGGTTTGCCGACAAAGCCGCTCACTTCCATCCAGTCGGTGCTTTCCTGCACGCGCAAAAAATCTTCCGGTTTGCGCCGGTCCAGTATCTCGCTGACGCGCTTTTCGAGCGATCCGGGCTCGAGCCGGTACACCTCGTTGTTGTTCTGAAAAAGGGTGAAACGCCGATCGGGCCAGGCAAGCGCAAGCCGGCAGAATTCTTCGATCACGTGTTTCGTTTCCACGGCCTGGCTCTTGAGGAAATTGCGTCGTGCGGGGATATTGAAAAAGAGATTTTTGACGGCAATATTGGTTCCGACAGGTGCGGCGGCGAATTCCTGCGCGATGATGCGCGAACCTTCGATGCGGATCAGCGTGGCAGCTTCGTCTTCCTCCCGGCGTGTGCGCATTTCAACCTGGGCTACGGCAGCAATACTTGCCAACGCTTCCCCCCTGAAACCAAAACTGCGCAGCGCGAAGAGATCTTCGGCCCGGTTTATTTTGCTGGTGGCATGGCGTTCGAAACACATGCGGGCATCGATCGGACTCATGCCCTGGCCGTTGTCGATCACCTGGATGAGCCGCGTGCCGCCGTCTTCAATCACCAGACGGATATCGGTGGCGCCGGCGTCGAGGCTGTTCTCCAGCATTTCCTTTACGGCGCTGGCCGGCCTTTGCACCACCTCACCCGCAGCGATTTGATTCGCCACTGCATCCGATAACAACCTGATACGATCCGACACTGTCTGCAAAAATACGCCCTGCGCCGCGAAGCATCCTGTCGCGCAGCTTCCTTTCAGACCTGCGGCGTCAGGCCTTCGTCAAACAGCCGGACAATAAGGCTTAGCCCTGGGTCCAGTTCGCACGGTCGGCCGGACTGAATTGCCACGGCGCGCCGTTGTTTTCGATGTTCGTGAGCATGCCGTTCAGTTCAGATGGCGCTGCGCTTTTTTCCATCACCAGGTACTGGCGCATCTGCATGATGATATCGACCGGATTGATGTTCACCGGACAAGCTTCCGCGCAGGCATTGCAGGTGGTGCAGGCCCAGAGTTCCTCGGCAGCGATATAGCTGTGCAGGTCTTTTTCATCCTGTAACCCCTTGTCGAGATTGGTACCGTATTCTTCCAGACGATCGCGTGTATCCATCATCACCTTGCGAGGACTCAGTTTCTTGCCGGTGATATTCGCCGGGCAAACGCTGGTGCAACGCCCGCATTCGGTGCAGGTATAGGCGTCCATCAGGTTTTTCCAGCTGAGGTCTTTCACATCGCGCGCGCCGAAGCCTTCAGGCGGCTGATAGCCTTCCGGCGCGGCAGCCGAAGGGTCGAGCATCAGCTTCACCTCTGTAGTCACCGATGGCATATTGTCGAACCCACCTTTCTCCTTTTGCGGGGTATACCAGGTGTTCGGGAAGCTCATGATGATATGCCAGTGCTTGCTGTACGGCACGTAGTTCAGGAACAAGAGGATGCCGATGATATGGAACCACCAGGCGGCGCGCTCCATGAATATCAGGCTGCCATCGCTCAAACCGCTGAAGACGGGAACCAGAAAACCGCTGATGGGGAAACTGCCGGCTGCATGGTAGGTGTCGGGCAGGCGTTCCTGCAGCAACTGGTCGGCGGCGTTCATTACCAGCAAGGCGAGCATGAGTACGATCTCAACGTAGAGGATGGTGTTCGCATCTCGCTCCGGGAAACCGCGCAATTCCGGACTGCGGAAACGCGCCAGCTTCAGCACATTGCGGCGCCAGAGGAAAACCGCACAGGCCAACAGCACCGCCGCAGCCAGGATTTCGAAGAACCCGATGGCAGCATCGTACAAACCACCCAGGAAGGCGAAAACACGGTGTGTACCTGCCAGTCCGTCTATCAGGATTTCCAGCACTTCGATATTGATCAGCACAAAACCGGTATAGATCAGGATATGGAAAAAACCCGCCACCGGGCGCGTTACCATTTTGCCCTGACCCAGGGCCACGCGCAGCATGGTGCGGAAACGCCAGGCGGTGTCGCCCGGAATTTCCTGTTCACGGCCGAGGAAGATGTTCCTGCGGATGAAGCGCACGCGGCGTGCGAAGAACCAAATACCCGCAGCAAGCAGGATGGCGAAAGCTACTTGAGATACCCACTGAGGCATAAGGCAAAAGTAAACTGCCCGAAGCTTTCCTCAAGCCCCGGGCAGTAACTTTCCCATCAGAATACAATTACTGCTTCCTCAGGGGGATCCGGACTGACAGCGCTGCATTGCCGCAATCCTTAGTCCCGGTGTTTTGAAGATAATCCACCCTGTTATTGCAGGCGTAAGGAACCAATGAAGCTACAGGTCTTTCCCGAGACGAAATGGCTGCATGCAAGGATGCGGATACTTACTGAATCTCCGTCGTCCAGATATTTTCGATACCCTGAACGCCTTCGAACTTGATCTGATCGGCTTCGGCCTTGTTGCTGCGGCGGGTGAGGTACACGTAGAAGTAGCCGTTTTTCGGGTTAAAGAACTTGTAACTGCGGATACCGTTCATGTAATACCCCTTGATGAGGTTGTCGACCTGTGCTTCCGACTTGTTCATTCCTGCAACGACATAGAACCCCGATTCGGGTTTTTCCCTGGCAAGTTCACCGAGCGACATGGTGGAAGTGTCTTGGTTGTTATGCAGGGCCTTCATGGCGATCAGGCTGCTCACGGTCACAGGTGTGCTTACACGGGTGCGTTCGTTTTTGGCTGTTGGCTTGGAGGGTTTGCTTTCCGTATCGCGGTCACGCTCTTCGCGAACCGGTTTGTCGCGTTCGGTCCGGGCATAGCCGCTGCCGGCATCGCTGCCACCCAGTACCAGGCGTTCCATATCGAAGTTGGCATCGTGCACCTGGCCAAAGCGGAAGCTGAGGAATACTTCATGGCCTGCACCCAATTGCCTGGCCGCTGCGGTCATGGGCATCGAGAAGGAATAACCTGCCATGAAAGTTTTCTTGATTTCAGTGCCGATCTGCAACGCGAGGTTTTTGTTGCCTGCATGGTGAACGCCGGTCCAAACGGTGTTGGCAAACCAGAAGTTCATACCGTATTGGATGATGTCTTTCTTGTAATCGGTGAACGTAGCGCTGGCTGCAGGCTGCAGCATGAACCCATCGCTCACCTGGATCCGTGCCGAACCAAACAGGCTCGAGATGTTCTTCAGCGTATAAAAGGTGGTGCTGTTGCCGTTCTCAAATCCGAAGCGCGGATTGGTCAGGCGGCCGCTGCTGAAACCGAGCATCAGACCGGGAACCTGGTACAGGGCTGAAAACTTCACATCCAGACGGGAAGCGCTTTGACCGCGCAGGTAGTTCTGATACACCGGATCGTTTTGATCTACGATATTGATTGCTCCGCCATTGAATTTCTGATTCAGCAGGCCCAGAGAAGCCGCCACACTGATGCGCTGCATCGGTCCGATCGGAATGGTATAGGCATAAGAACCATATACGTTGTTCAGGGTCGTGAAGCCAATGGTTTCCTGACCGAAGAAACCGCCCACACCCACGCGGCGATTGTGCACGGGAACGCTCAGGCTGAGCAGCATATTCTGGGGACTTCCATTGACGCCACTGTACAAGCGGTTATAGAAGATATTAGCACGCGCCCGGCTGTAGGAGTTCATGGCTGCCGGGTTGATGATCGCAGGATCGTGCATGTACTGGTCAATACGCGTCGAAATCTGCGCGTCGGCCACCGGAATTCCGGCCAGCAGTGCGGCCATTATAATGGATTTGAATGATGCTCTCACTGGCGTTGGATATGAAGATAACCTTTGTATTCCTTGTTGTTGCTGTTTCCTTTGATGATGTACAGGTAGGTGCCCTGCGGCAGCGGACTGCCATTGGTGGCCGTACCTGCCCAGTTCTGGGCATAGGCGCCACTGAAGCTGTACACCAACGCACCCCACTGGTTGTAGATATCAATGATGCAGTTGTTGGCTTCCGGCACCGCTTGCAGATCCCATACATCGTTCGAACGGTCGTCGTTCGGGGTAATCATGTTCGGTATGAAGGTTACCACGGGAGGTGGAAGGTCCAATACCCGCACCCGAACCGTGTCGAAGGCGCGGCAGGCATTGGCATCGCTCACGCTGAGTATGAAGAAAGTATCCGAAGGCGGGTTGACTTCCGTACTGGCGGCATTGGGTGTGCGGCAGTAAGCAGCCGGTTCCCAGCGGAAGTTTCCGCCACCGCTGCCTAACAGCACGATAGGCTTGCCGCGGTAAATGAAGGTGTCGCGGCCTGCATTCACCGCCGGACGGGCAAATACGCTTACCAGGAAGCTGTCTTCACTGAAACAGAGCGGTGAGCCGTAGGTGATGGCTTTCTTATAACCCGGAGTGCTGAAGTAGCGGCTGCTGGTGCGGTTGCCGTCGAACCAGCGCATGCTGTCTCCACCGGTTACGGTAAGCAGGATCGAGTCGCCGGCGCAGAAAGGCAGATTGCCCAATGGTGTGATATCGATCGACGGCAGGCTGCCGAAGGTCAGGGTCTTCTCGAGCGTATCGCGGCAGCTGCCGGATGTGGTCGTGATCAGTTTGATCGCGTAAGTACCCGGATTCACATACAGGTGCTGTACGCTGGGTGTGGTGCCAAACCGCACGTTGCCATCTCCGAACTGCCATTGCCGTTCATTGAGTGTAATGCCGGTATAATCGGTAAGATCGTTGAAGACAATGGGTGTGGGCAGGCAGCTGTTCAGATGCCCCCAGCGCAGTGCGGGACTGGGCTGAACCATGTAATTGCGGCTGAGACTGTCGGTACAGCCCTGCGAACTGCGCACCACGAGCGTAGCTTTTACTATACCCGATGTAGCCTTGCTGAAACTGTTGGATCCTGCACTTGCATTGTTGTCCCAATACCAGAGCGAAGAAGCCAGGGTTTGGGTATCACCGCTGCGACTGGCATTGCGCAGGGTGAAACGGTTGCCACCCGCGCATTGGATGGAGTCGTTCGGACGGACCGAAGGATCGAGGGAAAAGCGTGGAACCGGACGGGCGTGCACCACAAAGGTGTCGCTCACCGAATCGCGGCAACCGGACTGTGTGCGTACACGAAGCTTTACGCCATAGCGGCCCGAAGAACTAAAGCTGCTCTGGAAGCTGCGCAGGTTGGCAGCCGGACTGCCATTGACTTCCCATTCCCAACCGTTGATTGTGTCTCCGGCCGTTCCGCCATTGCCCACGAAATCGATGGGATCGTTCGGGCAAGCATTGTTGACGGTAAGGGCAGGCGCTGCCGGCGGGAAGACCATGAAGGTATCGCGCGCCACAGCTATACAACCGCGGGCGGTATTTACAACCAGACGGGCTTTGTAGGTACCCGGGAGGGGCGGAAGATAGCTGCTGGTCCGCGCAGTGTCAGGCCTGCTGCCTTCTACCGACCAAATCCAGTGATTCACAGTATCCTGTGCATTGCCGCCGGAGCCGCTCAAGCGCGCCGTATCTCCAAGACAATAATCGGCTACGCTGAAAGCCGGTTTGGGATCGGGCAATACCACTGCAGTGTCCGTGGCAGTGGCCATGCAGCCTCTGGCGCTGCGCACCGTAAGGGTTACATTGTATTTGCCGGGTGCAGCGTACGTATGGGTTACAGACAATCCGGTATCGCTGTTGCCGTCTCCGAATTGCCAGTCGGTGCGGATAATGCTGCCGCTGCTGATGGTGCTGTTGCTTGCAAATCGGGCGGGCAAACCCGGACACACGGTATCGGGAGTGAAAATGGCCACCGGCAAAGGGTGAACAGTCACCAGGCGCTCGATGCTGTCCACCAGATCCAGGCGGTTTTTGATGCGCAGTTTCACACGGAAAGTGCCGGCGGTATTGTACGTAAAGGTCGGACTAACCAGGTTGCTGGTATCGGCGGAGTTGCCGGTGCCAAAATCCCAGAGCTGGTAGGCAATGCTGTCTTTGAAATCCCTGCTTTCGTTGGTGAACTGCATGGGGGAACCGACACAGGCCTGCACGGCGCGGAAGCGGGCGATGGGTTCAGGATGCCCCAGGGGGTTGAGGCCGTGCGGGGCAGTGGCCAATACGAAAATACCGGTAGTGTCGGCAGCAGTGGAATTGGAGATATTGCCTTTCAGCGGAGCAGTGCCCAAGCCGTGCAGGTCTTTGTAGACGCTTGAGCCGGAGGGAAGGAAAGC
>JBKDBI010000071.1:0-11178 GCA_046314695.1 Bacteroidota bacterium | reverse complement strand
TACGTGAACGCAATATTGGCGCCTTCAGCCGCAAAGCGGCGTGCAAGACCTTTTCCAATTCCGCGGGTCGCCCCGGTAATCAATGCGGTTTTTCCCTGTAGCAACATGGTCGGCAAATATATAACCGGCAGAAAGCTTTTGCTTTCCTTGGAAAACAAGCAATCGAAAGATGTGTGAAGTCACCTAGGTTGATCTTGCATTATGTTTACACCGTGAACTCCATCCCCCTGGCCGAACGCATGCGGCCCGCAAGACTGGATGAACTCTGCGGGCAAGAACATCTGACAGGTGAAAATGGTCCGCTGCGGATTGCTCTGCATGCCGGTGTCGTTCCCAACCTGATCCTTTGGGGCCCACCCGGCTCGGGGAAAACTACGCTCGCCAATATCCTGGGTAATGAAGCCGGCCTGCCCTTGCGTAAACTGAGCGCCATCAGCGCCGGCGTAAGCGAACTGCGCAAAGTGATCGATGAGGCACGCACCAACGGGAAACTCATCCTCTTCATCGACGAGATCCACCGCTTCAACAAAGCGCAGCAAGACGCCCTGCTCGGTGCTGTGGAAGCAGGTGAAATAGCGTTAATAGGCGCCACTACTGAAAACCCGGGCTTTGAAGTGAACAGGGCCCTGCTGAGCCGATGCCAGACCTACATACTAAAGGAGTTGGGTGAGGAAGCCCTGTCTGCGGTGCTCAAACGCGCCATCGAAAAAGATGATCAACTGAAGGAACTGGAATTCGAAATCCGCTCTGCCGCCGCACTCTTTCACCACGCCGGCGGCGATGCACGCAAACTGCTGAACCTGCTGGAACTGCTTGCCGGAATGGCCCAAAACGGCAACGTAGAAATCTCCGACGAAAAAGTGGCCGCCGTCCTGCTGCACAAACAAGCCGCGTACGACAAATCGGGCGAGATGCACTACGATGTTATTTCCGCTTTCATCAAGAGCATCCGCGGAAGTGACCCAAATGCGGCTGTTTACTGGCTGGCCCGTATGCTGGAAGGCGGTGAAGAAATCCGTTTCATCGCCCGGCGCATGCTCATCCTGGCCTCAGAAGACATTGGCAACGCCAACCCAACGGCCCTGGCACTGGCAACGGCTTGCTTCCAGGCAGTGGAAATGACCGGCATGCCCGAGGCGCGCATCATCCTGAGCCAATGTGCGACGTACCTGGCTTCGAGCCCGAAAAGCAACCGGGCATACCTGGCCATCGGCATGGCGCAAGACACCGTGCGTAAAACAGGAGATTTACCCGTGCCAATCCACCTGCGGAATGCTGCCAATTCCTTACTAAAGAGTGTTGGCTATGGAAGTGGCTACCAATACCCGCACGATTATCCCGGTGGCTTTGCCCTGCAGGAATACCTGCCGGATGCGCTGCGCGGAACCGTTTTCTACGATCCCGGGCAGAATGCACGCGAAGAAGAAATCAGAAAATTCCTGCGCAGCCGCTGGGCCGACCGTTACGGCTATTGAACAGAATCAGTAAGCGCGCTTCTTGAACCCGCGCGACTCTCCGCTGCCGTAAGACTTGCGGTCAGACTTGCCTTTATAGCCTCCACCCTGCCGGCCTTTGTTGTCGCCGTAAGACTTCTTTCCATATCCGCCACCGCCTCCGCGGTTTCCATCGTCTTTCTTCTTCCAGGAACCTTCAGGCTGAAAACCACCGGCCTTGGAGGCAGTAAGTTCTGCACGCACCGAACGTTCGTTGAATTGTGCACCATTGAGTCCTTCCAAAACAGCAGGCACCAAGGTTGGCGTCACATCCACAAACGAGTAAACGCCTTTTACATACACATGGAGCTGTTTTTTCTTCAGGCCGCACAGATCGGCAACCCAATCTTTGAAACCAAGGGTATCGAAACCGTCTTTCTTGCCTACGCTCACAAATACGCGTGAACCACCACCTTCGCTCTGATCCATCGATTCGGCAGTCTTGCCGCTCACGTTCAGATCGGGAGCATCGAGGTAATCAGCCGCAAATCGGTTCAGCTCCAGCGAAAGAATCTTCTTCACCAGATCCTGTTTTTCCATGGCCATCAGCACTTCCATGTTCTGGAAGTTCTCAGCATCGAACAGGCTCTCGTCTACCAACTGGCTGGCTATGTGCTGGGTGAAATTGAGCAGTTTACGGTCAAGCACTTCGCGGGCACTGGGAATCTGTATCCGCTTGAAAGTGATACCTGACTTCTTTTCGATTTCCTTCAGCTTGTACGATTCGCGCACATTCAAAAGGGTAAAGGAAATACCACTTTTTCCGGCGCGGGCAGTCCGGCCACTGCGGTGGGTGTAGTTCTCAATCGCATCGGGAAGGTTGTAATGGATCACGTGTGTGAGTCCGCTTACATCGATGCCGCGGGCTGCCACGTCGGTAGCGAGCAGGATACGAACGGCTTTGTGGCGGAAACGGTTCATCACCTTATCGCGTTGTTGCTGGCTCAGGTCGCCGTGGAGGCAATCTGCGCTGTAGCCGTCGCGGATAAGCTTATCCGAAATATCCTGGGTTTCCATCTTGGTCGTCAGGAAGACGATGCCGTAGAATGAATCGCCCGTGTAGTCAAGCACCCGCTTCAAGGTAGGATACTTATCGCGCGCCTGCACGACAGCATATTCGTGTTCGATATTGGCATTGCCTGAGTTGGCTTTGCCTACGGCCACTTCCACCGGATCGGTCATGTATTTCTTGGCGATGCGGCGGATTTCCGGGGGCATGGTAGCCGAGAACAGACACACGCGCTTCACGGCCGGAGTGAAGGAAAGGATATGCTCCACATCCTCTTCAAAACCCATGTTCAGCATTTCGTCTGCTTCGTCGAGCACCACAAAACGCACTTTCTCGAGGTGCACGGCCTTGCGGCTCATCAGATCCATCAGGCGGCCGGGGGTGGCTACCACAATCTGGGCGCCGCCACGAATGGCCTTGATCTGTTTATCGATGCTGCTGCCGCCATAGACTGCAGCGATTTCGACACCGGGAATATTCACGGCATACGATTCGAGATCGCGTGAAATTTGCAGGCACAGTTCGCGGGTCGGACAAATCACCAGGGCCTGTAACTGGTTGATGCTTGCATCCAAAAGTTGGATAAGGGGAATGCCAAATGCGGCTGTTTTTCCGGTTCCGGTCTGCGCCAGGGCAGTGAGATCGCGGCCGGTTTCGAGCAGAACGGGAATGGCTTGTTCCTGGATAGGCGTGGGTTGTTCAAAACCCAGGCGGGCGATGGCAGCCTGTATTTCGCTGCTCACACCCAGTTGTTCAAAGGGATTCAATCGTTGGTATTAAGACCGCAAAGGTAGGGGATAAAACGCGGGTGGGCACTATACTGCCATGAATTCCACTTGTCACAGAAGGAGAAACACACCCGGCTTGTCCGGAAAACCCCTGCAGGAACGCGGCATGTTATGCTTATTTTCGTTGCATGTTCAAGGTAGACCCTTACCGGACGCAACTTTATACTTTGTGCCAAAAGCATAATGTAAGATCACTGTACCTGTTTGGATCCGCTAACACACCTTCATTCAACGACACCAGCGACATAGACTTGCTGGTGCAATTCAACCCAATAGACAAGTCGGGATACTTCAGCAATTACATGAACTTCAAATCAGAACTGGAAGCACTGTTCCATCGCCAGGTTGATCTCGTTGAGAACCAGGCCATCCGGAATCCGGTTTTCAGAAGGGTGGTGGATCGGGATAAACGAATCATCTATGGAAGAGAAGATTCTTAAATATCTTTATGATATATCTTTAGCTTGTGCTGAAATAGAATCCTTCAAAGCACCATCTTTTCAGCATAACAAGGACTCCCTTGGTCAACTTATGCAGAAAAAAGCTATTGAACGAAATTTAGAAATCATCGGTGAAGCAGTCAGACGTATCACGCACGTTGCCCCAGAATACCCGATAACTAACGCTAAAAAATATAATTGCGCTCCGTAATCTTATCATTCACGCTTATGACAGCATTTCCGATGAAACCATTCAAAGTGTAGTGGACAACCATCTACCCATGTTGCGAGATGAAATATCTGCTCTGATCAAGAACATTGAATCAAGTCATTCATAAACTAAGTTGAATATTGTACCGCAAATGACCAAGAACACAAAAGCGCGTAAGAGTGAATTCATTAAGTGGTTTGGACCTATTCTGGATGCCCTGAGAGATCTGGGAGGATCAGCTCGCCCAAAAGAAGTAACTGAGTGGATAGGCGAAAAATTCAACTTAAGTGAAAATATACTGAATGAACGTCATGAAAAATCAGGTGTCTTAAAATTCCAGAATCAACTGGCATGGGCACGCCAGTATTTGGTTTGGGAAGAATTGTTAAGCTCTTCAAAGTATGGTGTCTGGGCTCTTAGCCACAAAGGATGGGAAACCCACCTGAACGAAGAACAAGCGAGAGCTATTTTCCTGAAATGGGTGAAAATATTTCAGGATATGCGCGACGGAAAGTCCGGAGCATCAACAACTATCGATACGCAGTCCATAGTTGAAATACAGGACGAACTTGAACCTTCTGCCAACAACACCAGTATAAAACCAACACTTCTTGAAGTATTACAAAGCCTTTCTCCGAAAGGATTTGAGCAATTGTGTGGAAGACTGCTTCGTGAATATGATTTCGAAAACATCGAAATAACCCAAATGTCTCATGATGGTGGAATTGATGGATATGCCAATCTGAAACTGAACCCGTTTGTCAATATGAGTGTCTACTTCCAGTGTAAACGCTACAGTGGAACGGTTCCCACAGAAAAAGTACAGGCTTTTATTGGCGTGATGGAAACTAACAAACGGAGCGTTGAGAAAGGTCTCATTATAACAACCGGCACCTTTGCCAAAGCCGCTCTGGACATTGAAAGAAACAACATCAAGCTCGAATTAATTGATGGCGAGAAGTTGGTAGAGATGTTTGAGAAAAAAGAACTTGGGGTTACTCCAAGAGTTGTTTACGAGCCTGACTTGAGCTTCTTTGAACAATTCAGAGAAAAATAACCCCTCACCCATACCTCGGATCATGCACATACGGCAGGCGTTCCATGCGGTCTGCCTCGATGCCGTAAACACCAAAATCTTCATACACGCGGCCGCTGATGCGGTAAACACCCCGCCCGCGGAAAGGGAAAGCCCGCACGGATGGCGGAAAATGAACGGTATCAAAAAACTGTCCCCGCCGGTCTGTCCAGGTGCCAAAATTCATCTCTTCGCCCTTGCGGGTGCGCGTGGGCTTCACGGTAACCAGATAGCCTTCGCAGACAATGCGCGCACCCACGCCCAAGCGTTCCGGATCCACCGCTCCGGCCGCCTGCGGGTCGCGCGCTGAGGGGTCGACCAGCGCAAAAGGGTCGCAAAGCGGAAAACCCAGCAGCTCCAGCTGTTCGAACGCATCCTCCAGCGGCAGCTCCGTCAGCTCGGGCAAGGTATAGCTGCGCGGTGCCTCGCGGAACAGCGGTTGTGAGGCCGGCACCACAGGTTGCTTGTTCAGCAGCCAATGGGCTTCCCACATCAAGGCCTTCTTCGACTTGCCGGCGAAGCGCAGGGCACCGATCCGCACCAGCAACTTCAGCTGCTCGAGTCCGCAAGAGGTGCGCGCCACAAAATCGGCCATGCCGGCAAAAGGTCCTTCGGCCGCCCGGGCGCGCAGAATCGCTTCCACCGTCTGCTGCTCAATACCCGAAATCATCGACAGGCCCAGGTACAGCGTCTGCGCTTCCAGCCGGCAATGCGCCAGGCTCCGGTTCACGCAGGGTGCCTCCACATTGGCTCCGCATTGCCGCGCCGCATGTACATAGAATTCGGTGCGGTAGAACCCACCGAAATTGTTGATTACCGCCGTGTAGAACTCCAGCGGATAATGGGCCTTCAGGTACAGGCTCTGATAGCTTTCCACCGCATAACTGGCGCTGTGGCCTTTGGCAAAACTGTATCCGGCAAAGCTTTCGATCTGTTGCCATACACCGGCAATGAGTTCTTCGGCATGACCGCGTTGCCTGCAGCTTTCGAAGAAACGTTCCTGTACACGCTTGAACTCGGCCCGGCTGCGGAATTTCCCGCTCATCCCGCGGCGCAGCACATCGCTCTCGTCGAGCCCGAGCCCGGCAAAGAGATGCGCCACACGGATTACATCCTCCTGGTACACCATCACCCCATAGGTGTCGGGCATCAACTCCATCAGCACCGGATGCGCCCTGGCACGCTGCTGCGGATCGGTATGCCGCAGGATGTACTCGCGCATCATGCCGCTCGACGACACACCGGGCCGTATCACGCTGCTGGCCGCCACCAGCGTCGGATAATCGCAGCAGCGCAGCTTGCGCAACAACTGCCGCATGGCCGGGCTTTCGACGTAAAAACAACCCATCGTGCGCCCATGTGCAATCAGCCGCGCCACCCGCTCGTCGCGCTTGAAGTCGTTGATCCGGTGGATATCCAATTCTATACCGCGGTTCTGCTGCACGATGTCCACCGCATCGCGGATATGGCCCAACCCGCGCTGGCTGAGTACATCGAACTTGTGCAAACCCAGGTCTTCCGCCTCCAGCATGCTGAACTGCACCGTCGGAAAGCCTTTCGGCGGCAGGTCGGTGGCACTGTAAGCGAAAATCGGGCGGTGACTGATCAGGATGCCACCGGCGTGGATGCTGCGGTAATTCGGCATGTCGTGGATGCGCTGCGCATAGCGAAACATCAGCCCCAGCATGTCGCGGTCGCCTGTCTCAGGCCTGCGCAGCGCCGTTCTCCGGTACGAGGGCTTGTCGAGGATGCTGTCTATCTCTTCCTTCGGAAATCCAAACACCTTGCCCAATTCGCGCACCACCGCTCCGGTCTGAAAAGTGCTGTAAGTGGCCAGCAAGGCCGTATGTTCCGGCCCGTGCCGCTCAAACACATAGCGGATCACGTCGTCGCGGTCTTTCCAGCTGAAGTCGAGGTCGAAATCGGGCGGACTGCTGCGGTGCGGGTTGATGAAGCGCTCGAAATAGAGATCGAGCTCCACCGGGTCTACATTGGTGATGTAAAGACAGTAAGCCACCAGGCTGTTGGCCCCGCTGCCCCGCCCGACATGGAAATAGCCGCGGCTGCGGGCGTAGCGCACCATGTCCCAGCTGATGAGGAAATAGGCCGTAAACCCCAACCCGATAATGGTATGCAGTTCCTTGTCCAACCGCTGCCGCAGTTTGCGGTCCACCTTCGGATAGCGATCCCGCAAGCCTTCCTCTGCCAGTTGCCGCAGCAAGCGCACATCTTCGTCGGGCTGACCGCTGAAGCAGCGCTTGTTCTGGTTTTCACCGAATTCAGGTGCGAAACAGCAGCGTTCCAACAGATTCACCGCGCGGGTAAGCAGGGCCGGATAGTCGGCATAGACCTGCAAGACCTGTTCAGGCGTGCGCAGCAGCTCATCGGGCCGGCCACAATGCGCTTCGGGCAGGCGGCTGAGCAGGCAGTTGGCATCGATGCTGCGCAGGAGGCGGTGCGTATTGAAATCGATCTTGTCGCGGAACGTGGCAGTGCAAAGTGCAACCATCTTCTCCGGACAGGCCAGGCGCAGCAGCGGGAGCCTTTTCATGTCGGATGGCTTCACGCCGATATACTCATGGCTGCGCAGGCCTGCCGCGAAGTCGCCCTTCAACACCTCCGCAAGCGGATAAACCACTGCACAATGTTCGAAAGCAGGCGCGCGGGAAGGAAAAGGACGCTGCTCCATGAGATGCGCACTCAGCCAGCGGTTCATCTCTTCATAGCCTGCAGCGTTGAAAGGCAAGGCCACATAGAGCTGCCGCGCGCCGTTGCGGAAATCGACCCCGCCGGCCACACGGATACCGCGGGCCGCTGCCAGACGAAAAAAATCAGGAATCCCCGACATCGCATTGATATCCGTCAGCGCCAGCAGCGGCGGTATGCCCGGCAGCGCATCCTGAAGTTCATCCTGCCTTCGCGCACGCCAGGCACCCGGCAACAACTGTTCAAGCGGATGCAACACTTCCCGCTCCGCTTCCTCCTCCCCTTCCTTCGGGTAATACCAATCCAGCAATTGCTCCGGCGAGCGTATCCCGTAGCGCAGGCTGAACCAGCTGTGACAGTTCAGTAACATGATAATATTTTTGACATTCTAACGATAACAATATACACAAAACGAAACAGATATAAGCGTTTATAAGCGCGTAATTTGTTCCGGCCGGCAAGTCGATGCGCTATATTCGAACCCGAAACCATGCAAACACGCCCCCAACTCCTCACCCTGCTCCTGCTTGCTTCGGCTGTCAGTGCCTGTGCACAGGTCGGACTGCAAACGCGCAGCATCCATATCTATAAGAACGGCGCTTCCTATATCCAGCGCAGCGGCAAAGTGAATACCGAATCGGGCCGGTATATCCTGCGCGACGCCGATATCCCGGGAGCCGCAGCCGGCAGCATCTGGTTCAGTTCCAAAGACGGCATCATCAGCGCCGAGCGTTACCGCGATTCGATGCTGGCACCGAAGGAAGCCATCAGCCTGCCAGCCCTGCTCAAAGCCAATATCGGGAAACAGGCCATCGTAATCACCCAGGGCGAGCCGCCGCAGCGCCACGAAGGCACGATCGAAAAACTCTATGGGTATGAGTTTGCCAACTTGCGCGAATTTGGTGGCAGCTGGCAACTGGGTATCCGCACCGGCAGCGGCTGGAAGGTGCTGCAGGGCAGCGATATCCGCGCGGTGGAATGGAGTGTCAAACCCAACGATAGCCTGAAACAACCCAAAGCCGTTGAAAACCTGGCCATTCGTTTCAAAGGCCAGGGCAAGGAAAAAGACCTCGGCATCACCTACCTCAGCCAATCCTTGAGCTGGCACCCCTCCTACCGGCTTGAATTGCTGGGCAACGACGAAGCCAGCCTTGTGCTGCAGGCCGAAGTGGCCAATGCCGGACCGGCCTTTGAAGGTACCAGTCTGAACCTTGTGATAGGTCAAGCCGCCTTTTCTGAATTCGGACGCGAAGCCCTGATTACACAAGGTATTGAAGGCAATGTTTACAAGTTCGAATCTGAAGCACCTGGATTCGCTTACGACAACCGAGCCGTTTCCTTCGAGCGTTTTGCCGACGGCGACGGCAGCAGCGATTTCAGCGGTTCTGCCGTGGAAGACTTCTACATGTACAGCCTGCAGAACACATCCATGCGCCACAGCAGCGTGATGCAATACCGCTTGCTGGAAGGGAAAATCAAAACCAGCCATGTGTACGAAACCGAGCTGGCAGTGAACCGCGGCGACGACAATGTACCTTACAGCGCCTACCCTTACGCCAACCAGGAGAACCTGGCGGCCATGCACCGCATCCGCTTCACCAATACCTTGGGCGCACCGCTCACCGCAGCGCCGGTGATGATTGAAACAGCAGACAAAGACAAGCGCACCGCCATCGGGCAGTCACCCCTGCGTTATACACCCAATGGAGCCGTGGCAACGGTCGACATAAGCACCGCTCCGGATATAGTGAGCAACCACACGGAAAGCGAATCAGCCCGCAAGGAACAAGTGCGCGCAAACCGCGACCAATCCTGGGATCTGTTGACTGTGGATGCCACACTTGAAATACGCAACTACAGCAACAAAACCGTTCGCTACCGCGCTTCGCGTTTGTTGCACGGCAATCCGCTGAGCTGCAGCGAGGCCTGGAAAACAGAATCCTTGCTCCAGATGAGCGGCGGCCTGAATAAATGGAATAAGCTCAGTTGGGAAACCGATCTGAAACCCGGCGAAGCACGAAAAATCACCTACCGCTACGAAGTGTACGTGCGCAGCATGTAATGCATTCACCAACAGATCCGCCCGCATGGAATTCCTCAAGCACCTCGACCTTACCAAACTGTTATTCCTGGACATCGAAACGGCTCCTGGTAAAGCTGCCTTCGGCGAGTTGAGCGACGACTGGCAAAAGTTATGGGAGCTGAAGGCACGGCATATCGCCAAAGACCAGACGCCCGAAGAAGCCTGGGAGCGCGCCTCCATTTACAGCGAATTCGGCAAGGTAATCTGTATTTCTGCCGGCTATTTTGCTTACGCCGGCGGACCGATACAGTTCAGGGTACGGTCTTTCTTCGGGCATGACGAACGGGAAATACTCGCAGCATTTGCCGAACTGTTGCGCCGTCATTTCAGCGACCGCGATGCCAGACTTGTCGCCCATAACGGCAAGGAATTCGATTTCCCCTATTTGGGAAGAAGGATGCTGGTTCACGGCATCGCGCTCCCACCCGCACTCGATTTAGCGGGCAAAAAGCCTTGGGAAGTTCCGCACCTCGACACCATGGAACTCTGGAAGTTTGGCGATTACAAGAGCTATACGAGCCTGAATCTGCTGGCGCATACCCTTGGCGTCCCCACGCCGAAAGACGATATCGACGGCAGCCAGGTCGGCAGGGTTTATTGGGTAGAAAACGACCTGGAACGCATCCGTGTTTACTGCCAGAAAGACGTTTTAACCGTCGCGCAAATCTTGTTGCGCTACATGGGAAAACCATTGTTGGAATACGACCAGATTCATTTGGGGGTCTAAAGTGACATAAAACCTCCTTAACCTACGAAAAATCAAGCCATAATCTGCAATATTCTGACAAACAGGAAGGTATATTTGCAAGAATGATTCTCCGGAAATCGACTCTGTTTCTGCTGGCACTAGCCGCCGGGCTTTTTACAGATTCGCAAACGGTATATGCCGCTGAACCAACCGTACAGGCCAGCAATGTAACTTTTCAGAACATCACCTGTACCTCGCTGCGCATCAACTGGTCGCGCGGAAACGGTGCCAGATGCGTCGTTTTCGTCAAGGAAGGAGCCGCTGTAGACGATGTGCCTTCAGACGGAACCGTATACACGGCGTTTTCGGCCTTCGGAACAGGTTCGGAGGTTGGAACTGGCAACTTTGTCGTATACAGCTTTCTGGGCAACAACATCACGATTACCGGCCTGAAGCCCAATACCGTTTACCATGTTGCTGTATTCGAACATGACAATATCCTGCCGGATTACCTGAGCTCAAACCCCGCACGTGGCAATGTGCGCACCCAATTCCTGAACATCGACTTCGATGTGAGTTATACCGATTCCTGCCAGTTTGGAAACGAATTCACCTTCACCAACAAAAGCAGCGCTTCCTACACCGGCCTGAATTATGTCTGGGCCTTTGGCGATGGCAATACATC
>JBKDBI010000070.1:0-9239 GCA_046314695.1 Bacteroidota bacterium | reverse complement strand
CGTTCCAACAACCATCCATTCCCACCCTCCACCCCATTCCCGTGGCCGCGTGAGGGATAGCAGCGGAAAGCCCGGAGGCCCTGAAGCATGAAGGGCCGAGGACTTGCAGCGGATAGCCCGGCCGCGCCGCAGGCCGGCACGCCCAATAAGCAGTGTTGGCCGGTGATTCCATGAAAATATGGAAGATGCCTGCATGCGGTCAGGTTTGAATAAATAAACAATTAAGATAATTCGGAAATATAATAATCATTTTGAATAAAATTTCATAACTTTGTTCATGCCGCAGCGCGCCGCTGAAAACCTGCTCCGGACCGAAAAAGGCTGTGGAGTGGGGATTGCATTCCCTTCCCGCCGAGTACCGGCATGGGCAGATGGCCCGTCTGCGGTTCGGGTTGATGCGCAGGGCGGTGATACGACCCCGGGGCTACAGTAGGCCACGACGCCCTGATTGACCATTGGAGCCTGTTGTAAGGTTGGTGTCTGACAACGGGTGCTTTCAAAGCAGATTCACTGAAAGATTGGATTGCCTTATCGGTGTATCGACATGAAAAAACATTTAACCGTATCGTTTAACGCCGCCTTTTTGCGGGAAAGCGCCATCAGCCTGGCCCGGATTCACAAGGCAATGCCCGGGAATACCCGGCCGAGGCCGATACAACCGATACTGGGTCAATCGAAAGAGGTGCTCACTGAGACCTATCGCACCTTGTCGTCGATCGTCAAAGCGGAAAAGGAAATCTCTCCGGCTTCGGAATGGCTGCTGGACAATTTTTATATCATTCAGGAGCAAATCGTTCAAATTGGCATCGACTTCCCGGTAAGCTATCACAAGACCATTCCCTTGCTTTCCAAGGGAGAGCATATCGGGTTTCCGCGGGTGTACGAGATTATTCTGAATCTGCTTACGCATACCGACAATGTGCTGGACCGGGAGGTCACAACGGAATACATCCGCAATTACCAGGAAGAATCGCCGCTGCAGATCGGCGAGATCTGGGCCATACCGATCATGGTCCGCCTGTTTCTGATTCAGATCCTGTCTGAAAAGGCGGCCACGATACTGGAGCAGAAGAAGCTCCGCATTGAGGTGGAGAAATTCGTGGCGGCTATACAAAAAGAAGACCTGGAAGAACCCGGGGTGTATGCGCAGGCCATCTCGGGCTGGTACAAGGAACACGCCAAAAAGGCGGGCTTATCTGCCCTCATCGAGTTGTTCAACCATCTGCAAACCAATGGCTTGCTGTTCGAGGAACAAAAACGCTGGTTCAACTACCGGATTAATCAATACGAAATCACACTGGAAGACGCCATCCGCCACGAGGCGCAAAAAGAATCGTGGCTGGAAGTGAATGTGCAGAACGCTGTTTTGTCGTTGCGGCAAATTCTGGAAGTGGATTGGTCTGATTTTGTGGAGGAGTGTTCGCTCTTGCACGATGTACTGAAACAGGATCCTTCGGGCGATTACCTGCTGATGGATTTCCAAACCCGTGACAGCTACCGCAAAACGGTGGAGCGGGTAAGCCGGCGTTCACACCTTACAGAGATCGAAGTTGCCAGGGTTGCCCTTGAACTGGCCCGCGCAGCCGACCTGCGGCAAGCGGCAGGCAGCAGGGAGCCTGATTTTGGTGCCCATGGCGTACAGCGTCATATAGGTTATTACCTGCTCGGCGATGGTTATGTGGAGTTGATGCGCAAAACCGCCTGCAGGAGTCCGCTGCGCGAACGCATCATCCGCGCTTATGAGAAACACTTTTCCCTCTACCTGCTCAGCGTAGGCGTCCTTGCGCTGGTATTCATCGGCGGGCTATGGCTGGCGTCGGGTGCCGTAAGCCACAGCCTGGGCATTATCTGGGCGGTGATTCTGGTGGCTGTTTTCCCTGCGCTCGATTTATCCATTGCCGTGGTGAACCGCTTCTTTGCCTTTTTCCTGGCACCGCGTATTCTGCCGAAGTTGAACGACAAGCCGGCGTTGCCGGATAGTCTGAGAACCCTGGTGGTGATGCCCACGCTGCTGGTTTCGCCGCAGGACGCACTCCGGCAGATTGAGACCCTGGAGGTTCACTTTTTGGGCAATCCGGACCCCGGCCTGCAATTCGCCTTGCTTTCAGACCTGCCCGACGCAGCGGAGCAGGTGTTACCCGGTGATGAAGACATTATTCAGGCCGCAGCGGCAGCCATCGGGCAACTGAATCAGAAGTACCGCTCCCGCTACGGCGACAGATTCTTCCTTTTGCACCGCGAACGCCTGTGGAATGCAGCCGAAAACACCTGGATGGGTTGGGAAAGAAAGCGCGGAAAGCTGGAAGAACTGAACCGTATGATCTGCCAGCCTTCAGCTTCCACTTCGTATACGCGGATTGCGGGCGACTTTGCGGAATCGGCGCTGCTGCATCCCATCCAATTTGTCATCACCCTCGATGCAGATACCCAACTGCCTCCCGGGTCGGCTAAGAAACTCATCAATACCATTGCCCATCCCCTGAACCGGGCCTGGTACGACACAGACAAGAAGCGGGTAACCAAAGGATATACGATCGTGCAACCGCGTATTTCCTTTGCGCCGGAATCGGAGAAAAGCACGCGGTTTTCCAGGATTTTTTCCGGCAATGTAGGTCTGGACCCTTATTCAGCCGCTGTTTCGGATATTTACCAGGACCTCAGCGGAGAAGCCAGTTTTACCGGCAAGGGAATCTACGATGTCAGGGCTTTTCACCAGGTGCTGACAGATCAGTTTCCTGAAAACAGAATCCTCTCACACGATCTGATCGAAAGCGCGTATGTGCGCACCGGCCTGGCCACCGACATCGAGCTATTCGACGATTATCCGGCCACTTACGGCGCCTATACCAAAAGAAACCATCGCTGGACCCGCGGCGACTGGCAGATTGCGGCCTGGCTATTCCCACGGGTTCCGTCGGCAACAGGCAAGGCGAATAACCCGATCAGTCTCCTTTCGAAATGGAAAATATTCGACAACCTCCGCAGGTCATTGAATTTCTTTTTCCTGACCATATTCTTCGTCGCCGGCATCTTCTGGCTGCCCGGGGCGAATTGGATATGGGTATTGGCGGCCTTCGGTATCATCGCCTTTCCTACCTATATCACCCTCTCGAGCGACTTGCTGAACCGGCCTGCCAGGGTACGCTGGAAACTGCACATGGTCAAAGTATGGGACAATATGCGGATTCACAGCATCCAGGCCATTTCTACCGTGGTCATTGCGCCGCACCAGGCCTATGTGCAACTCGACGCCATTGGCAGAACCCTTTATCGGCTGGCTGTATCCAGAAAATGGTTGCTTGAATGGGCTACTGCTTCACAGGTTGCAAGCCAAAACCGGCATGCATTGGGGCCTTACCTGCGCTGGATGCTTGTTCCGATGCTGCTCGGTTTGGGTATTTTCATCTTTGCCCTTTGCACCAGACCGGAACACCTTTGGGTGGTCACTCCGTTTTTCCTGCTCTGGTTCGGATCGCCCTTTTATGTATGGTATATCAGCCTGCCATTGAAGAAGGTGCGGACGGCCATCACCGCAGATGAACGTTTGAGAATGCGTTTATACGCCCGGCGCACCTGGGCCTATTTTGAGCGTTTTGTTCATGCAGGGCACAACTGGCTGCCACCAGACAATTACCAGGAGAACCCATCCTTACCGGAAACAAACAGAACTTCTCCGACCAATATCGGCCTGGCCATGGTATCGAACAGTGCGGCCTTCAACCTCGGCTATTTAACGCTTGGAGCTTATTTGCAGCGGCAACACGATGCCCTGCAGGCGCTTGTGCCGCTCGAGAAATACAAAGGCCACTTTTTCAACTGGTATGCCACCGATTCGGGGGCCGTATTGCAGCCCGCTTATATTTCCACGGTTGATTCCGGCAACCTGGCCGCCAGCCTGATTGCGGTGAAGGAAGCAGTGAAGGACGCCATGGCATCCAAGCGATTGTACCAACAGCTGCACGCCGGTTTCCGTGACACCTTGCTCAGTATCGACAATTTTGCAGAAACGCTCAAAACCGACACGGCGCTGCTTACGGTTTCATTCGAACCGGCGCAACACCTGGTGAGATCTATGCTCCGCACCTGGGACGAGGCCGTTCAGCCCGACATGCCGTTGCCGCTTGTTCACGCAACCCTGAAGACCATGGAAGCCCCTGCAGCGGAACTGATGCACCTGCCGCTGTTTCCAGCCGATCATAACCTCGACCAGCGGATGGTTGAACATATCCAATTCTGGCTGGAGCGCCCTTGGGCACAGCTGAAAATGGTGCTCGATGAATGGCAATCGTTTACACCGGAAAGGCTTATGGAAGCCGGCAACACTTCCTGCGACGAACTGCGTTCCAGCCTGATGGATGCACCACCCGGCGACGCCTGCAAGAACCAGCTGGACCGCTGGCATGGGCAGGCGATGGCCATCATACAAATGGCGGAAAGCCTGGCAGACGAGATGGACTTTTCCTTCCTCTATCAGAAAGACCGCGGCTTGTTCAGCATTGGCTATAACCTCGACACAGCGCAATTCGACAACAGCACCTACGATTTGCTCGCCAGTGAAGCGAGAATTGCTTCATACATCGCCATTGCCAAAGGAGATGTGCCGGTAGAGCATTGGTTCAGGCTCAGCAGGAGACTTACCCGCATCAACCAGGATGAAATGCTGCTCTCCTGGGGCGGTACCATGTTCGAATACCTCATGCCGCTGTTGTTTTTCCGGTCTTTTGAGGATACGATGATGAATACAACCTGCCGGAACGTAATCCACTGGCAGATCAAATATGGCAACAGCCGCAGCCTGCCGTGGGGGCTGTCGGAAAGCGCCTATTATTTTCTCAACATTGAATTGCATTATCAATACCGCACATTTGGCGCACCCGGTCTTGGGTTAAAGCGCGGACTGGCCGATGAATATGTCGTTGCCCCGTATGCCAGCCTGCTGGCATTGATGGTGGAGGCTGCCGCGCCCATGAAGAATCTGAGCGCACTGGAAAAGCTGGGGGCATTGGGCGCTTTCGGATTTTACGACGCGATAGACTTTACCCCCGCACACCTTCCGGAAGGAGCTGCATTAAAAGTGGTAAAAACCTATATGGTGCATCACCATGGCATGGGCCTGATAGCGTTGGAAAATGCAATCAACGGCGGGTCGACCAGGAATCATTTCCATGCCGACCGGCGGATAAAGAGTTGTGAGCTTTTACTTCAGGAGCGCATACCAAAGGGAACGCCCATCAAAGAACCGCACCCCATAGATGCAGAACTTGAACCCGGCATCAAATCGGCAGGTCATGATATGGCAGAACACGCCGGCATCGATGAACTTGACATGAGCCCACCCCGCCTGCACACCTTGTCGAATGGGAGTTTTACAAGCATGATCACGCATGCCGGCACCGGCTATGCCAAGACAGAAGGCATCATGTTAAATGGATGGCAGGAAGATGCAAGCACAGATCCGCTGGGGCTCTTTTTTTATATCAAGGATATCCAAAGCGGCGAATATTGGTCTGCCATGCACCAGCCGGTGAAACGCAAGCCAGACCGCTACGACACCTGGTTTCACAACGGCAAGGTGGTGAGTTCACGGGTAGACAGTTGGATTGAGACCACTTCGGAAATTTTCGTGTCGCCCGATCATCCCATTGAACTCAGGAGACTCACCTTTACCAATTACTCCGATCGCGAAAGGGTGCTCGAAATAAGCAGCTATGCGGAGGTTATGCTCCATGGACAGGAACACCACAAAGCGCACCCTGCCTTCTCCAAGCTTTTCATAGAAACGGAGTACCTCGCAGAGAACCATGCCATTATAGCCACACGAAGGCCCCGCACCAAAGAGGAATCTCCCCTGTACCTGGTTCACACCTTTGCCTGCAGCAATCAGATCCACGTTATAAAACCTGTGGGTTTTGAAACGGAAAGATCGAATTTCATCGGCCGGGGAAGAACCCTGAGCAATCCGATTGCAATGTGCGATGGCTATGCACTGCAAGGTGCCCAGGGAAATGTAACAGACCCGATTGTAAGCCTGCGAAAACAAATCATACTTCAACCCGGTGAAAAAGCGCAGTTGAGCTTCGGTCTCGGGTTTGCAAAATCCAGGGAGCAAGCCTTGGAGATGGCCAATATTTACGACAGCCAGCTGGCCGTAAACAGGGCGATGGATCTTGCATCGATTTACGGTCTGGTTGAACTGAACCACATGGGTATCAGGGCCAATCAGGCACACACATTCCATAAACTCTCGTCGTATCTGCTTTTCGGTGTAGCAACCTTCAGGGCCGATGCACAGACGCTCCGCAGTAACCGCAAGAAACAGCAAGACCTCTGGGCGTTTGGTATTTCAGGCGACTTCCCACTGCTGGTGTTTCGCATCCATGAAACCAATCAGCTCCGGCAGGTAAACCTGTTGCTCAAAGCCCATGCATTCTGGCGCAGGCGCGGAATCGAGTCCGAACTCCTGATCATCAACGAGCACGCACCCGGTTATATCGACGAAATACAGGAAGCGATTCAAATAGCTATTGAATCTTCCCAGGAGCGCGAGGTATTGAACAAAAGAGGAGGTGTGTTTATTTACAGGGCCGATCAGATACCACCTGAGTCTTTAACCTTGTTATTGAATGTAGCCCATGTGGTTTGGAACAAGCAATGGCCTAACTTATCCAAAACAGCGATTAAAAAGGAAACCGGATCGTGGCATTCCAACGCTCCGGCAGACCGTTACCTTCCGCTGCGCATAACAGACTTAAACGACACGCGCGCGGTAGAAAAATGGATACAGGAACTTCAGTACTTCAATGGATACGGGGGTTTTTCACCGTCCGGTACTGAATACCATATGGTCATCCGCACAGACCCCAAAAGCGGCATTCCTTCTCTCCCGCCTGCGCCGTGGATCAATGTGATTGCCAACCCGACTTTCGGCTTTACGGTCTCGGAAACCGGCGCCGGCTATACCTGGAGCGAAAACAGCCGGGAAAACAAACTCAGTTCCTGGTCGAACGATCCGGTATTGGACACCCATTCAGAAGCCTTTTACATACGCGACGAAAGGAGCATGCAATACTGGTCTCCTTGCCCCGGACCTTCGCCTGCGGCCGCAGATTATCGCGTCATTCATGGCTTCGGGTATACCGAATTCACGCTCGTTGCCAATGACCTGGAACAGCAGCTCCTTCAATTTGTGCATCCACAACAGGCCATCAAGTTCTCGACGCTCACATTAAAAAACACAACAGGAAACCGCCGCAAACTATCCGTTTTCAGGTACCTCGATCGTGTAATGGGGGTGCAGCGCAGTTCCGCTTCCCGGTATGTGAATCAGGAAGCCTCTGCCGGGGGGCATGCACTGTTCGCCGTCAATCATTACAACAATGAGTTCGCCGGACGGACAGTTTTCTCCGCACTCATCAATCCAATCCAAGATGCCATACACCGGTTTACCGGAGACCGCAGCGCATTTATTGGCCGCAACCGTTCCCTGTCAAGCCCCCATGCCATCTGCTCGGAACCTTTGCTCGACAATCAATTACCGGAAGGCGGAGATACCTGCGCCGCCCTGCAAACCGGCTTCGAACTGGAAGCCTATGCAAGCATAACGCTGATTTTCATTGAAGGTGAATGCTGCGACCGCGCAACTGCCGAGCGCATCATCGGCATCTATTCCGAACTCGGGAATGTGCGAGCGGAAAGGCAAAACATCCGGAACTTTTGGGAAACAACCCGGTCTAAAATCCGCATTTCCACACCGGATCCATCCTTGGATATCATGGTCAACGGCTGGTTGATGTATCAGAATCTTTCGAGCCGGATCTGGGCGCGCACCGGCTTTTACCAATGTGGCGGCGCCTTTGGATTCCGCGACCAGTTGCAGGACGCCATGGCCGCGGGCTATGCGGCACCATCGCTGTGCAGGGACCAGCTTCTGCTCCACGCCCGTCAACAGTTTACAGAAGGCGATGTATTGCACTGGTGGCATCCACCCACCGGCCGGGGCATCCGGTCCAACATCACCGACGACAGGCTTTGGCTGCCGTATGTACTCGATTTCTATGTTCACGCAACGGGTGATTGGGATATCCTGTCAGCGCCTGTCTCCTATATTAAAGCCCGGCCCCTCGATGCTTCCGAACACGAGGCATACCTGCAACCCGAAGTGCTGGAACAAACCGGCACCCTGTATGAACACGCTTGTAAAGCCATCGATATTTCATTGAAGTTTGGCGCGCATGGTTTGCCCTTGATGGGCGGCGGAGACTGGAACGACGGCATGAACCGGGTCGGTGAAGCAGGCTTCGGCGAAAGCGTTTGGCTGGGCTTTTTTCTTTACGACAATCTTGTCAGGTTCAGTAAAATATGCCTGCGTATGGAAGATCCGCTCAGGGCAGCGCATTACTCGACGGTAGCTGCCGCATTGAAAACCAGCCTCAATGAAGGAGGATGGGATGGCGCCTGGTACCTGCGTGCTTTCTATGACGATGGCACGCCCTTGGGTTCTTCCGTCAATGCGGAATGCCGCATCGATGCCATTTCCCAGGCATGGGCGGTTATCTCCGGCGTCGCTTCGACTGCACGTGGCCGGCAATGCCTGGAAGCGGTGGAAGAGCAACTGGTTTCAGAGGCCGGGCAATTCATCCGCCTCCTTACGCCACCCTTCGACAAAACGGATAAGGATCCCGGTTATATCAAGGGTTATATCCCCGGAGTCAGGGAGAATGGTGGCCAATACACCCATGCCGCGCTCTGGACGGTCAAGGCAATGGCAACACTGGGCCTGGGCGACAAGGCCGTTCACTACCTGCACATGATCAATCCCATCAACCATGCGGCAGACAGTGCCGCAGTTGCCCGCTATAAAGTTGAACCCTATGTGATTGCCGCGGATGTATACGGCGAAGATCCACTCAGCGGACAAGGCGGATGGACCTGGTACACCGGTTCGGCAGGATGGATGTACCGCGTAGCCCTTGAATCCATACTCGGCTTGCAATTCAATGAAGATGCCATTTTGTTGAATCCGGTCATTGGCAGCCACTGGGAAGGCTATTCCATCGCATTGCTGCTCGACGACCAGGCCACCAGCTACGATATCCGCATATCCAATCCGAACCGCTTGCAAAGCGGGTTGCTCCAAGGGCAAATAGATGGCCATGACGTGCAATTCGCGACGGCACCTGCGCGAATCCGGCTCAACAAAGACCGGCAGGCACATCGCATCGAATTGCATTTAACCATCG
>JBKDBI010000069.1:0-4060 GCA_046314695.1 Bacteroidota bacterium | reverse complement strand
GTGAACCGCATCCGGCTTGCTTCCGATGATCAGTTGCTCCAGTGTTTTCATCTTTCGCTGCTCATAAGAATGCGAACCGTGGCGCCGGGCCGCAAAGCCTTACCGGGTTCAGGTTGTTGTTGCCAAACGCTGCCAAAGCCGCTTACCTGTACTTTGTATCCAGCGTTTTCAAGGATGAACAGGGCATCGCGCAGGCCCATGCCGCGTGTGTCGGGCAAACCCTTTCCGAGTGGCTCCGCCGGAACCAGTTCAACCGAATGTTCCTTTACACGCGGCTTTACCCAGATCGCTTCTGCGCCGGGCAGTGTATGCGAGCTGATGCCAAGGTCGTTCAACACCTTGCGGGTTAAGGCGCGATCACCGGGTTTTACGTCTGGTGTCTGGACGTAAATCGGGGGCTCCAGCCCGGGATGAAGGCGGTAATTCGTGCTGTACACCCGGTCGGCTATTTCCCTGAAAACCGGTCCTGCCACTGCGCCTCCGTAGTAAACTCCGTTGCGCGGTTCGACAATGACCACCACGCAGGTATATTGTGGATTGTTGGCAGGGAAGTAGCCTGCAAACGAAGCCTTGTGTTTGTCTTTCCGGTATCCGCCTTTGTCCAGCAACTGGTTGGTGCCGGTCTTGCCTGCGATGCTGTAGTTTTCGTTGCGGAGGTTCATGGCCGTGCCGCGTTCCACCACGCCGAGCATCATTTTCTGCAAAGCCTTGAGGGTGGTTTCATTGCAAATCTTCTCCACCATCACTTCGGTTTCCCTTTGCTCGATCACCTTGCCATCGCGGCGGATTTCCTTCACCAGATAAGGTTTGACCATCTTGCCGTTATTGGCGACCGCGTTGTAAACGGTTGCGATTTGCAAGGGACTGAGTGCGGTTTCATATCCCACACTCATCCACGGCAAGGTGGTGCGGTACCAATCGGGTTTCTTCGGATTCTTTATTTGTGGACGGCCGCTGGAGCGTATATCGAAAGCCGGTTTTTGGTCGAGCTTCAGGCGGTAGACATGGTCAAGGAAATCGCCCGGTTGGTCTCCGTAACCATTGATTACAAACTTGCTGATGCCCACATTGCTCGATTGGATAAAACACTCCTCGAGGGTGAGGAAACGCTTGTGCGGCGGCGTGGCATCGACCATCTGCCGGCCAAACAGCGTGGCTTCTCCCCATTGGGCATCGATGCTGTCTTCCGGGCGGGCTTTGCCATCGTCCAACAAGGCAAGTGTGCTGATCAATTTGAAGGTTGAACCCGGATCAGCATATTCGTCGACAGCATAATTGAGTGCTTCCGCATAGCTGCCATCACTTTGTCTTTTTAAGTTGGCAATGGCTTTGATCTGACCGGTTGCGGTTTCCATCAGCAGCACACATCCATGGTCTGCGTTGTGTTGCACGAGGGCTTTGAGCAATGCGTTCTGCGCTACATCCTGGAGATTGACATCGAGTGTGGTAACAATATCGAAGCCGTTAACCGGTTCTTGTTCTCGTTTGTCTTCTATTGGTCTCCAGACGCCTCCGTACATACGGCGTTCCAGTCTGGTGCCGTTGCGACCGCGCAAGAGGCTGTCGAAAGCACCTTCCAGTCCGTAGCGAACCAGACTTTTATTGCCTTCACGACTTAACCCGATACTCCGCCTGGCCAGGTCGCCCATAAAATACATACGCTTGCTTTTTTCGTCGGTCTGGAAGCCGCCTTTGAAACGTCCGAGCCGGATGATGGGCCAGGTTTTCATGTCGCGGAGTTCTTCGTAATCGAGGTCTTTTACTATCGGGAGATAACGCAACCCCTGGCGGCGCCCTTCGCGGAAATAGCGTGTCCAGCCGGCTGCATCGCGCACCGGGAATTTGCGCGCCAGCAGCATAGCCAATGAGTCGATTCCTTTTTCGAAGTTTTCCTTGGTCAGGCCTTCGGCACTGGGGTCGAAGATGAGGTCGTAACGCGGTACCGAGGTAGCCAGCAGGTTGCCATCGCCGGCATAAATATTGCCGCGCACGGCTTCGATTTTCTCTTTGCGGATGAGCTGCTTTTTACTGAGTGAGTCGAAGCGGTTGCGCTCAGACCATTGCAGGTCTATGACTGCAGCGCTGATCCAGACGGCGAACAGCAGCAGCAAACCGAAGGCCACATAGACCCGCAGCAGCACTACCTTGCGTATGTTCACCTTTTCCTGACTCATTTTTTGGCAGCAGGTTTTTCAAGTTTGACAGGCGGTTTCCGCAACTCAAGCAAACCGAGTTCACTCACCTTTTCGGCCATCTCAGACTGTTTGGACCGCATCATGAGGTCGCTTTGGATGCTGATGTATTCGGCGCGCAGTTCCTTGATGCGGGTCTTGAGCTGGTCTTTGCGCTTCAATGATTTTACCGCATGGTGCTGGTTGAAGATGTAAAACAGCAACAGCACAAACGTGACCAGACCGAAAGGAACCCATACTTCCATTTTCAGCATACGTGCCCATGCAGAACTGCGCCGCTCGGCATCGTCTTCCGCAGTAAGGCCCGGGTTGCGGGTTTCAAGCAGTTCTTCTTCGTTTTCTGCCATGAATCTTAACGTTTGATGCCGCAACGCAGCCGCGCACTGCGTGCCCTGCGGTTGGCGTTGACTTCGCTATCGGTGGGCACAATGGCTTTGGCCTGCAGCGGGTCGAAACTGCGCTGCAGGTTGCCGTAGAGATCGCGTTCCTGCTTGCCTGCTGTATTGCCGCTGGCAAGGAACTGTTTGACCATGCGGTCTTCGAGGGAATGGTAACTGATGATGGCGAGCCGTCCACCGGGCCTGAGCACCTCGGCGCTTTGTTCCAACAGGGCTTCCAGTGCCTGCAATTCGCCGTTTACTTCTATGCGGATGGCCTGAAAAACCTGGCTGAAATACTTGTTACGCGTTTGGGCAGGGGTGCACTGGGAAATGGCCTCGCAGAGTTCACCTGTGGTTCCGATTGGTTCGGGATAGCGGGCGCGTACCACGGCAGCCGCCAGCTTGCGGGCATTGGTGATTTCGCCATACCGCGAGAAGATGTGTATCAGACGTGCTTCGTCGTAGCGGTTCACTACGTCGTATGCACTGATTTCAGCCGAGCGGTCCATCCGCATGTCAAGCGGCGCATCAAAACGATGTGCAAACCCGCGGGTGGCTTCATCAATCTGATGCGAGGAGATGCCGAGATCGGCAAGGATACCATCCACCGGTAAGGCATTTTTATAACGCAGGAAGCGGTACAGAAAGCGGAAGCTGTGGCCCACCAATTCGAAACGCGGGTCGTCGGGCACATTTTGCACTGCGTCGTCGTCGCGGTCGAAAGCAATGAGCCGGCCTTTCGGTCCGAGCCTTTCCAGGATGGCACGCGTATGCCCGCCTCCACCGAAGGTGCAGTCCACATAGATGCCGTCCGGCCGCAGGGCCAGCGCATCAAGCGATTCCTCCAGGAGGGCCGGTATGTGGTAAGGTTCCATGTATGGTGCTGTTGGCTCAGACATTGCCTGGCTTGCGTTCGGCGCTTTTGTTGAAAAACTGCTGGGCCAGGCGGCTCAGTTCGTCAGCGTCTACATTCAGTTCGCTGTCGTAAGCCTGTTGACTCCAGATTTCCACTTTGTTGCCGTACGCTGTCAGCACCACGTCATCCTCGAGCCCTGCGTATTCAAGCAACTTTTTGGGAAGGAGGATCCGGTTGGCGTTGTCGATCTGCACCAGGGTAGCACCATTGGTGAAGAGTCGTTTGAAGCGGCGCACATCCGGACTCATGAAATCGTCCAGATGGTCCAGCTTCGAAGTTTCAGCAAGCCAGTCCTCGCGGGTAAAAAGAACGAGACACTTCTCAAAGCCGCGGTTTACCACCACCGTATTGCCCGCCTGCTCGGGAATCTGCACGCGCAGACGCGAAGGCAGCATGATCCTGCCTTTGTCGTCCACTTTGCAGTTGAATTCTCCGATGAATTGGGTCATATCCGGGGTGCCGCCGCTTTAGCCTGCTAAATAAATTCAGGATTTCCCACTTTCACCCACTTTCTCCCCCGCGTTTTGCACATAAAACAGAAGACAGTGGATATCTCGCTTCGTTTTCGTGCA
>JBKDBI010000068.1:0-6317 GCA_046314695.1 Bacteroidota bacterium | reverse complement strand
GGCAGTTGCCATTCGTTGTCGTCTACGAGCTGCTCGAGGGCGTCGGCAGACTCGCGGATCTTGTCGAACAAGGGCTTCACCTTGTCGCAATAAGCCAGGGCCTTCTTGTGGGCGTCGCTGAGCTTATTCGCTTTCGCACGCTCGTCGGTCATGCGGTTGTTGTTCTCATACAAGGCGTTGATATGCTTGCTGATTTCGGCGATAAGGTCCAACTGGGCTTTAACCGAAGTTTTGGGTTGACCAATATTGAGCAGTGAAGCCACATTGTCTGCCAGCTTTTTCTGGTAATTAACGGCCGACGGGATAATGGAATTCTGCACCATCTCGTTCATGATGCGGCCTTCAATCTGCAAGCGCAGGGTGTAGGTCTCAAGCCTGATTTCAGTGCGCGCCTCCAGCTCCTTGCGGGTGAAAATGCCGTTCTTCACGAACAGGTCTACGGTGCTGTCGCTCAGGAAGGCATCGAGGGCATGCGGTGTAGTCTTGATATTGCTGAGTCCGCGGCGCTTGGCTTCTTTCACCCAGGCATCGCTATAACCGTTGCCACCGAACAAAATGTTCTTGCTCGATTTGATGTAACCGCGCAGGATTTCACTGATCACATTTTCCAGCTTGGCACCCTTCTTCTTCATACCTGCATCCACTTCGGCACGGAAAGCCTTCAGCTGGTTGCCTACGATGGTGTTCAGCGCAATCATATTCGCTGCACAGTTATCGCTCGAGCCTACAGCGCGGAATTCAAACTTGTTACCGGTAAAGGCAAAAGGCGATGTGCGGTTGCGGTCGGTATTGTCGAGCAGGATTTCAGGAATATTGGCAATGGTAATGCTCTTCTTGCCGTCCTGGCGCTTGCCTGAGGCTTTGTTTTCAAAGTCTTCCAGCACATTGCTCAGGGTATCACCGGCGAAGATGCTCATGATGGCCGGAGGCGCTTCGTTGGCACCCAGGCGGTGGTCGTTGCCGGCGCTGGCAATGGATGCACGCAGCAAGTCAGCATGGTCGTAAACCGCCTTGATGGTATTGATGAAGAAGGTAAGGAATTGCAGGTTCTTCTCGGGGGTTGCGCCGGGAGAAAGCACATTCACACCGGTATCGGTGATGATGCTCCAGTTGTTGTGCTTGCCCGATCCGTTGATGCCCTTGAAAGGCTTCTCGTGGAGGAGCACCTTCAGGCCGTGGCGGTCGGCAACGGCGTTCATCACATCCATCAGGAGCGAGTTGTGGTCAACCGCGAGGTTCACTTCTTCAAACTGGGGAGCGCACTCATACTGAGCCGGTGCCACTTCGTTGTGACGGGTCTTCAGCGGAATACCGAGGCGGTGGGCTTCGATTTCAAAATCGTTCATGAAGGCCAGCACGCGGTTCGGGATGCTGCCGAAGTAATGGTCTTCGAGCTGCTGGCCTTTGGCAGGTGAATGTCCGAGCAGGGTGCGACCGGCGTACATCAGGTCGGGGCGCTGCTGGAAGAGTTCGGCGTCTACCAGAAAATATTCCTGTTCAATACCCAGCGACACATTGCAGTCTTTTACACTGCTGTCGAAGAGCTGGCTTACTTCAGTAGCTGCTTCGCGCACAAAGGCCACAGCCTTGAGCAAGGGCGCTTTGTAGTCGAGTGCTTCGCCGGTATAGCTTACGAAGATGGTCGGGATGCAGAGGGTTTTGCAACCGGCCTTTTCGATGATGAAGGCGGGTGAACTTGGATCCCAGGCAGTGTAGCCGCGTGCTTCGAAGGTATTGCGGATACCTCCGCTGGGGAAGCTGCTCGCATCGGGTTCCTGCTGTACAAGGGCTTTGCCGCTGAAGCGCTCCACACCGCGGTCTGATGCGATGGGTTCGAAGAACGAATCGTGCTTTTCAGCGGTGGTGCCGCGCAGGGGCTGGAACCAGTGGGTGTAATGGGTGGCACCGCGCTCCATGGCCCATTGCTGCATACCGAGCGCAATCTGGTCGGCCATGTCGCGGTCGATTGACTTGCCGAAACGGGCTGCATCGTCAATCGCTTTGAGCGCCTCTTTGCTGAGGTATTGTTTCATGGCCTCGGGGCCAAAAACGCATTCGCCGAAGTAGGCTGAAATGGGAGTTTCGGCTATAGAGCCGTTGTCTTTTTTCCGGGAGGGGACGGTTTTGTTGCTGCCTGGCATAATGGGATGCAAAAATATCGTGCGAAAAGGCATAATCGGGCGGAGATGTATGCATTTTTTTAACAGTCAGCACACATTCGCGCACGTGAGACAGCCTATGGACTGAAAAACCACAAGTTGCATCGGCTCCGGAGTTATCATCCGGTCCTTGCTTACAGCAAAAGCTTGCCAGGTTCGCGCAGGGGAAGCCGTGTTTCCCCGGGCTTGAAACCGTTGAAAGCAGGTTCGCAAATGAGATAAGGAATGCCTTGTTGGCTGAAGCTGGCGCCGGGCGATTGCGGCGGCAGTTCCACCGCAGCAGCGATGTGCTCCTGGCTTTCGTTGTAGAGCAGCTGCCCTTTCATGCGGAAGGCATCGCGGGCCAGGCTGAGAAAGAGCACTGCCTTGTCTTCGCAGTCGGCATAGGTAACAGCCAGCGTTTGCTCCGGGAAATTGTGCTTATCGAACGGCAGGTAATCGCGGTCGCGGCGGTAGCTGAAGCCCTGCTGCACGAAACTGAGCAAGAGGTGCAGCTGTTGCATGCGGGTCATTCCGCCGGCCCAGCGGCGCAGGCTGTCTGACGCCATACGCCGGGCCTCCGGGCTGAGCGCGCTCTGCACAAAAAGCGGCCCGAGGCTGATTACAGGCAGGTCGTCGAGATAGGCAACCCAATGTTTGCGGTACGGCAGCGACAACGCGTATTCGCGGTTGCCGTGCACGAAACGTAGGTTGCGCCAGGCCTGGGCTGTTCCAAGCCGGGGTGCTGAACCTGGACGCATAAACACAGCCTGCGCCAGGGTTTGCGGCTCTTTCGGACTCAGGAAAATCCTTTCGCTGCCGCGCCAGGGCCCGCTGATGGTGTGGAACAAGGTATAGCGTTTGCCCATCCAGGGAACGAACAGCGTGCCTTCGGTCATGAAGGCGAGGCGCAGATAAACCCGGGGCTGTCCGGAAGCGAAGCCGAGAATGGCATCGTAACCGGCCTGACGCAGCAAAAACCAGGTCATCAGCACTGCGTCCTGGGTGTTTCCCTGACACTGCATGGCCAGGGAACGCAGCAGCAAGACAGACGCATAATCGTCAATTTGCCATTCGCTCCTGAGTTGTTCGATCCGGGCGGGAAGGCCGGCGGCCAAACCCCATTGTTCCAGCCTTGCGTCAAATTTCAGGTGGTCTGCACTTTCCGAAAGCACCGGGGCGCGCAGCCAGGATGCCGGCACGTCGAAGCCGGCATCGTTCCCGTAGAAAGCAACCTGTACAGGCATAGCCTGCATTCCCGCTCCGATGAGGAAAGCGCAGAACAGGAAGCAGCTATGGCGGTACAGGGGGGTCATTCCTTCTTAGAACTCTGCGAACGGCGGGATTATTGTATTTTCGCGCCCAGAAAGATCCACCATGAGAGAAATCCAGTTCCGTGAAGCCCTCCGCGAAGCCATGAATGAAGAGATGCGCCGCGACGAACGCGTGTTCCTGCTCGGCGAAGAGGTAGCTGAATACAACGGTGCCTATAAAGTGAGCCAGGGCATGCTGGCGGAATTCGGTCCGCGCCGCGTGATTGATACCCCCATCGCCGAACTCGGTTTCGCCGGTATCGCCGTAGGTGCTGCCATGAACGGTCTGCGCCCGATCTGTGAATTCATGACCTTCAACTTCTCGCTGGTGGCAATCGATCAGGTGATCAACAGCGCGGCCAAGATGAACAGCATGAGCGCCGGACAGTTCACCTGCCCGATGGTTTTCCGCGGCCCCACCGGCAGCGCAGGCCAGCTCGGTGCACAACACAGCCAGAACTTCGAAAACTGGTACGCCAATACGCCCGGTCTGAAAGTGGTGGTTCCATCCAATCCGCACGACGCCAAAGGCCTGCTGAAATCTGCCATCCGCGACGAAAACCCCGTCATCTTCATGGAAAGCGAGCAGATGTACGGTCTGAAAGGCGAAGTGCCTGAAGAAGAATACCTGCTTCCGCTCGGCAAGGCACATATCGCCAAAGCCGGCAGCGATGTCACCCTCGTTTCATTCGGCAAGATGATGCTGCGCGCTTATGATGCCGCAGCTGAACTGGAAAAAGACGGCATCAGCGTGGAACTGATCGACCTCCGTTCGGTGCGCCCGATCGATTACGATACCGTGATCAACAGCGTAAAGAAGACCAACCGGCTGGTGATCCTCGAGGAAGCCTGGCCGCTGGCAAGCATCAGCAGCGAACTTGGCTATATGGTGCAGCGCCGCGCCTTCGATTACCTCGATGCGCCCGTGCAACGCGTTACCAGCCAGGACGTTCCCCTGCCTTACGCCGCCACCCTAGTGGAAGCTTACTTGCCTTCCGTGGCCAGCACCGTGCAAGCCGTGAAGTCGGTTTGCTACCGCCTCTGATCGCGGGATGGACAGCACTGCCTGGCTGTTTCCGATCGTCCTTTTCTTCATCGAAATCATAGGGACCGTGGGTGCTTTTGGCTCCAGTCTCTTGTTGGTGCCAATAGCCGGACTCTTTTTTCCCTTCCGACAAGTGCTGCTCCTCACCGCCTGGCTGCATGTGGTGAGTAACCTCAGCAAGATTTTCCTCTTTCGGGAAGGCTTGAACCGCTTCCTGCTCTGGAACATGGGTTTACCCTCGATCATCGGTGTGGTGGCCGGCGCCTTTCTTTCTGTTTATGTGAATGATTTGTGGGCAGGCATCCTGCTCGGCATTTTTCTCATTGTCTTTTCCGTCTGGATGTTGCGCAACCCGGAATGGAAGCTGGAAAGCGGCCGTTTCAATGCCGTGGCCGGCGGTGCCATTGCCGGATTCACTGCCGGATTACTCGGCACCGGCGGCGCCATACGCGGCGTGAGCCTGGCCGCATTCGACCTCAGCAAACAGGTATTTGTAGCCACTTCGGCAGCGATCGATTTCGGTGTCGATTTCAGCCGCCTGTTCATCTACCAAAGCCAGGCCAGCGTGCCCGAAGGCTTCTGGACCTTGTTCCCGCTCATGTTGCTGGCGAGTTATACAGGCACCTGGACCGGCAAACGGATTCTGGAGCGCGTAAGTCAGGAACGCTTCCGGGCAGTGGTGCTCTGGTTGATCCTGCTTACCGGCATCGGGTCGATCAGCGGCGCGATTTACCGGATGAGTGCAGGCTGAAACCCGCGCAGATGTAAGGTTTCTGTCATTCACGACGACCGATTTTGCGGTCCGATTTACTTTCATGAAATTGTCACTGTTTTCTAACGCCTATGAGATACATCAGCCTTTTTGCCACCGCCATGTTGCTGTTTTCCTCCTGCACCGTCATCCGTCAGGGTGAGGTTGGAGTGAAGCGCCGTTTGGGAAGAATCAATAAAACCCAGCTCGATGAAGGACCGAAAATCTTCAATCCTTTCCTTGCCACGATTCTCCGCGTACCCATCCGCACCGAGAACATTGAAGTGAAACTCAGCCTTCCCTCCAAGGAAGGGTTGACCATCATGAGTGAAATCTCCATCCTCTACCACATCAAGAAGAGTGCAGCGGCAGACATCGTGCGCACCATTGGGATGAGCTATGAAAACACCATGATTCTTCCGGTATTCAGAAGCTCTGCAGCCGACATCACCAGCAAGTTCCTGGCGAAAGACATGCACAGCGGCGAGCGCGGTACCATCGAAAAGGCCATCAAGGAACAAATGATGGACATTCTGGAAGAGCGCGGTTTCGTGATTGAAAACGTGCTGATGAAGGCCATCAACCTGCCCGCCGGTCTTTCCAAAGCGATTGAAGAGAAACTGCAGGCAGAGCAGGATGCCCAGCGGATGGAATTCGTTAAACAACGCGAACAGGCAGAGGCCGAGCGCCGGGCCATCCAGGCTGAAGGTGACAAGACCGCACAGATCATTGCAGCCGAAGCGCGTGCCAAAACCAATGAAATCGAAGCCCAGGGCCGTGCCAACGCGCTGAAGATCGAATCAGAAGCGCAGGCCCGCGCCAACCAGCTCATCGCAGGTTCGCTCACTGCCCTGGTATTGCAAGACAAGCAAATCGAAGCCTTCCGCGCCCTGAGCCAGAGCGAGAACGCCAAGGTGATCATCACCGACGGCAAGACTCCGCTGCTCGGTTTGCCGGCAACGGGGAAATAAACACCTTACCCTGGGGTTTAAATGAAGAAGGCCGGTCTTGAAACCGGCCTTCTTTGTTTTGAAGCAGCCAAGTGCTCTATGCTCCTAAAAAAGGTATGG
>JBKDBI010000067.1:0-2962 GCA_046314695.1 Bacteroidota bacterium | reverse complement strand
GCGCACAACGCCGTTCGACAGGCACTGGACGGCGGATAAGCGATACTTTGCAAACATGGGCCATTGCCTTTTTACCGTCGGCAACAAAAACCTGACATTGCTTCAGGTTGTGGATGGGTTTGAGCAGTCACTGAAATCGCGTGAGATATTAGCCCCTGAGGAGGGGGCGTAATTACATCGGGTAAACCTACGGCTGCGACAGCTAATCGCGGCGACTGTGGCTCAGTCTTAAACGTAGGTAGTGGTTCGACTCCATGCCCGGTTCATGACAGCCGGAAAGACGGCACATGGTCGGGTGGCGCAAATGGAGCGATTGGACTTTAAAGTTTAGGTATCACTATAATTTAGTTTAGAAGATAAGCCTAATGCCAAAATACAGGTTCGAATCCTGTCCTGACCACAAACCGCCCCGAATGCTGCCGCGAGAGATTCGCGGAGCGGAGTGTAGTTGCGTGCCGTGAGGGTCGCAGATGTGCCGCATGAAACAAAGGGGCGGTTTATTTTTGAATCTATGGAAACACAAAACAAGAAACCACGCGATTATCAGGAAGCGATCAGCACCGAAGCAGCCGACATAATGGCCGCGCATGGGGCTGTATATTTGGCCATGCAGGTTCGCACGGGCAAAACCATTACGGCCCTGATGGCAGCGTCGAAATACGGCGCGCGGCGCGTGCTGTTCGTGTCGAAGCTGAAAGCCCTTGACAGCATCCGGTTCGACTATTCCGACGTGCTGAATGGGCAGGCCATAGAAGGCTATAAATTGGATGTGACCAATTACGAGAGCCTGCATAAATTGGAGCCGGTGCATTATGACGTTTTGATTTTAGACGAAGCGCACGGCCTGGGGCAGTACCCTAAGCCGTCGCAGCGGGCCGAACGGATCCGCGAAATATGCACCCGGCAGGCAAAGCGGCCGGCAGTCATATACCTATCCGGCACCCCTACCCCTGAGAGTTACGCGCAGATGTTCCATCAGTTTTGGGCATCGGGCGGCGGGCCGTGGGGCAACTATAAGACATTCTATCAATGGCATAAGGACTACGGCAAACCTGCCGAGCGGTGGCTCGGGCAGCGCAAAGTGGCGGTATATGATGACGTACCGGCCGCGCCGGTGATGCAAGCTGTCAAGCCGTACCTTATCACATGGACGCAAGAGGAGGCCGGGTTTGAGTGCGTGGTGCGGGAGCAGGTGGAAACCGTTCCCATGCCGGCCATAATCAGGCGGGGTATTGACCTGCTGCGTAAGGATGGCGTTATAATCATGAAAGACGGCGACACCATAGAGGGCAGCGAAGCGGTTAAAAAGCTGGGCAAAATTCATCAGCTATGCGGCGGCACCGTCATAACAGACGGCGGGCGGCGGCTGGTGCTGGATACATCGAAGGCGCAATGGATAGCCGACAATTACGGCGCGGCACGGGTTGCGGTGTTTTACAAATACCAGGCTGAACGCGAAGCCATCGAACAGGTGTTAGGTAAGGGCTGCGACACTGCAGAGCAGTTCAATCAATCAGGCGGCGCGGCGCGCATATTCCTGCAGATACAGTCAGGGCGCGAAGGCGTGAACCTGAGCAGCGCCGACGTGCTGATTATGTATAACGTAGACTTCGCAGCCGTCAGCTATTGGCAGGCCCGCGCGCGGATGCAATCCATGAACCGGTCGGAGCCGGCGCTCGTTGTATGGCTGCAGTATGCTGGCGGCATCGAGCCGCGTATCCTCGAAGCGGTTAGGGCCAAACAGGATTACACCGTGAAGTACTTTGAGCGGGATTTGTTCGGGGGGAAGTTTTAAGCAGACACAATTACACAGACACAATATGAAAACAAAACTCGAATCAGCAATCCAAGCCGCTATCCGCTCCGAGCTAACCGCCCGGGGGTGGCTGGTGGCAAAATGCGGGGCCATGTCAGTCAACGGATGGCCTGACCTTGTTGCGATACGCGGCGGGCGTACCGTTTGGATAGAGGTTAAAAGGCCCGGCGGCGTGTTATCGGCTATCCAGATGCACCGGCACAACCTGATGCGCAAGGCAGGGGCGGAAGTGTACACCGTGCAAGGTGTGGCAGAGGTGCGGGCGTTGGATGGGTTGCGATGAACCGCATAATAATCGACGCGAACAAGCGCGCCCTCGTTCAGTGGAAGCAGTACCAGACGCGGCTATGCACACCCGACGAGCTGGAGCAGCAGCGGCAGTCACCGCGCGCGCATGGTGAGGCGGTTATCTGCGGGGCCATATCCGGCGGGCTTGAGGTTATCGACGTGGATGCTAAGTATGACCTAAGCGGCACCCTGAAAGAGGAACTGCTCGGGGCGATCCCGGCGGATATATTGGCGCGGCTGCATATCGTGCAAACCGGCGGGAATCGCGAACCGGAAAAGCGAGGTTTGCACCTATATTATACCTGCGAATCGATCGAAGGCAATCAGCCGTTAGCGCGGCGGGATGCGACCGAGGCGGAGCAGCAGGCAAAGCCCGGCGAGAAAGTCAAGGTACTGATCGAAACGCGGGGCGAGGGCGGTTACGTTGTGGCGCCGCCTACCGATGGGTATTCGCACGTCATGGGGCCGGATAAGCCGCAAGGCATAACACCCCGGCAACGGGATACGCTGTTTGCAGTGTGCCGGTCGTTTAACACGTTAGTAGTCGAAGAGCGCCCGCCGGTATCCATCAGGGCCGGGGCCGTTGACCGATTCCACAAGTCACCGTTTGACGATTATAACGAGCGCGGGGCCGGTCATATGCTCGACACGCTGCAGGCGCATGGCTGGAAGATAGTAGTGGAACGCGGGCCGCGCATAATGCTGAAGCGCCCCGGTGATACCGATGCGGCTTGGAGCGGCGATTGGAACCGTGACCTCGGGCTGTTCGGCGTGTTCAGCACCTCGACGCAGTTCGATGTTGGCAAGGGGTATAAGCCGGCGGCGGTTTTCTGCAAACTGGAATGCGGCGACGATTGG
>JBKDBI010000066.1:0-14665 GCA_046314695.1 Bacteroidota bacterium | reverse complement strand
GGCCCGGTTCAAGCAATTCGGGCGTTGGTACCACGAATATGGATTTTTCAGCCAGTGCCGAAATCTGGCAATTTTTCAGCCGTTTCAGCCTGAACGGCCCCCTCACAAATATCCAAACGCTTAAGCCTAACCCTGAACCTGTGCTGGTATGGAATGGGAAAGATCTGCTGTTAAAACCGGCAAGCTCCACAGAAGCGAGCATTGCGCTATACGACCTCAGCGGACGCTGTCTGTTTTCCGGCCATCCGGAACAGTTCAACGCCGCTTCCATCCAAACGCCCCAAATCTTGGTATACCAACTCAATACCCATTATGGGTTTTTTAGCGGCAAATTATGCATTGATTAAGCCGGTTTTGTGCAATCTTCATTCCCGAAGAAGATCGAAAGTCCTTGTTTAGAAGTGTCTTCTAAACACGGCACTGCATAGTTTTTTAATCCAATAGAAAAACTATGTTCTGTTTGATATTGCGCCGTTTGATCCGTGTTGCCATGAATGTTGACGACAATTTCGATTGCATGTCCAATAAATACACTCGCCACGAAAACCGTTCACCGGCCAGATACACCTGTCTGCACACGGCCAGCACAGCTTGGAATTGCGCATCGGGATTCTGAGCCCCGTTTCAAACCTTAAATACTCCCGGCCTGGCTTTTCCTCAGGGTTTGCTTGGAGCTGTTGCTGCGCTGCGGCTTTTTTCTTTTGCGTTTTGGAGGCTCCATTCCCGACTCCTTTATAATTGTGGTCAGTTGGTCCAACATCTCTGACCATGCTGCCTGATCCGCCTTCAGCTCCTTCAGCCGCTTCATCATGAACCAGATAGGCCGATAATTCGGATGACGCAGTTTCTTTTGAATTTGCAAATCAGGGGCAGGTTTCTCGTGAAAAGCGAGCACTCCGATACCATACATCCAGAACCGGAAAGGAAGTTTGGAATACTCCATGATAGATCCACTCCGCACGGTGGTCTCAGACTTGCATTGTTTACACCGGTATTTCAGCTTTGTTGGCAGCCACAGCTGTTCTTTGCCGCCGCAGCGACCACAAAGTGACCCTTGCTTGTCACGAAAACTCTTCCACAAACGGATAGCGCGTTTTTCGGTGTTGCAGGCGCGAATAAAATCATCAAAGTTCATAATCAGCGATATTTAGATACGGGCACAATATACGCTAGCGTTCACAAATCCCAAATTCCGGATTCACGTTTCGCCGTTTAGCAGACGAAATTACCACCCATATAAACGTTTAAGTATTCCACAACAAAACCGCACACAATATCCCTTTCAGAAAAGTCCGGCTTGCATTGTCACCGCTTTAGCGGACTGGAAAAAGGAATCGGTGCAGGATTAGGGCGGAATAGCAATTCAGATTCCTGTTTGAGGAATTAAAATCAGGGCGCAACCCCGCCGGCAGCATTCCATTCCATGAACCGATTACCCAAAACGGCGGGGTCGGGCTATCCGCTCACAGCCGCCCGGCTGCACCGGATCGGGCTGCCCGCTTCTATCCCTTGCGCATCTGCCGCAGGAAACAATTGGGGTTAGGCCCACTATAACAAGGCATTGGCAATTTTAAAGGGATCAGCGTTGTCTTGTGCGTGCGTAGAATGACAGAGAATGGGATTGACTCAGGCCAATTGGGTTAAAGATCCAATGGCCCAACCGCTCACGGCATGCTACAATCCGAAACCCGGAGCACCCGCAGTTGATTCAGCCGGCTCAGGCTGTCCAGCCGCTCCAGCCGGCGGTGCAAAGGCGGATGGCGAAACAGCGCGTCGATGCGGCGGATATTCCGGGCGATGCGCCGATGCGGAATCAAATGCAAGGGTTTTCCTTTTTCGCGGCGTTTAAAACCCTGCCGTGCGGCCTTGTAGGCGCGACGGCGTTCGTGTTGAAACCGGCGCATCATCCAGCGGCTGCCAAAACGAAACAAGGGTTTGCGCCAGCCTTTCAAATGCATGGCCGTTTCCAGTTGTGATTCTTTGTTGCGGTTGATGCAACGGAATCCGCGGTTCAAGTAGAAGTAGTCGCGGCGGAAGGCTTTCAATCCTGCCGCATCAAAGCTCTGCATCAGCGCCAACGCCAGGTCGTTATACACATGGGCATGGATACCCAGCAACATGGAATGCAGGAGCGACCGCCGCTGCGCATCCCGGAATACAGCTTCCCATGCAGGTGGATTGTGCATTGCGGCCTGATGACGTCGGATGGCCGAATCGAAATACGTAAAGAATACTTCTGTCATGCGCAGCATGCCCAAGCTGTCGCGAATCTGGTTATTGGCAAGCGCATTCATTTGCATCTGTACCGTGTTCTGGTAGACCGCGGCGAAAACGGCTGCCGGATACAGACTATCGGTATAAGCCGATTCGATATACCGGAGTTTCCCGTAAACCGCTTCCATACGCACGCTGGTTTGCGCCGACAGCTGGCTCAAGCCAAAGAACAAAGCGGCAATGCATGTTCTCGTTCTGTGTCGGCGGAAGGATGGGCAGATGAAAGCCAAGGCGTTCGGGATGGCAAAGATTGAAATTTTATCGCCCTGCAGGCTGCAATAAACGAATCACCAATAAAAAACCCCGCACGGTTGCCCATGCGGGGAAAAAAATGGTGGAGCTGGTGGGACTCGAACCTCATTTTATTCATTTTACCTGTCTTCACTCAGACCCCTTTTAAATAAAGGGTTTAAGACCACATCGGATAAAGACAGCCTATTCCAAAACAAAGTAAAATAAACAAAAACCGACCCCGAAACCGACCCCGCATAAGATTTCTGATTATCTTCGTGATGCTCAATACACGATTACAATGCCAAAATTCAATCTCAACCTCCGGGATGCCGGTTCATTAACGGAGACCCCTGTCAACCTCGTTATTCGGTGGAATAACCAGAAGTTAAAAATCCGCACAGGTTATGCGGTTAACCCAAAACAATGGGATAGCGACAAACAACGGCTGAAGACATCACCGGGAATCCCACAACGAGCCATCAACCAACAGGTAAACGCCAAACTTTCGGAGCGCATCACGGAGGCAGAGACGCAATTCATCAGGTTTGAAACCACCAACGGCCGGCAACCTACCCTACAGGAGTTCACAGACCTGCTCAACAGCGCATTCGGCTACAGCGAGAGCATTACGGTGGCGAAAATTGGCCTGTTCGATTTCATGGAGCAATTCCTCAAGGAGCTGGCCGTTGGCGTTAATCCAAAGAGCAAACAGCCATACGCACAAGGCACACTACGAGCATACCGGCAATGCCTGACTCATTTGCGCAACTATGCCGCATCGAAACGGCTGCGCCTGGACTTTGATGCCATCGATTTGGATTTCTGCCTGTCTTACACAGAATACTTATCTGGTCGCGGTTATCGGCCGAACTATATCCACAAACTCAACAAGATGCTCAAGACCTTTCTCAACGAGGCATTGGAACGCGGCCTGACCGATAACATCAACCACAAGAAAAGTCGATTCACAACACCGAAAGAGAAGGTAGATAACATTTACCTGACCTTTGACGAGCTGGAAGAATTGTGGCGGTTGGATTTCAGCAAAGAACCGCGTCTGGAGAATGTGCGAGACCTATTTCTGTTCGGCTGTTATACAGGTTTGCGGTTTTCGGATTTCTCGAAGGTCAGACCGGAGAACATCGACCTGAAGGAGGAGGTCATCGAGATAAGAACCCAAAAGACCGGCCAATTGGTATCAATACCTATTCTGCCCATTACCAAAGAGATTTTAGCCAAATACGCAGGGAAGACGGCCAACAGCCTACCCAACAGCATATCGAACCAGAAGTTCAATGCATACCTGAAGGAAATCGCGCAGCGGTTTCTTCCCCTCCATGCAACCACATCCAAGGATTCAACGATACGCGGCAAGAAGGTATCGCAGACCGTTCCAAAGTGGCAACGGGTAACCACACACACAGCCCGGAGGAGTTTCGCAACCAATATGTTCCTATCCGGTTTCCCGGCACAATCAATAATGAAGATTACCGGCCACAGGACGGAGGCATCATTCATGACCTACCTCAAGATGTCACCCCGCGAAAACGCCAAATCCATTTTGAAGGAATGGAATCAGAAGTTTGCAGTTAACCAATAGCAATATGACCAAGAAAAAAACCAACGAGCCGGCATCTGGAGTCTTCAATATTACTGAAAGTGATATTGAAAAGTTCGACCGTATGGAGCGAGAGAGAGCGCGGTTAAAACATCAGGAATTGAAGAGAGAGGCTGAACTAATTGAGGATTTACGCGAAAGAAGAGATTTCTGGAGTAAGGCACAGAATGAATACCGGCATAGTATCCACGATATGGAACTCCCACTTCATGCCTCCGGTGTAGTTTCCGCTAAATTCGGTGGCATGAAGTTATGGTTAGATATGCGGATTCAAATTGAATTGGATGACCTATTGAACCAGATTCAGAACTTACCCCCTGATTCTGTAGATTCGAAAAGAGGCGTCAAGGAAGTCATACTGCTATACGAGTTAGGTGTAATAGAATTCCTTTACAAAAGATTTGGAACAAACAGCCCAAGTACATTACACTACATCCTCCCTGAATTCGTCAATATAGAAAAAACCAATGCGAAACAGGTTTTACAACGGCTGGCAGGTAAAGGCCAAGGTTCAGAGTACAAACCCGAACAACATAGATATGCCCAACAGACGATTCATCGCCAATGTGGTGAAATGAAACCCCTCCATTTAATCACCTTTGACCCGAAAAAGTAATAAGTCGCGATGCGATTCGTGACTCAATCAAAAACCTCTATTTGTAATAAGTCGCGGTTCGTTTCAGAAGGTCGGTGAACTTGTATATGTCATCGATTTTTTCAATCTCGTGTTTCGTTTCCTTCTTATCCTCTGAAAAAGTAATGAGATACTTTTTGGAAGAACCAAGTTGAATTCGACAGATTGGTTTACGGTTATTGTCATCAAAGAAAACAGCAAAATAGGACTGCGCATCCCTGTAGGTTATGCGACTACCTTCAACAACTTCGCGCATTATCGCCTTGACCGTATAAAATGCCTCAAGTTCTTCAACGGTGGTTTCGATGTTGGTTTTACCGTCATCTGAAGATTGGTTGACCTCGACAGGAGCAACCGAAATTTCGTTGTTTTCCTTAACCAATGCAGCCTTCAAACGGTCATTTACGGAATCATGCAGGTATTGCACTCCGGATTTTTTCACAAGTTCCGTGAACTGCTCGACCAACTTCGCTGTCTGCCGGCCTTCATAAACTCGTTTCACCAAAAACTGAACGAATTCTGGTGATGGATTATGTATTTCGTTATGAATCACGCCTTTGAGCGCATTCATATACTTCATTTCGCTGGCTGTGGAGAGAATCTTTTCGAGGTCATAATGGCCTTTGTGAAATGCCTTTAATTTGTCGAGATGGGAATCACGAATCTCAGAGATATTGAACTCAAGGAAAGGTTTTGAATCCATCTTATTGGCCTCATCTAAATCCGTATAGAACCGGTAATGAATCCCGTTTGTCAGTATGCCGAACTTCGCCTTTGATACATGAAAGTATCGCAATAGTTGGCCGTCATGCAAATCAAGGTTCTTTGCCCAATGTTTGCATTCAATCAATATGATGGGATGCCCATCCTTGAAAATAGCATAATCTATTTTCTCACCTTTTTTCGTTCCAATGTCAGTAATGTATTCTGGTACAACCTCTGTCGGATTGAAAATATCATACCCTAATGCCTGAAGGAAAGGCATAATGAACGCGGTCTTTGTGGCCTCCTCTGTATTGATGCTGTCTTTGAGAGTATTTACGCGGTTCGCTATGTTGCGGATTGCATCGTTGAATTCCATACTGCAATTTTATGGTGAGAATTCGAAAAGGTGACTATAGGGTTGCGATTTCATTTGTCGAGAATCTGTAAACGGCGCAAAATCCGCGTAAAGATTGGGACTTGTCCCGAAAAAGTCCCGTATTGATTTGTGGTCGGTAATACAAAACGACCATGAACCACAATTTCATTTTATCACCGATTCCCCTTTCGGAGCTGGAATCCACCATCGCGAAGACCGTTGAACAGATTCTGGACAAACGGCTAACCAACCAGCCAGAGCCAGACCGGGACGAACTCATCACACGAGACGAAACCGCGCAACTACTCCGGGTTACTTTGCCGACCTTACACAATTGGACGAAACAAGGTCTGATTCCTCATTACAAGATTTCTTCCCGCGTTCGGTACAAACGGGCAGAGGTTATGAACCTCTTCACATCTGGCAACCTCAAAAAGTTCAGGAGGCACTAATATGGGATTGCTCAATTTTCCAGATTACAAGGTTCTGCAATACACCATGAACCCGGCAACGGGCAGGTATGAGAAACAGCCGACCAGAATCGCGTTCAACAAACTTCCCTTCGAACTGAAGGTTGAACAGACGCAAGACCCAAGGATTAAGGCACAAGGCGCAGAGCAGGTCATCACCGGCCGGTTCGTCAACAAGAAACGCGAATTCTTCACCGGGATGAGGCGCACCATGCTGCCCGGATGGTACTACGGCAACGACTTCGAGTTCGTGAAAGACCAAAAGGTTAACTCTCTCATCATCGTGGCGTTCACCGATGATGATGCGCGATTAACCATCTACTACTTCAACAGGTACTACAAACAATCGGCCGATGAGCGAGAGTCATTCGTCAATGCATTTATCCGCAATGTCTGACCTAATAAAAATGGGAGGCGCGATGCCTCCCATTTTTTTGCTCAATTCACGTCACAAGGTGCAACGTATGGCAAAGATAGGAGATGATTGATTTTGTATCTATCGAAGTGAAGGATTTTCGGCCTGACTTACTGAGCGAAAATCCGCTGTTATCATTCAGCCAGAGAATTAATCCGCGCACAGGTGAACTGACCGCCAACGAAAGAGGCAATCAGACCTTAGAGGCAGAGTTTGGCAATATGCGCATCCGCATCGTCACCAACATTCGCACCAATGCACATCGGTTATTCATCGAAGGCAGCCTGCACAAACACCATCGAGGCAACAACTACGAGGATTTCGGGATTGCTGATTTGCGCGAATCATTGCGATTGTTCCTTGCCAATGTCGGTATAGAGCCAGGCAGGTGCATCATTCACCAAATCGAGTTCGGAGTCAATATCACGCCACCGATGCCAACCCAACAATTCATCGACCAGATATTGAGCCATGCCGGGAAGGAATACGAGCTGAAGGAGTTCAAGGATTTAGGCTATTTGAAAAGGTTTAGTCGAGCGCAATACGAAGTAAAAATCTATGACAAAGGTTTGCAGTATGGCCTGCCTGAAGACATCCTGAGAGTAGAAATAAAGGTCACCCGTATGGAGTTCCTACATGAGAAGAATATTCACGTCTGGACGTTGGAAGACCTGTTCGCCCCGACATTGTATTCGCTATTGAAAGACCTGCTCATTGCTACTCTGCAACGATTGATTTTCACGGATGACCGCATCCAACCGGCTGCCATCATCCCAAAGACCGACAGCGCATTTTACAGAGAGGCATCGAATACGCGGTTCTGGAAGATGATGCGAACAGGTCACAGGATGCGATTTAAACGCAATCTGGAGCGATATGATGCCATCCGGTGTAAATACGCCCCTAACGACCTGAAAGAGGTCTTGCTGCGCACCATATCAGATAAATGGGATTTGCTATCGCGGGATGTTACGTTCTTACCAATGTCTGAACCGGGCAGTTTGTTACGTTCTTACCATCATATAGTGTGTAAGAATGTCACACCAGCCCGGAGGCATTGCCTGAGCTGTGGTCGGGACATCACCGAACAGAAAACAGGTAGTCGGTTTTGCAGCGAAAGGTTATATGGCCGCGATGCGAAACGATGCCGGAACATGGACAGCAATCCGCGCAACCATCGCAGACGCAAAGACCTGCGTCTATATCCCGGTTTCACTCTATTCCCGGCATACCTTCATCACGGCACATAACACAGAAAAAACAGTCATACCATGAACCCGAATCCCAAAACTGAACATTTGCAGAAATGGCAGCCCGGCCAGCCGTCACCGAATCCGACAGGAAGGAAACCCAAGTTCGTGACCACATTCAAGAAGGACGGCTACACACAATCGGAGGTCAACGACATCATCCTCGAAATGCTGTCAATGTCGGAATCTGAGCTGGTGACCGTCACAGAGAGCAAGGATGCCACCATTCTGGAAACCACTATCGCCAGAGCATTGATGAACGGAGCGAAGAAAGGCAGCCTGTATGCGATGGAAAGTTTGCTGAACCGTTCTGTCGGTATGCCGCGAATCACTCAGGATGTTTCGATTGAGAACAAAGAAATCATCGTCACCATGAACCTGAGCTAACCACCAGACGCGAACCGCTCATCGATAGGGGATTCGATGGGAAACAGCAAAAACCGCCCCCGAAACCGACCCCGACAAAAACAAAACCCGCGCTAACTCAATGTTGACGCGGGTTTTCATTTGGTAGTTGTGGAGCTGGTGGGATTCGAACCCACGTCCGGCGAAGGGACAACCAGTGCTTTCTACATGTTTATCGCCGTTTGTTGTCGGGTAGCAACCGGTACGGAGACAACCATGAAGCTACCTTATCCGGCGTGATAATGACGTGGCCTGGCCGGTGTGAGCCGTCATATCCGTGCGTTGCGACCACCCCTGATCACCCGAAGCACAGACGAAATCAGGTGGGGATGGATGGATTCTGCTAATCTCTCCGGATTAGGCAGCCATAGCGAAGTTAGACTCGCCTCTTAATTGGTTTGTACACTAGGATTAAGGTGCCAACATACCATGCACCACATGCTTACACGACTATCGCACTACCCGTCAAGTCCGTACAGCCCCCAAAGAACGTCTCGCAAAGATAGCAAAATGCATGCCTGTTTTTATTGACTGCGCAACAAGCTCAAGAGCAGTTTCGCTTTTTCTTGCCTTCCTGCTGCGTCTTGTGCCTCAGCCATCAGGATATAATTGCCAGCCGGGGCAGGCCTGCCATCTTCCCGCAAGCCGTCCCACACAACCATTCCTTCTGTGCCGCAAAGCTGGTGAAGGCACAGTGCGCGCACCGGCATTCCCCACGCATCATAGACACGCAAGGTGAGCAAGGTTCCTGGTTGAGAGAAACGGTAATGCAAGGCGGCAAAATCTGCATGGCCATCGTTATCCGGCGTAAACCATTCGACATCCAACTGCATCTGAGCTGTGAAGTCAGGCTCTGTCCTGGCTTGCGCGTTGCGTCGTCCGGGTGTTCCACCGCTGCATTCCCGCCCAGCACTCTGCCAATTGGCAGGATCCATACCAGATACTGAAGCGCTTACACGTTCCAGACTGATTCCCTTGGCTTGGTGCAACAATGGATGGTGCATTCGTGGATGAAAGGCCATGCGGTCGATTTCTGTGCCGTCCCGTCGTCTGATCGCTATCTGCCCGCCACCGGCCAACAGTGCCGGCATGGGCTTGAGCAGTAAAAATGCCGTATCGCTGCCGTGGCAAGGGAACTGCCCCATGACTGCTTCCGAATTCTCACATATTGCCAGAAAGCCGCCCGGCAACAATAACTGTCCGTTCTTCGCCAGAACAATTGCTTCCACCGGAGTTCCGGCTGCATCCAGACGCAGGAGTTCCAAGGCCTTGAGATCCAAAGCCTTCGGCCCCGGATTGTGCAGTTCCACAAAATCCACACCGCCCGTCGCCGGTTCGAATAACACCTCGTTGATCAGCAAATCGCCGCGCCTGATACTATCTGCCGCCATGGCAAAATAGCGCAGGTTTGCTGGCATGGTATTTCCCGAGCAATCGGCAGCGCCATCCCCTTGCAAGCTGTAAACCTGCTGGCTGGAAAACGGTGAAGCAAACTGCAGGCGGACTTCCTGCTTCCCTTCATCCGCCATGAGCTGATCTGCCACAATATAACCGGGTTGTACAATGAAATTTTCCGCTCGCAGCGTGGTTATATCCGGCCATTCATCGAAAGCCAGGCGCAGCACAAAGGGCGATTCAGGGTACACTTCGCACAATCGCGGCGGCACCGTATCGTTCAAAGCTGCGGCTACGCTGTTCCGCAAACCCGGTGTGGAGCGCTCAGGCGCAAGTGAAGCTTTCCAGTTGCGCGCATCGCCACACCATACCGAGGTATCAACCATTTCAAGGGAATACCCTCCGGACGCCAGCACCGGATTTCCATACCAGCCATCCGAATAGGCAACCCTATGCAGCCATTGCCCGCCGGCGCTGCGCAGCGAAAGCGTATCGCCGCTGTTGTTGAGACTTGGCAGGTTTAACCTGAGGTTCTTCCCTTTTCCAATCGGCCCGGAAGCGTTTTGTGGCAGCAAAATGGCCCGTTCTCCCGGCGCAAGCCAGGTATCGGGCAATAATATCCCGCCGGTGGCATCGTGGAATCGGATACCTTTTAACCCAATCCACCGGTTATGGACGTTTTGAATTTCAACCCATTCCGGCTGACCGGCTTCCGGAGCAGCCATGATTTCGGTGATCAACAATTGCCCGCGCTGTGGTGTATCGGGAAGGCCTCCCCAAAAATAAAAAACTGCGTTGTCTGTTCTGTTCCCCGCTGTGTCGCGAAAACCACCCAGGTGCAGCTGATATTGGCCAACCTCAGCTTGCCGGTTTTTCCATAGCAAGAAACGAAAAACAGGGTCAGCACCTGCCAGTATGGAATCCGGTCCACCCCTGCCGTCCAGCCAATAATGCTCTGACCCGGGGTCGCTCAAGGCAGACAAGGCTTCTGAAAAACGAAGCCTCAATCGGCCATCAGACTGGAACGCGGCATCCTTAAGTTGTGGTGGAATGGTATCGTAGCGTGCCGCTCCAAAGTAGACTTCATCTATATAATGCCGCTGATGAAAAGCAACAGTGGATTGCCTTACACGGAACCCATGAAAGGGAGGTAAGGTGATAAACGCATCATCACAAACACCTTCCATTTCCCAGGCCGACCGCTCTGCATCGACCACTTCCAGTTTCCAATGCCTGTTCTCGCGGCAGCGTACGCGGATGATACAAGGGTTAACTGAACGGTTGAGACGGCCATCGCGGCCGCTGATGATTTCAGTTGCCAGGCCATTCCGCAGCCGGTACAAGCTGATTTCGTCGCGTGTGTTCCCTATGCGGACATAATAGCTATTCCGCGCCTGGCCCGGCGCTGTATCCGCTGCCAGGAACCAATCCAGGTAATTGGTTGAGGACGGATTGAAAGCCAGTCTGAGTTTTACCTGCCATTCCAATTCGCTTATGACCGGCGTGTTGGTGGCTACCGTATAAATGGCGAAACTATATTGTTCGCGTGTTTCGGCACTGCGCAAAAAACCTCCATCCTGCACCCAGCCGGTGGTATCTCGCCAGTAAAGCGGAGTTTGGAGCGATCCGTCGTTAAACGTTTCGTTGAATTGCGCTCCGGCGTCTGCTGTGCATGTCCAAACAAGGCATGTGGTCAGCAGACAACGGAGCGCGGTGAACATCAGGGATAATGCAGCTCGCCGAATTCCCCGCGTATACTGAGCCGGGGCTGCGGTGAAGGTTCGACGCGGCCTATGACAGCAGCGTCCATACCAAAGGCTCCGGCTATGGAGATTACCTGGTCTGCGTACATTTCAGGCAGGTAGATTTCCATCCGGTGTCCCATATTGAAAACGCGGAACATTTCGTTCCAGGAGGTACCGCTGCTTTCCTGTATCAGTTGGAACAGCGGCGGAATTGGAAGCAATTGATCTTTGATTACATGTCCTTCTTTCAAAAAATGTAATATCTTGGTCTGTGCGCCACCGGAACAATGGATGATGCCGCCGATTACCGGCGCCAGTTCACGGAGCACTTCACGCATAACAGGCGCATAGGTGCGCGTTGGCGACAGTACGAGCTTGCCAGCGTCCAGCGGGGTGCCGGGTACAGGATCGGTAAGGAGGTGTTTCCCTGCATACACCACTTCTGCAGGTGTAAGCGGGTCGTAGCTTTCCGGATATCGCTCGCGGTAAACGGAGCTGAACACATCGTGGCGGGCGCTGGTGAGGCCATTGCTGCCCATGCCGCCGTTGTACTCGGTTTCGTAAGTGGTTTTGCCATAACTCGCCAATCCGACTATCACCATGCCAGGGCGGATGCCATCGGTGGTAATGATGCGGCTGCGTGGAACACGGGCAACCAGGGTGCTATCCACTACAACCGTGCGAACGAGATCGCCAAGGTCGGCGGTTTCTCCGCCAGTCGTATAAATTCCGACGCCCTGGTCGCGGAGCATGGCACAGTATTCCTCTGTGCCTTCGATGAGTGCTGCGATGACTTCACCGGGTATCAGGCGTTTATTCCGGCCAATGGTACTGCTCAGCAGCATGTTATCGGTGATACCGACACAAAGCAGGTCGTCGGTATTCATCACGATGGCATCCTGGGCAATGCCTTTCCATACACTCAGGTCGCCGGTTTCCTTCCAGTACATGTAAGCCAGGGAACTTTTGGTTCCGGCTCCATCGGCATGCACTACGGCGCACCAGTCTTCGTCTCCGCTGAGGATATCCGGAACGACCTTGCAGAATGCGCTGGGATACAATCCTTTGTCGACGCCGGCTATCGCCTTGTGCACGTCTTCCTTCTGCGATGAAACACCGCGCAATGCGTATTTGTCTTCCACGCGTTCAAAGGTAGCAGCAGACCGGCAAAGGGCTAAAGGCATACACAAAAAAAGGCAGGTCGAAACGCCCGATTCGTATAGTAAACGCTTATAAACGTTTATTTCATGGATTGCACCAGTCTTTCCGGAGAAGAAACTGGAAATTGGTCAAGGCGCACTGTCAGCATCTGAACAGCGCACTTCGCCTGTTAAAAGCATGAGCGCATCCCGCTGCGATAAACAGTCAAGGCATAAAAAAAGGGAGGCTGATGGGCCTCCCTTTGCTTTATTATTCTGCCGGTGTGGGTGCCGGCTTCTTCACCTTTTTGGGTATGAGTACCAGGAATCCGTCTTTCTCATAGGATTCAGGACGGAAGTCTTTGAAGGCCGATTTACCGAGCACCGGATAATCGATCTTATCAGACACCGTCATTTTCAGGTTCTCGAGTACATAGCCTCCGATTTCTACTTTCTTGATTTCAAAAATCTTGCTGGGCAGCTTGGTTCCGTTTGCGAGCTGCACCTTGTCGCCTTCGAGGAAGTCGGCCTTGGTGATGAGCTTGCTGTTGTACCAGGCGGTAACCACATCTTCGGGAATGGCAGTCAGACGACCGGCCATGTCAAATTCCCATTTCACAGTCTCGCGGTCATTAACCATGGAGCTGATGATTTTCTTGTTGCCTTCCTTGCCAACGCGCAGGCGAACTGCGTTGCTTTCGTCGAGAACCGGAGCAGCAGGTGCTTGTGTTTCAGGCTTCTCGTCGGGCTTGTTGGTATTGTTCGGATCGGGTGAAGGTGCAACACGCACATTCGGATCGAAGTCAACGCTGGTAAAGCGGATGGTAGTGCGGCGGTTTTGCTGGTGCTGAGATTCGTCGCATGCTACGTATTTCACACCGTTTACGGTGCGGATTTCAGAGGGCTTGTAGTCTTCGTAACGCGAAACAAATGAACCATCCACAATGGTTACAATCAGCTTACGTGTAGAATCAATTCCGGTTTTTGGGTCTCTACCACGGAAGCGTGTCAAGCCGGTTATATCGGTGCCTTCGCACTTACAATCGTTCACCAATTGCGTTTCACCGTAACCTTTGAACACCATACGGCGCTGATCAACACCTTTCTTAATCAGGTAAGCCACTGCACTGTCGGCGCGGCGCTGAGACAGGTTTACGTTGTAATCGTAGGTAGCGCGACAGTCGGTATGCGAGCCCAACTCGATGGTCAACTTGGGATAGCGCTTCATCACGTTGTCGGCAAATTCATCGAGGATGGCTTTCGCATCGTCGCGGATGAAAGCTTTGTCGAGATCGTAATAAATAGGCAGAACGATGATGGTGGTGAGCGGGTTGCGGAGACAGAAGTCCTGCTTCAGATCTGCGCTGCGCTTCAGCCCACGGGTAGTCTTCTGAACCGGGCGGCCGCTCTCGAAGTAATAGCGCTCAGGGAAACGCGATTGTACTTCGTAGGAAGTTTCACGTTTGAGGTCTACCTTGTAATAGCCCATCTCATCGGTCTTCAGCACAAACTTGCTTGTATCGCGGTCGTTGGTGATGATCACGGTAGCGCCTTTCAGCGGCAGTTTGGTATCACAATCCGTCACCACACCACTGAGGGTAAACACGAGGGGTTCAACGGTGAATTCGTAGATATTGTCGTCGCTCTTCTTGCCCGATTCGTTTCTGTTTGAGCTGAAGAAACCGTGGTTCTGGTTCTTGTTATCGAAAGTGATACCAAAATCATCGCCACCGGAGTTGATGGGTTCCTTGAGGTTTTCGAGTTCTTCCCAGGCTACGATGCTTTCAGTAGGCTTGGCGCGGAAAATATCGAGCCCGCCCATGCCGGGATGTCCGTTAGAACTGAAATACAGCAAGTCTTCGTGCTTGTTCCAGTAAGGAAATTGTTCGTTTGAAGGGGTGTTGATATTGCGTCCAAGGTTGGTGGGTTCACTCCAGGTTTTGCCGCGCTTGGTGAAATCGCTCACCCAGATATCGTAACCACCTTCTCCGCCCGGACGGTCGCT
>JBKDBI010000065.1:0-10054 GCA_046314695.1 Bacteroidota bacterium | reverse complement strand
CTCTTTCGGCATCTGCCAGTTTCCCGTCTTTTGTCAAAACGCATCATGAACCTCTCTCCTTACAACCAGATGAAGCCTCTCCTTTTCTTCCTCACGCTGATCCCAAAAAACTTTCCAAGAGATTCCATCCACCCAGCACCTTTCACGATTCCACCTGTAACACTTCCAACTTTTTCACCTGACAGGTTCCCACCAACCCAATTCAAAAAAAAGAAAGCCACCGTTTAACGATGGCTTTCTTTTCGTCGGGGAGACAGGATTCGAACCTGCGGCCCTCTGGTCCCAAACCAGATGCGCTACCGGGCTGCGCTACTCCCCGCCTTGTATTGGTCCGTCGCTGCTGTCGGATGGAATCCGGTTCCAGAAGCGCTTTCCGCGATCCCGGTTGGACTCGAACCAACGACCCACAGCTTAGAAGGCTGTTGCTCTATCCAACTGAGCTACGGGACCAGAAGGGGGCGCAAAAATAGGCATTTCGCCCACATTCACCGCATAGAAAAAAATAAGATTCACTCAACAACCACTTTGCCCGTTTTTTAATTACCCCTCTTGCAACTTGATTTAGAAAGTGTAGTTTTGACGCAAAGAGCAAGAAAGGCTTCTATGAAAAGATATCTACCAGCCCTCCTACTCGGCATCCTCGCATCGCCAACGGCTTATGCCCAACAAGGAGTTTATTCAGGCGCAGTGCGCGACGAATCAGCAAACCCTATTGGGGGTGTTGAAGTAAGCGACAACCTGAGCAGTGTGATTACCAAAACCGACCGCAGCGGAAACTTTAAACTCAACCTGTCTGCCGGAAAACACATTATCAGCTTCCGTCTCAACGGGTATCAGGAAACAGCCGATACCATAGAAATAACTGCAGGCGGCTCCATTGGCAAAACCATTATCATGCAAACGAGTTCCGCACGCATGACAGACCTGGTGATCGTCGGGTACGGAACCACCCGACGCCGTGACCTTACAGGCTCGGTAGCGTCTGTAAGAGGCGCAGAAGTGAAGGATATGCCAGCCCCGAGCTTCGAATCTGCATTGCAGGGAAAAGTGGCCGGCGTGCAGATAACCACCGGAAGCGGAGTTGCAGGTTCTGCAAGCCTGGTGAGAATCCGCGGCGTGGCTTCCATTTCCGCTTCGGGCGACCCGCTGTATATCGTCGATGGTATCCCTGTAACGCAGAACTATTTTATCAATGGCAATAACGGCGGCTTCAACAACAACCCGCTGGCAACCCTTAATCCAGAGGATATAGAATCCATAGAAATCCTGAAGGACGCAGCCGCTACCTCCATCTACGGATCACGCGGCTCCAACGGCGTAGTGCTCATCACCACCAAACGCGCCAGCAAGAGCGGTTTGCGCTTTGAATTCACCTCGCGTGTAGGAACCTCGCAGCCTACCTATAAGCCGCAAATGCTCAATTCCGCCCAATACCTGCAGATGTACCAGGAAGCCTGGGAAAATGATGGCGGAACCGGACGCGCTCCCCTTCCCAATAATATCTCCTGGGAAGATGCGCAACGCACCAATACCAATTGGGTGGACGAAACCATGGGCGTTGGACTCAAAACCATGTATTCGCTCGGAACCTCCTATAAAAAAGGCAAATTCGGCGCCTATCTCGGTCTAACCAGCGATGATAACGGCAGCTTCATCATCGGCAGCCGCTACCGCCGCAACTCCGTGCGCCTTAACCTGGATTTCGAACCGATTAAAAACCTGAACATCAACGTAAACACCTCCTATAGCCAAGGCACCAACTTCCGCGTCGACGGCGCCTGGAGCGGCGGTTTCGGCGCTGCCATGAGTACCGCGCTGCCCATTTATCCAATCTACGATTCCACCGGTGCATTTTGGCGCCCCGGCAACGGTAGCCTCAACCCGGTGGCCGTGCGCAAACTGAAAGACTGGCGCACTACCGAAAACAGAAGCATCCACAACTTCAAAGCCAGCTACCGCATCAACGAACGCTGGTCGGTTACCGCTTCAGGCGCAGTGGATATCATGGACTTCTTCGAAGACATCTACGAGCCCCGCGCGCTGATCAATACCGACCACGCCGGTATCGCCAAACGCAGTCCGCGCAATACCTTCAACTACAACTACAACCTCCTTACCCAATACACTTTCCTCGATAACGACAAACACGAACTCGATGGAATGGCCGGAACTGAATTCCAACGCTCCGATGTGAAATCCAGCTACATCGAAGTGAGCGATATGGCACATGCCCTCTATAAAGGTGAAAGCGGTGGCGAGAAATCAACACGCATCGAACGCCAGAATGCTACCGAGGCATTCGCTTTCGCGAGCTATTTCGTTCGGAGCAACTATAAATACAAAGGCCGCTACATCTTCCAGTTCACCCTGCGCAGCGACGGCTCTTCGCGCTTCGGACCCAACAATGCCTACGGCTTCTTCCCCGCCGTATCCGGAGCCTGGATCGTGAGCGATGAACCTTTCATGCGCAGCTTCCGCCGCCAGAACTTCCTGAAAGTGAAAGCAGGCTTCGGCCGCACCGGCAACACACCCAATGAAAACTATGCCTGGAGGGGAACCTTCACGCCGCCGCAGAATTCATACGGCTACAACGGCCAGCCGAGCATCTTCCCTACCCGCCTGGCCAATCCTGACCTGCGTTGGGAAACCTCAGATGTATTCGACTTTACCGTGGAAGGTGGTTTCTGGAAAAACCGCCTGACCTGGGAAATATCCTATTATAACAAGAAAACCAGCGGCGTTATCCTAGACCTGGCTGTGCCGCGCTCACTCGGATTCTCTTCCTATTACGACAACGTAGGCGCTATCCGAAATACCGGTGTTGAACTGTCGATCAATACGCGCAACATCGTGAAAAAGGCATTCAGCTGGAGCACCAACTTCAACATCGCACGCAACTACAACGAAATACTCGATATCGGCGTCTATACCCAGGATGCTGTTTCCGGCGGAACCAACGACACCCGTGTGGTGGTAGGCCAGCCGGTTGGAACCAACTACCTCGTGCGTTTCGTGCGGGTGGATGAAGCTACCGGCAGACCGGTTTACCTGGATAAAGATGGAAACGAAACCTTCACCTGGACCAACGACAACCGCGTAGCTGTAGGAAGTGTACTTCCCGATGCTGTGGGTGGAATAACCAATACCTTCACCTACAAGAACTGGAACCTGAAATTCCTGATGGTGTACAAGATTGGTGGTAACATCTACAACTCCAGCGCCAAGCGCCAGAACGGCGTAGTAACCGACTGGAACATGACCACCGACTACTTCGACCGCTGGCAACAGCCCGGCGACCAGGCCAAATACCCGAAGCTCTCACGCGAAACTTCGGCTTACGGACTTCCGCCTGATCCTTACCAGTACAACACTACCTTGTTCCTGGAAGATGGAAGCTATCTCCGACTGCGCAACGTTTCCCTCGGCTACCGACTGCCCTCGCGCTGGTTCGGCGATAAAATCCAAAGCTGCCGACTGGTATTCACTGCCGTAAACATCCTGACCTTCACCAACTTCACCGGTGGAGACCCCGAGATCGCCCGCGATTTCGAAAACCCGGCCGACCGGAACATGAGCTCCAATATCACCTATCTCACCGCTCCCCAGGAAAAATCGTATAACCTCACCCTCAACCTCACCTTCTGATCCGATGAAAATGAGATTCCTGAAACCAATCATGTTGCTCACTACGTTGAGCATAGCAGGTGCAGCCTGCAATAAAATGCTGGATCTGAAGCCGGAAAACCTGACCCTGGCCGAGGAAGCATTGAACACACCGGCCGATGTACAGGCTTTGCTGAATTCCTGCTACGACGAGTTCGCCAACCTGATGAACGGCTCCGTGCAGAACTACCATGAACTGATGGGCGAACACCTCAGCGAACCGCCCAGCCTCGCCGGTAGCCTGTACTTTTCAGTCTACAAGCGCGGAACCTTTTCCTTCCGCACTGCCGACCGCGAATACCTGGACTTCTACAACTGCATCCTGCGCGTCAATACCATCTTCGGCCGCATGGGCAGCGTGCCCGGGATTGATGCCGCAACAGCAGATCGGCTGAAAGGTGAAGGCTATTTCCTGCGCGCCTGGTGCCATTGGGAACTGGTGAAACTCTGGGCGCAACCCTACGGTTTCACCGCCGATAACAGCCATCCCGGTGTTCCGATCCGCCTGAATGCCGATAAGAGCATCGAGTTGCGCAGCACCGTCAAACAGGTTTACGATCGTATCCTGCTCGACCTGGACTCTTCCATCACCCTCATTCCGGAAAGCAACGGCAACTACGCCGACCGCCATGCCGCCACCGCCCTGAAAGCCAAAGTATTGTTCTTCATGAACCGCTTCAGCGATGCGCTTGCCGCGGCCAACACTGTGCTGAACAGCGGCCGATACAGCTTCTCCGATTCCCTCAACCGCTTCACCTCCGAAGTACCGCAGGAAACGATCTTCAAACTGGTTAGCACCGGACCAAGCGATAACCGCGGCAGCGCCCTCATCAATAACTACCGCTCCGACAACAACCCCAACCCCAACCTGAAGCCTTCCAAAGCCTTTGCCGCCATCGCCATGCAAGGCCACGACCGCCGCAGTGCTTTCTACGAGGCGAAAAACCCGGGTAAAGCCAATGAATACTTTGTTTGCCATAAATTCGACAAGGATTACTTCAACGTGCCCCTCTTGCACTACACCGACCTGATGCTGCTGCGCGCCGAATGCCTGCTCGAAACGGGCGGCGACAAAACCACCGCCATCGACGATGTGGACCGCGTGCGCAAAAGGGCATATGGAAGCAACTGGACCGCCCTCGATAACCTGATTCCCGCCCAGCAGCTCATGGACTCACTCCGCCTGCAGCGCAAATTGGAAATGGCCTTCGAAGGCGACTGGACCCTGCAACAACGCCGCATGGGTGCCAAAGGACTCAATATCAAAATCAGAAACTCACCCTGGAACTGCCCGGGGATGGTTCTTCAATTCCCTTCAAGCGAAAACACGAAGGGATTTGTTTTCAATGAAGAAGGAGGATGCGACTAATGAAAAACACCATCAAACTGCCGGCCCTCGGGCTCCTGGCCATGCTGGCTTTCGCCGGCTGTAAAAAAGAGACAAAAGAAATCGGTGACCCTTCCAGCAAACTGCAAGGTATCAACGATGTCTGGGTACTGGAAAAAGTAGAACAGGCCGATCCAAGTGATGCGGAATTTGTGATCGATGTGACGCCGGTGTTCACCGAAGGCGGAGCGCCTGAAATGACCATCAATTCAGCCGACCTTACCTACAGTTTTAATGTGACCGACCCTATCTTCATCGGCACCTCCGGCAGCTGGACCTTCGACGACAACGCCTTCCCCACGCGCATCGATGCCACCTACAACGGCAATACCGCGCCGCTTAAACTGCTGCGCACTGTGCGCACCGTCGACCAGCACCTCTCCTTTCAACTCATGCGTTACTGCGACGGCGGAACCGCCAGCACCATCTACCACTTTACTTTCAAAAGAAAATGAAAAAGCATTTCATTCATACCCTCTTTTGTGTGCTGGGTATTGCCATGACCGCAGCGCCCGCCCTGGCACAAAAAGCCTATCTGGAAAAACCGGATGAATTCGATCCGGCCAAACCCTGTAAAATTATGGTCAACCTGAAACTGACCAGCAACGACTGGGGTATCATCGAGATCGCAGAACAGGAAGACATGTACCTCTGGATCTGGAAGCCCATTGAGCACCCTGCCGGCCATCCGCTCGCCAATGGTATCGGCTCAGCCGCCTGGAAAAACAGCAACGAAGCGCTGAAAATGACCAAAGAAGCACCCGGCGTCTACAGCTACACCCTTACCCCAACCGATTTCTTCGGCGTGGATGCCAACAAGGTGTACAAAGAGGATTTGCATTTCCTTGTAAAACCCAAAGACGGCGGCGGTTACGGAGATCCCGACCGCAAAACCGAAGACCTCACCATCCCCGTAGACCCGCCGGCAGGCCCCGTGGTGAAAATCAAGACCATGCCCGTTGGCAAAGGCGATAAGAAAGACACCATGATCGTTTCTACCCGCGATGTATTCTCGGTGATCTACAACAACTCAGTGGAAGAGAAAGTAAGCATGCAAAATGCCACCGACCTCTATGTTTTCCCAATTGCCTACGACGACCTGGGTGGCGTTTACCGCATAGCAGCCAATGCCAAGCGCGCAGGCGATTTCCCCCAGTTGAAAATGCGCCAGACAGCACCAGGCATCTTCCAGTTCAGCATCATGCCTGAAAAACTGTTTACCATACCGGCAGGCAGGAAAATCATCCGCATCGAATACCAGATCGTGAAGCCGGGGCTCGTCAATTCAGACGATGCCATCGACGACAAAATGATCTACCACTTCAACTCGGGCGGCTGCTGATTACTGCACCGCGATAACCCTGTACGACCAGGGTTCCATCTTCTTACCCTTTACCGCACCTTTGTGCATCAGAACAGCCCCCGCGGGCTGTTTTGCTTTAATACGCTGCGGGTGCTCGCTGAGGTTGATAATGACCCAAACCTTGGTATCTGCATTCAGGGCAGCCCTGGTATACGCAATCACGTTCTCATTGCCGGTCTTTTCCCAACGCATGAAGTAAGCGCCGTTTGCCGCGTGCAGGGCGGGATATAAACCGTGAATCCTGCCCAGACCGGTATAAAACGCTTCGTAAGGGTATTTCTCCTGCGGCTGAACCGTATCCTTCTCAAAGAAACGCAACCTGTGGTTGTTGCCAAACTCCTGTCCGGTATACAACAAGGGAATACCGGGCAAGGTATACGTAAGCACCGCCAGCGGCTCCCAGGCCTCTCCCATGCGCTCAAACTCCGTTCCGTTCCAGCTGTTCTCGTCGTGGTTGGTGATGAAATTCATCGGCTGGACACCGGCCGGGAAGCGCAGCAGCTTGCGGTCAACCATCGGACCAATGGCGGAGGCTTTCTCCTTACCCTTGGCTACCTGGTTGAGCAGGTGATGCAGCTCCCAACTGTAATAAGCGTTGAACGGACCGTTGGCGCCTTTCGCGCGCTCCGCCCCTGATGCCATGGCCTTGGTTCCCCAGAATTGCGCCATGTCGTGCTCCTCCGATTCGGCCAGCATGAAGAGATCCTTGTAATCGCTGAATGCCTGACGGGCTTCTTCCCAAAAATCAGCAGGAACGCTCATCGCCACATCACAGCGGAAGCCGTCAATCCCGGTACTATCGAGCCAAAAACGCATAGCAGCAATCATCTCCTTCCGCATGGCGCGGTTGCTGTAATCAAGGTCGGCCACATCTGTCCAACCCATGCTCTGTCCTTGCTCGTTCAGCGGATCGGTGATTCCGCCATTGGCATTCTTGGTGTACCAGTCGGGATGCGTGCTGATCCATGGATGATCCCAGGCAGTGTGATTCCCCACCCAATCGAGAATGACGCGGATCTTGCGCTCGTGGCAAGCCTGAACCAACGCGCGGAATTCGTCCATCGTACCGAAATCTGGATTCACCGCCTTGTAATCGCGGATCGAATACGGACTTCCGAGGTATTGCTTGTGCAGGCTGGTATCTGCAATATCTTCCACGAACAAATCTCCCTTCGCCTTGCGCTTCCGCTCGCCAATCGGTTGCACCGGCATCAGCCAGATCATATCAACCCCCAGCGCCGTCATACGGTCAAGTTGAGTCTGGAAAGCGGCAATCGTGCCTTCCGGCGTATGTTGACGCAGGTTCACCTCATAGAGCAAGGGATTGACAGCCTGCTGGCCCACAGCGTGCTGGCCCAATGCACAAGCAGCCAACACCAAACCGCGCTTCAGCCATTCCTGCTGCGGTGAGCGGTGTACCTGCATGGTAGACCGGGGTGCAAGGGTCTGCTTCTTTCCCCTGCGCATCAGCCGAAGAAAATTGCGGATCTTTTGTACGGTGAGGGGTTTTTCCTTGTTTGCCATGCGTTCGATTTAGGGTTTGATTGTGTTTGTTTGACCAAATATGATTGCTTCTCCGGCACGTATCGCCATGCCGGGCGTATTTGCTTCTTCCATGCTTCCCTTCCACCAAACCTTGTACCCGGCGGTTCGGGGAAGCAATGCGGTCGGATCCCAGGCCGAGGCATCGCGGTTGATGGCGACATACGTGCGCTGCCCGAGGTAATCGCGTTCGAGCAGGATGCGGTTCTCCGATGCGTGGATGATGCGTGTCTCGCCATAAGCCAGCGGCAGGTTCTGCCTGCGCAGCCTGACGAGGTCCTTGACCTGCTGGTGGAACTGCGCCTGCTTGCCGCTGTACGGACCAAAGTCCATCGGGCGGCGGTTGTCGGGGTCGTTGGCCCCGGGCATGCCGATTTCGTCGCCGTAATACACCACCGGTATCCCGGGCATCGCCATCAGCCAGGCATAATACTGCAGGAAACGCGCATAGGCGCTGTCGTTCTTCAGCCCGATGGTTTGTTCATGACCCAACCGCTTGGTGGAATCCCAGGGCATGTTCTCCGGTATGCTGCCATCGGCCAGGCTCATGAAGCGCGGCTTGTCCTGGTTGCCGGTGATATTGCCCATGAGATGGTGGCTGCCGTATACATCCAGACTGCTTTGCAAAGCGTCTTGCAGGCGAAGAAAGGATGCGTTCCGTGCAAACACCTGCACCATGGCATCGTATTGATTGAAATCAAACTGGGCATCCAACAGGCCGGGGCCAACATAGGAAGCGATCAGCGCAGGCGATCCGTAGGTTTCTCCGATCTGGAAAACCGGGCGTTTGCGCCTGGCGGTGATTTCCTGCCGCAATTTCGCCGTGAGCGTGCGGGTGTACAGATCAGGAATATGCTTCGTGGCGTCGTGGCGGAATCCGTCGAAGCGGAACTGCTGCAGCCATACCAGCGCACTGTCGGCCATCGGAACGGCTACCTCCGGTCTGGAAAGATCAAGGGTGGGAAGGAAAACATCGAACCAGGTGGTGAGCCGGTGCTCGTCCCAGCGCTCGGTATTCAGACTGCCGTCGGGAAGGTACAGGGAAGTCACCCAGTCGGGATGCGCCTTGTAGACCGGATGCTCAAGGTGCACATGGTGCGCTACGTAATCGAGGTAGACATCCAGCCCGTGGCGGTGAAGCATCCGCAAGGCCTTGCGCAGCGTCTTCGCACTGGTGAAGCGCGGATCGGGCGCGGTGGAACTTACCGGCCAGTAACCGTGGTAGGCGCTGAACTGCACCTTCGGATCGGCAAACAAGCCCCAGGCACTGTCTGGGTTGCGGCTGAGCGGACTCACCCAGAGTGCGCCATAGTCGTCAAAGAAACCCGCCCTGGCCTTGGCAAGGATGCCATCCATATCGCCGCCGTGGAAATTGGTTTTGGGCTTAACCAGCGGATGCTTCAGGGGTTTGTTGTTGGTAGGATTGCCGTCGGCGAACCGATCCACCATGGCAAAGTACATCACCATGGCATGGCGGTTGGCACGGGTCGGTTGCCAGTTCTTTTCCTGTATAGGTTTCCCGTTCCGCAAGGGCAATAACAAATCGTTGGCGAGGGCGTCGGAGGTGGCTGCGAAAACACGCAAATGACTGTAAACAGCCGTTCCTGCTTCTTTGGGCAAGGCCAATCGCATGAGGCGTTCGCTGCCTTCATAATTGCTGACGAGCCGGTTGTTCCAATACACCAGGATCCGGGCGGAAAGACTGGCAGGAAGGTTCTCCAGCAGGATGCTGAACGAATCGTTTTCAAAACGGGCGCGGAGCTGTGGCTTGTAGTCTGCTCCGGGAACCTTGAGCAGGGCGTTGCGACCGCCCATGCCGTTGCTTACCGTAACAGCGCCGGGAGGCAGTACCACGGTATCCTTCCGCAACCCTTGCCAGGCATAGGTTCCGGGCTTGAGCCGCAGGGTCAGCCTGCCGTTTTCGATGGCTTGCGGAACCCAGGCATTGAACTCGCCTTTGATATGCGTGGCACCCGGACAGTCGAGCACGATTTCCCGGCTGAAACTTCCCAATACCGGCAAATCGAGTACTTCCCTGCCGTTATTTTTTGTGGCAGACAGATTCCCTGCCATAAAACCTGCCGGAGCCGGAAGCAGCA
>JBKDBI010000064.1:0-4912 GCA_046314695.1 Bacteroidota bacterium | reverse complement strand
TCGATTCCGAGCCCCCGCTGCGCTTGAAAGCGGTCATGGTTGCCACCTCCGACACACCTTCAAACGGCTGAAGAAAGCGTTGGTAACCGAGCAGCAATTGCGTGCGTTGGGAAAGCCGCACTTCCAGGCCAAGCCGCACCGAAGGGTTCAGGCGCATCCCTTTGGTGTTGTAATACGCTGCACTGCGCACCTGATAGCCGCTGAACTGATACAAGCCAGAATCCATGTAATTGGGATTGGTCTGCATCTCCGTTTCATACTTCATCGAACCGGGGAAATGCAACAGCGCGCTTATACCCGCTGTAAACGTAGTAAAGTCGTTTACGCGGCGTGCAGCCTGGACAGCGAGTTCCAGTCCATCATTACCCAAAGTCAGATTTTGCTGGAAATGGCTGTTGTCGTAGAAGGCCAGGTGTTTCGATCTGAGTTGCATGTTGAAATTTCTGTAACCCAGCGCAACGGCGGCATGTTGCAGGAACTTCCTTTCCCATTGGCGTTGGTATGCGACCTACAGGTGGAGTGTTTGCGTGGCGAAGTAGTCGTTGATAGCACCGGGGATTCCGTTTTTGCGCTGATGGGTGCCTAATTCCAGGCTTCCGTAGAACCCGGTTTGTGCTGGTAGCATTGGTGCACCCATTCCCATCAGCAGAATGAAAAGGCAAAAAGAGGTCTGAAGTTTTTTCAGCATGCAGCCGAAAGTACAACGCAAACAAGTAAGTAAGTTGTTTCGGCTCACTCCCGGCATGTGTTGTACCTCAGAAGAACATCGCCCCACCAAATCCCATACGCAGACCGGCTGCGGGTTGAGCAGGTGTAATTTCTTGCATAAGGGGTAAGCCAGCCTGGCATTGTACGGAAAAGCGGCCAAAGAAGAAAACGGCTTCGGCTTGTGCATGCAGAAAACGCCCGCCACTTTCGGGTTTAAATGCGCCATACTCCAGATCACGGGCTATGCGCTCGGCTGCCAGCCCCGCACTGAAAAGGTATTGGCGGCTGCCGCGGTAATTCCAGAAGAAAGCGCGCAAGCCGGCTGTTGCCTGGCTGCCCATGCGGTAATTCAGTTCGTTGGTGCTGAAAGCGGCGTATTGCAAATCGGTCTGTATCCCGGCCCGGCCACGGCGCAGGATATACTGCCCCCGCAGCAAACCGCCCAAGGCACCGTTGCCTGTTTGCAATGGCAGTGGCGCAATCACGCCGTTGGCCATGCGCTGCATGTAACGCCCGTTGTTGAGTTTGATGCCTCCGCCAAGCTGCAGCATCTGTTTCCACAAGCTGCCGGTGCTGTCGGCTGTGTTCAGCACAATCCACACGATATCGGCACGCAGATCACCCAAGCCGCGTATCCGGCTGTCTTGTTGTGTCTCCCGGCGCAGGTTCTCGCGAACGGGCAAGAGCGTTGTGAGGAATACACGTTTGGACAGTCGGCTGCGCAGCCAGATATCAGCCTGCCGGTATTGGTCGCTGATCACTACGCTTTCGCCGTTGCGGTTCAGTCCTTCCGGATGCCTGAAGAAGTTATGCTGCATCCGCAAGCCCAGCATATTTTGCTGGAACATGGGCATGATGCTGCCATAACCGGCTCCTCCCCCGCCACCGCATACATCGCAGGCCCACAGGTCAGAAGCTGAGAAGGCGCTGAATACCAAAACCTGAATAAGAACGGCAATACGTTTCATCGTTGGGCGTGTTTGGGATTGCTCACAAAGTCGTAATCGGTGAGGGTTTTGAGGAAGGCAATCAGGGCGCGTTTTTCCTCGCTGTTCAGGCGAATATTCCGAACGCGCGCATCGGCCAGCGGCTTATCCGATTTATCGGAATTGTAATGGTCGAGCACTTGTTCCAGGGTGCGGAAGCGGCCATCGTGCATATAGGGATAGGTAAGCGCCACATTGCGCAGCGATGGCACGCGGAAGCTGCCGCGGTCTTCCTCCTTCCGCGTAATCAGCATGCGGCCGATATCATTCGACACTACATCCAGTCCGTTGTTGATGAAGGCCTGGTTGGTAAATAAGGGTTCGGTATGGCAAGACGCACATTGGCTGCGGAAAATATCCAGGCCTTGCATTTCATCGGGCGCCAGGCTGCCTTTCCCTTGTACATACGCATCGTAGCGTGAGCCGGCCGACACGAGGGTTCCCATGTATTGGGCAAGCGATTTCAGCATTTTCTGGTCGTCGATCTGTTCAGAACCGAAAGCGGCCTGGAACATGCGGCGGTATTTTTCTGATGCGCGGAGTCGATACAACAAGGTATCCCAGTTGGCTGCCATTTCGAGCGGCTCGGTGATAGGCGCTATGGGCATCACTTCCAGGTGACGTATGCTGCCATCCCACATGAAACTGGTATTCCATATCATGTTCTGGACCGGCGGGGCATTGCGTTTTCCGATTGCACCCCCGACGCCCATGCTGAGCGGCACATTGTGGTCGGCAAAGGCGTGCACCTGGTCGTGGCAGGTACCGCACGAAACGCTACCATCGCGGCTGAGCATGGGTTCATGGAACAATGCCTTTCCCAGCGCAATACCGGCTTCGGTATACGGGTTTTGTGTTGCCAGGTAAACCGGTGCGGGAAAATGTGGGGGCAATTCAGGCCCGGGTGGAACGGATTTCTCCGGCTCCCTGCCGCAGGCCGCCAACAGAGGCAGCAACAGCAGGAAGCCGGCATTTTTCCGTATGCGATCAGTTGTGCACATGGTCCAGCACAAAAGCTCCGGCGAAATTGTTGGCCAGGGTCACCGCGTTCGGACCGGGTGCGTGGATGGTATGAATATTGGCTGTTTTGATACCACCGTGCCAGAAGCGGGCGGTGTTTACTTTCATGTGCACCTGTGGCTTACCGTCGGGCGTGCAGCGCAGGTTCTGATCGGGAAAACTGAAGTTCAGCGTGCGCACGGTATTGTCGGCTCCGCTGTAACCGCCCAGGTGATAGGTAAACGCCTTGGTGGGTGAGGTTGGACTGATGCCTTCAGCGCGGATATTGATATAACCGGTCCAGGGCCAGTACATGCCGTAAGTCGGGCTGAGGAATCCGCTTTGGGCTCCCGAAACGTTACGGGCACTGTCGACGCCGAGCATATACGACAGGGCTTTGTATTCTCCTGCCGGAACACCGCTTAGTTTGAGCAGGCTGCCGGTTTCGGTGGAAGCATCGACCAGGTAATAGCTTTCGTCTTGCGCCCACCAGCTGCCGTCGGTGCGTTGCAGGCGAATATTGGTGATATAATAACGCAGGTGCTGAAAAGTCAGGGTGTCTTTGGTTGAAGGATGCACCAGGGCGGTATCAAACCGGAATGGTTTGAAATCGGGTCCCCAGGCGTGTTCAAATTCAATTTTTACTTCGCCTGTCTGAGGCTGTGGATCAGGTTTCGGGTCTTTCTTACAAGCAGCAAGTGTGAGTATGGTGGCGGCCAGAGCGAGGCCGAGGATTGATTTGAGGTTTTTCATGGTTGATTTGTTTTATGTAATTGCGCATCATGGAGGTTCAACGCGAACCCACTGCGCTTTGGATACGCGTTAGTGAGGCAGCAGCGCGAAAAGCACCACTGTATAATGTGTCAAACTTGAAAATGGGTGTAGGTTTCAGCCAACTGAAAACAGCCCCATAATGGGTTGGCGAAAAATACCGGGTTCAGGCTTTGCGCGGTGGATGGTCTATCCCGGCAGTCGGCGGATTAGCGTGCAGCGCCGTTACATAAGGAAGGAAAGCCTGCCTGAGCGGATCTGCAGGCCCGGGAATTTCGCAATGCCCGGCCGGCATGGCTTCGCTGAGGAAAGTCTCGGCAGGCAGCTGCGGCAAAGCCGGTTCCGATTGCCCTGCATCAAGTGAGCGGGCCAAATGGCAACGCCCTTTGCAATCCAGTTCCTTCACTTCCTTGTTTTGGCAGAAGTAAGCACTGTAAGCTTCCCGGTTCATCCAGAAATCCACCGTCACCCAAAGCCGCATGGTCAATGGTGCCGCCATGGTCAGCAGCAACACAAAAACAGATACTATGCGCCTGGATTTAGCCATAATCCTATTTCAAAGTTAGCGCATTTATGCCCCGTATTCTATGACGTTTGTCACATTTGCGTTTGCGATCAGGCAGATGCTGCAGATCCGGAATTTTCAGGCTGTGTTGCTCCCTGTCAGCGTAGCTTTTGGGCCGGAAAGAATCAGTTGCCACCGGCTTTGCAACTGATTGGGAAGCAATAGCTCATGATCGGCAAAGGCAATTAATTTATTGAAAAGATGGTTACCAAAACAAAAGAACCCGACCTGAATGGCCGGGCTCCTCTGCGTTATGATGGGCTATTGCCCGGGTCAGGGTTTGTTTGTCAGATCGAAACGGTCGAGGTTCATCACCTTGTTCCAGGCAGCTGCGAAATCGCGTACGAATTTCTCGCGTGCATCGGCAGCGGCATATACTTCAGCCAGGGCACGTAACTCAGAATCGGAACCGAAAATCAGGTCGGCGCGGGTGGCAGTCCAACGCTCGTTGCCGGTCTTGCGGTCTACTCCGGTAAAGGTTTCTTTTTCTGCGTCCTTCGGCTTCCATTCGGTATCCATCGACAGCAGGTTCACGAAGAAATCGTTGCTCAGCTGATCTTTCTTGTCGGTCAGAATACCAGTGCGGGTGCCGTCGAAATTGGCGTTCAAGGCGCGCATTCCGCCTACGAGTACGGTCATCTCGGGAGCAGTGAGTGCGAGCAACTGGGCTTTGTCGATCAGCAACTGCTCAGTGCTCAGGGTATAGCGCGTTTTGGAATAATTGCGGAAGCCATCGGCCATGGGCTCGAGCAGATTGAAAGAGGCGACATCTGTCTGTTCCTGCGTTGCATCCATGCGGCCTGGCGTAAAAGGAACAGCCACGGTAACACCGGCATTCTTTGCGGCCTGCTCCACGGCAGCAGCACCACCAAGCACGATCAGG
>JBKDBI010000063.1:0-5562 GCA_046314695.1 Bacteroidota bacterium | reverse complement strand
GCCGAGCACACTCAACGGCACACCCAATTGCGAATTGAAACTGCGCGGGCTGCGGGCGATGCGAAAATCGGCATGCAACAATTGCCAGAGCCATTCCTTGACTACGGTTTTGCCATTGCTGCCGGTAATGCCGGCAACCGGAATACGGAATTGCTGCCGGTGGGCTGCAGCCAGGGTTTGCAAGGCGGCCTGGGTGTCTTCAACCTGAATCCAGGCTGTTCCTTCAGGAATTTCAGAAGGAATTTGTTTGACCAGGAATACCTTCACGCCGGCTTGCAAGGCATCCTCTATGAAGCGGTGGCCATCGTTGCGGCTTCCGTGCAATGCTACGAACAGCGATTGAGCCGGGAGGCTGAGGCGGCGTGTATCGTAAGCCACAAACCGTACTTCAGCTGCAGATGTGCCATGAATCCGGCCACCCGCAATCTCTGCAATCGCAGCCGCACTGTATTGCATCAGCTCAGGTTGATTTCTGCACTGTCGCCAAGGTTCAGGCTTTGCACTGTTCCTACCAGCGTGGCATCACTGCCTACCAGTGAATTTTCCATGATGGCATTCCGCAGCTCTGCATATGGACCAATAATGGAATTGGATATGATGGAACGCTGAATGCTTGCGTCGTTGCCGATGCTGACATGCGGACCGATGATGCTGTCTTTGATCTGTACATTCTCGCCGATATACACCGGTTCGACAATGATGCTTCCGGGGAATCGCGCCGGATCGTTCACCGGTACACTGCCGCGGTCGAGGAGCGTGCGGTTGGTTTGGAGGATGATTTCCTTCTTCCCGCAATCGAACCATTGTTCCACCGCAAAAGTGCGCATTTTTACCCCGCCGCTTACCATGCACATCAGCGCGTCGGTGAGGTGAAATTCGTTTTGGGTGCGGATTTCGTTCTCAATCAGATAGGTCAGACAGCGCATGAGTTCGGCGCCTTCGCTGATCTTGTACAAACCCACCAGGGCGAGATTGCTTTTGGGGATGGAAGGCTTTTCAACCAGCTTGGAAATATTCCCTCCATCATCCAGTTCGGCCACTCCAAAAAGGCGCGGGTCTTCCACCTTCTTTACCCCCAGCAAGGTACCTTCTGACTGCAACACGGTCTGCAGATCGGCTTCGAAAATGGTATCGCCCAGCACGATAAAGAGCTCTTCTTCGGGCTGGATGAGATCGCGTGCCAGCCAGATCGCATGCCCGGTGCCTTTGCCCAGGGTCTGGATAACAAAATGACAGGTACAATCCGGATAATGGCTGGTGATATACTGTTCGATTTTATCGCCGAGGTAACCGATGATGAACACGAATTCTGTGCAACCGGCCTTGGTGAGTCGATCCATGATATGGCCCAGGATCGGTTTCCCTGCTACGGGAATAAGACTCTTCGGCTGTGTATGTGTATGCGGTTTGAGGCGGCTGCCAATCCCGGCTACCGGAATAATCACCTTCATGCTGGCGAAGATATACACGGAAGCTGCATTTGAAAATCTGTTCCGCCTGAATAGGACGGTGGAAATCAGCTGTCTGTCCGACGGCGCTGCCCCTGCATTGTATCTTCGCGCCATGGATCAAGACGGAGGCAATCGCACCGAAATCGGCGAATTGGGAGAATTCGGTCTCATCGACCGCATCGCATCGCAGTTTCAACAGCCACACGCAGCGGTGGTGCGCGGCATAGGCGACGATGCAGCGGTTTTACAGACCGGGGCTGACCATTACCTGCTCTGGAGTACCGATACCCTGGCCGAAGGGATCCATTTCGACCTGGCGTATATGCCCTTGCGCCATCTCGGGTTCAAAGCTGTTGCCAGCAATGTGAGCGATATCTGCGCCATGAACGGCAAAGCAACGGCCATCACCATCGGGCTGGGACTCAGCAATCGTTTTTCGGTTGAAGCGGTGGATGAACTGTATTCCGGCATCCGACTCGCCTGCGACCGCTACGGCATCGCATTGGTGGGCGGCGATACAACCGCTTCGCCGAAAGGCCTGGTGATTCATATCGGCATCGTAGGTCAGGTAGCACCCGATCGCATTGCCTACCGCAGCGGCGCCAAACCCGGCGATATCCTCTGCGTGAGCGGCGACCTGGGCGCCGCCTATCTCGGTTTGCAAATCCTGGAACGCGAAAAGCGCATCTTCCTCCAGCATCCGGAAATGCAACCCGACCTCAGCAAATTCCCCTACCTCATCGAACGGCAACTCAAGCCCGAAGCAAGGGTAAAAATGGTGGAAGCACTGGAGAAAGCCGGCGTGGTTCCCAGTTCGATGATCGATATCAGCGACGGGCTCTCTTCCGAAGTTTTCCATCTCCACCGGCACAGCGGCGTCGATTTTTCGGTTTTTGAGGAAAAGCTGCCGCTGGACCAAAGCACCTACGACCAGGCCCTGGCTTTCAACCTCGACCCCGGCACCTGCGCACTGAACGGCGGAGAAGATTACGAACTGCTGTTCACCGTGCGGCAGGAAGACTGGGAGAAAGTGGTGGATCTGGAAGGCATTACTGCCATTGGTTACGCCACCGAGGCCGGCATGGGCATGCACTACATCAGCAAGGCCGGAAACGTGCACCCTTTGAAGGCATTGGGTTGGCAATACGGCAATGCGCAAGACTGAGCGCGGTGCATTCACTGGAAAGGGTTAATTTTCGGGCATGGGACGACAAGGCCGTTTGATCATCATCGGGTTGCTGGGAGCCGGTGTTCTCTTCCTGTTTGGCTGGTTGTATTCCCGTTCGAACCGCATGCTGCAAACAGAACGCGATCGCCTCGATGCCGAAATACGCGAACTCCACAGCCAGATCGGCCAGTGGAAAGCGAAGGAATTGCAAAGCCGCAAAACCCGCGACAGCCTGTCTGCCGTACTGCAGCCCTACCTCGGATACGAGGCGCTGCTCCGCGCCAACATGAAACGCGACGAAGCCTATGCCGCGCTACCCTTCAAATACGGCGACAAGGTATTGCTCCTCCCCGATTCGGCGCGCGGCATGATCAGCGAGGTGATTATGGGAGGAAATCCATGGAACTATTACATCCGCTACAAAGTGATGTTGAAAGGCGGCAAGGAAAGCGAAGTTTATCCTTCCCAATTGATCGCCGCGCCCTGAATACAATTCCCCTGTCTGCCACCCGTTACATAAACAATGTCCAGTTTTCCCCTTAAAACCCTCTTTTTCGCGGCTTTGTGCCTTGCCGGACGGACGATCCATGCGCAGGATGAACATTACAGTTTCAACAAAGGCGATTGGTTCGTGAGCGCCGGCGCGGGCTTCCCCAACCAGAACGGATTGCTGTTGCGGCCGGTGCGCAAGGAACTCAATTTTGAATACAAGGGCAGCGGCCCCTTTCATTTCAAAGCCGAATACGCCATTCTGGACAACCTGGGCGTTGGTATCAGCTACAACCGCGTGGCGTTTGAAGCGAGTTGGAAGGTGAACAATCCGGACCTCGCGAAGGCCTTCGACTACCGGCTTACCTATGCCAGCAACAGCCTGATCATCCGCCTGAACGGGCATTATCCGGCCGCACCGGGCCTGGACATTTACGGCGGTTTCGGGGTCGGTCTCAAAACCGGACGGCCGAAGCTCGTGAGCGACGACCCGGCAAAGAAGAGCTGGACCTTCCCTTTCACTTTTCCATTGGGCGCCGAAGCAACGGCCGGCGCGCGTATTCGTGTGGCCGATCCCTTGTACATTTATGTGGAAGCCGGGCTGGCGAAGAGCTTTGTGCAAGGCGGTTTGAGCCTGCGTATATGATATGCGACCCGGGAAAATCCGGGTCGGGGATGCGGTGAACATGTAGGACGGCGTCTTCGTACCCCAGGCAAATAAACTCGGTAGAAAAGTGAACAAATCGCGTTGGTTCAGTCTAGTCCCATACGGGCATCAAATTACCAGGATGGTAATCTTCGCAGGGCTAGTGGAGCCTTAGTACTTCATTCTGTGAAGCCTAGTTGGTTTTCCGCCATGCCTGACTTGTATTTACGGAAAGTTCAATTTGATTAACGAGGTTATGAAATAGTTTTTCCTTGGAATGCAAAAGAGAAATATTTTTATAAGTAGTGTACAATCCGAGTTTTCTGAAGAAAGGAAAGCGCTGAGTTCTTACATAAGCGCCGACCCTTTGCTGGGCAAGTTTTTTGAGCCTTTCCTTTTCGAACAACTCCCTGCTATCGATCAACGGGCTGATGAATTGTATTTGAATGAAATAGCCCATTGCGATATTTATCTTGGATTGTTTGGCAAAGCCTATGGTTCCGGGAAGCAAAAAGACTTCTCGCCTACCGAGCAAGAATTCGACGAAGCCACAAAACTGCATAAAACACGCCTGATTTTCCTGACCAATGACAGCCCCGAGCAACGGGATGCGAGGCAGAATAAGCTTATCGCAAAGGCTCAGGAAGTGGTGGTGCGCAGGAAATTTAACCATGTGGAAGAGTTAAAATCTGCGGTTTACGCCTCGCTGGTACGCTATCTGGAAGAACAAGAAATCATCAGAACCAGTCCATTTGATGCGAGCTTTCACCCCAAGGCCGGCCTGGAGGATATTGACACAGACAAACTCCAGTCGTTCGTAAAATTGGCACAGTTGAAACGCGGCTTCCCGCTCCCTGAAACAGCTTCGGCTGAGCAAATACTAACACACCTCAACCTATATGATTCGGGCAGACTTACGCATGCTGCGCTGCTCTTATTTGGGAAAGCGCCACAACGGTACTTTATTAACTCGGAAGTGCGGTGTGCATCTTTTGCAGGATACAGCGTACAAAAGCCAATCCCATCCTACAAGGTATTCAAAGGCAACTTGTTTGAACTGGTAGATCAGGCGCTCGAGTTCGCTCTGAATAAATTGGATTACCGCATTGAAACGCGTGCAGAGCAAGTTTCCATCCCCGGCAGTTATGAAATCCCGATGGCTGTGGTAGCAGAAGCCATAGTAAATGCGATAGCGCACCGCGACTACACCAGCAATGCCAGTGTTCAGGTAATGGTATTCAGAGACCGACTTGAAATTTTGAATCCCGGCGCATTGCCTATCGGCTGGACAACAGAAAAGCTGAAACAGCTACACAACTCCGTTCCGGCCAATCCTTTAATAGCGCAACCGCTATACCTTGCCGGGTATATCGAGCGCATGGGCACCGGAACTACGGATATACTTGAAAAATGCCTTTCTGCAGGACTTCAGGAACCTCAGTTTATCCAGACAGAAGAGTTTCGTACGATTCTTTACAGAGCAGGAAAAGAACAAGCAGGGGAACAAGTAGGGGAACAAGTAGGGGAACAAGTAAAAGTTTTGTTGCTCATTACTAATGATGAAATGTCTGTACTTGAGCTTATGACGGCGCTGAACTTAAAAGGTCGAAGAAACTTCTTACAACATTATTTATATCCTGCACTCGAAGCGGCCTTGATGGAGCGAACTCAACCTGACGCGCCGAAGAGCCCCAAGCAAAAATACCGCCTCACGACCAAGGGGATGGCTGTAAAGGCAAGGCTTATTAAACAGACCTGAATTTACAACCTGCCTATGCCGCCGCGTGAAGGATAGCAGCGGAAAACCC
>JBKDBI010000062.1:0-5717 GCA_046314695.1 Bacteroidota bacterium | reverse complement strand
CAGGGTTTGGATAAAGGCTGATTCAGTTGCGGGCTGGAAAACAAATCCTGCTTCTTTTCCGGCCTCAGCCTCCCAGAATTTTTCGGTATGGGGACCGCAGATTATGGGCATGCCAAAAGCTGCAGCTTCCAGGATATTGTGTAGTCCGGTATTGCCGTAGGCGCCGCCAATCACCGCGACATGGCCATATTGGTAGAGGGATGCCAACAATCCGATGCTGTCTACCACGAGCACATGGATGCCCGGATCTCCGGGTGTATAATCTGACCAACGCGCCACACCCCAGAGCGCAAAGCGGGTGCATATTTCATCGACATGGCCGGCATCCACCTTATGGGGCACGATGAGCCATTTGGCGCCGCGAAGGCCGTATTCCTTGATAAAAGCTGCTATGAGCGCTTCTTCTTCCGGCCAGGAGCTGCCGGCGATGACGAGCAATTCTTCCTGTCTGAAAGCCTCTGCAGCCGGAATCCGCTCCACTTTCAGGCGTGTTGCAGCTACGCGGTCGAAGCGGGTGTCTCCGGTGCAGCTCACCCTGGGCGCACCGCAAGCCTTGAACCTTTGGGCGGAAGGTTCATCCTGTGTGAAAATATGGCTGAACGCCGCGACCTCAGGAAACAGCGCTTTACCTGGGAATTTGGACAGAAAATGGCCCTTCCGAAAAGTAGCCGCCAGTAAAAACGACGGAATTTCTTGTTTTCTGAAAGACCTCAGATAACCAAACCAAAACTCGTATTTCACCCAAACTACGGCTGCGGGTTTGAGTTGATCCAGTACCAGGCGGTTGTTGGCAGCGGTATCAGGAGGCAAGTAAAACACCAGATCTGCGAGCGGGGTATGCTTTCGGGCGCGGTATCCGGAAGGAGAAAAGAAACTCACCGCAATACGCACATCAGGTTTTTCTTCACGCAATGCTTCCATCAAGGGCACGGCCTGTTCGAACTCACCCAGGCTGGCGCAATGGAACCACCAAAGCGGCCTGGAAGAATCCGCTTCGAACGCACGCAAGGCCTTTTTGCTTTCCCTCCATCCTTCATTCAACTCCTTCAGGCGCGTGTGGAAGCGCATGAAGGGGGCAAGCAGCAGCAAGGCCAGATGAATACAGAACCGGTAGGCAAAAAAAACCATCAGTTAAAGAATGCCTCGTCGTCGCGCTTCTTCCTGAAGACGGGTATCAACAATCCGCCTTTGAAGGAAAGATAGTTATCGGCCCGGATTCCGGTTTCTTTTGTCCGAAGTGGAAAGGTGTAGTCGCGGCGGCTTTCTGCAAAGCCCTGCACTGCTTCGATCCCTACGAATGCGCTGAGACCGGTTTTCTGATCCACATGTTGCAAAATGACGCTTTGACTAAGTGCCAGTCCGTTGCTCAGCCGATCATAGCCGGCCTGGTATGGCGGGTTGAGTTGGGGCAGGCTCCGTTCATCGTAGGAGAACTTTATTTTGTGTTGGATGAAGCCCATTCCCAATTGAAAATGCAAGCCGGAATGCGGATTGGAAGTAAAGGGAACGACGCGGCCGAGCTGCACTTGCCAATGGCTGCCGCGCATATAACTGCGCACCAGGTGCAACATACCGTTTTGGTCGATCGGAGAACCGCTTGGGCCGACCATATCGCCAAGCAGATTGGGCTCTTTCACTTGCCCGCCGAAGAAAGGCCGCAAGGTTCCACCAATGGTCCATTGGGAGGTGAATTTATACCAGGCTCCGACGGCTATGCTGTTGAAATTACCAAAACGCACTTTCAGATCATCCATTGGCGTTTGAAAGCCAAAATCGAGGTGCATGGCAAAGACCGGTTTATCGGCGGTGCGTCCGGTGCGGTTGCGCGTCGGATCATCCTGCGCATGGAGCACGGTGGCCGATACCAGGAGGAACAGGAGGCTGAAGTGCTTTGGCATCTGGCAAATTTATTGATTCCCTTCGCTTCCGTTGCGCACGGAGATTTGTTTACTGCCTCCGCTGGTAAAATTCCCAATGACCCGGGCTTCGGGCGCTGTTTTTTGCAGCTTGTCGAGGACGGAAGGAAGTGCTTCAGGTGCAACGGCAATCAGGAGTCCGCCATTGGTTTGCGGATCGTTGAGGATACCGAAGAGGTTCAGATCGGTGATTTCCATTTCGACCTCCTTTTCGAGCGCGTTCCAGTTGCGCCAGGTGTTGTCGGGAAGAATTCCTGCGGCGGCAAGGGCGCGGGCTTCATGTATTACGGGAATGGAATCGGCGAATATTTCCGCGCTCAGGTTGCTGCTGCGGGTCATTTCAGCCAGGTGTCCGAGGAGGCCAAAGCCCGTCACATCGGTCATGGCATGAACGGCGGATACTTCACCCAACCAAGCGCCTTCGGCATTGAGTCGGGCGGCGGTTTGTATCAACGCCGCATAACCCGCATCGTCGAGTTGCAGGCGCTTGTGTGCTGCAGCGAGTATTCCGGTTCCCAGGGCTTTGGTCAGCACAATGGCATCGCCTGCCTGAGCGCCTGCGTTGGTTTTGAGATTGCCTTCAGCCACGGCACCGGTAACGCTCAGCCCGAACACTACTTCACCGATTTGGATCGAGTGGCCACCCGCGAGTGGTATACCGGCTTCGTCGCAGAGTGCGGCAGCTGCTTCCAGCATTTCGCTTGCCCAGTCGTCAGGGAGACCATCCGCAGGCCAGCCGAGCAGGGCATTTGCCATCAAAGGTCGGCCGCCCATGGCGTAGACATCGCTCAAGGCATTGGCGGCTGCGATGCGCCCAAAATCGGCCGCGTGGCGTACAAGTGGGGTAAAGAAATCGGCGGTTTGTACGAGCAATCCACCCGGGAAGGCCATAACAGAGGCATCATCGCGGGTTTCGTTGCCAACGTGCAATTGGGAATGGGTTCGCGGTTTCAATCCATTCAGAATAGCTTCGAGCCGGGCCGGATGGATTTTGCAGCCGCAGCCACTCGCTTTGCTGAAGGAAAGCAGATCGGGAGTATCTGACATGTTGCAAAGTTCGCGGTGTAAGCTGTTCTTCGTATGGATAAACTTCACCGCACGATGCAGAAAGCTGAAGATCTGGCCAAACACTTGTCGCAAATCGTGGCCGAAGAACGGCAGAAAGGCGGCGCTGCAGGGTATTTCGCAGCTTTGTACCTTCGCAGGACCCGGGCGGTTATTGCCGGTATCGAAGCCGGTCGTTTTGAAGACGGACCGCGTCTGGAACGGATGATTATGGGTTGTGGTGCGCGTTCTCTGGAGGCGTACCAGCGTTGCAATTCCGGCGTTGCCGCGGGTAAGGCCTGGCAGGCAGCGTTTGAGGCGCACCGGCTAAACCGTGTCAGCATCATCCAGCATTTGCTTTTGGGGATCAACGCCCATATCAACCTGGATTTAGGCATTGCGGCGGGTGAAATAGCCCCGGGGCCGGCGATTGAGACACTACGGAAGGATTTCGACACTATCAATGCAGTTATTGCCGGATTGGTGGATGATATTCAGGATCGGCTTGGGAGCATGAGTTTTCCGATGCGCCTGTTGGATCGTCTGGCGGGTACAGCGGATGAATCGGTAGCGAATTTCAGCATTCACGCCGCCAGAGCGGCATCATGGCAAGCCGCCAGGGCTTATGCACATGCGCAGCCGGGTGCAGAACGCGCTGCCTTGATTTCGGGCTTGGATGCAGCCGCATACCAGCTGGCGCAAGGCATTGTAAACCCGGGTTGGTTGGCCAACCTGATTTTGGTTCCGGTTCGTTGGTTTGAGCCAGCGGATGTGGGGGCCAATATTGGACGTTTATTGTAAAACCCCGCAGCATCATTGCTGGGGATGAAAAAAAGAAAGGCCGTCCGTCAGACAGCCTTTCAATTGAATCCGGAAACGGGTCCGGGTTTGTTCTTTTAAGCGGAAAGAAGCTTTACATCATGCCGCCCATGCCGCCCATATCGGGGCCATGGCTGTGGCCTTTTTCTTCTTCCTTGATTTCAGCCAACACGCAGTCGGTTGTCAGGATCATACCGCCGATGGAAGCAGCGTTTTCGAGTGCTACGCGGCTCACCTTGGTAGGATCAATTACACCTGCGCTGATGAGGTTTTCGAATACCTCTGTGCGGGCATTGTAACCGAAATCGTTCTGACCTTCACGTACCTTCTGCACGATGATGCTGCCTTCGCCGCCGGCATTGGCAACAATCTGACGGAGGGGCTCTTCGAGGGCGCGCTTCACGATGTGGATACCGGTTGTTTCGTCTTCGTTTTCGCCGTTCATGCCTTCGAGTGAAGCGATGGCGCGGATAAGGCTTACACCGCCGCCGGGCACGATACCTTCTTCAACGGCAGCGCGGGTTGCATGGAGTGCATCGTCAACACGGTCTTTCTTTTCCTTCATTTCCACTTCGGTGGCAGCACCAATGTAGAGTACTGCTACACCGCCGCTCAGCTTGGCAAGACGCTCCTGGAGCTTTTCGCGGTCGTAGTCTGAGGTAGTCGCATCGATCTGGGCTTTGATTTGATTCACACGGCCCACGATATCTTCTTTAGCGCCGGCACCATTCACAACGGTAGTGTTGTCTTTGTTGATGCTGATTTTCTCGGCACGGCCAAGGTCTTGCAGGGTGGCGTCTTCGAGACGACGGCCTTGTTCTTCGCTGATCACGGTTCCACCGGTGAGGATGGCAATATCCTGGAGCATTTCCTTGCGGCGGTCGCCAAAACCCGGAGCCTTTACAGCTGCGATTTTGAGGGCGCCACGGATGCGGTTCACAACGAGGGTAGCAAGTGCTTCACCTTCAACATCTTCTGCGATGATGAGGAGGGGTTTGCCAGTCTGAACCACTTTTTCGAGTACGGGCAGCAGATCTTTCATGCTGCTTACTTTCTTGTCGTAGATGAGGATGTAAGCGTTTTCGAGTTCAGCTTCCATCTTCTCAGCGTTGGTTACGAAATAGGGGCTCAGGTAACCGCGGTCGAACTGCATACCTTCCACTACTTCAACAGTAGTATCGGTTCCTTTTGCTTCTTCTACTGTGATTACACCGTCTTTACCCACTTTCTTCATGGCTTCAGCGATGAGTTTACCGATGTAGTTGTCATTGTTGGCAGAGATGGTAGCCACCTGTTCGATTTTCTGGTGGTCGTCGCCTACTTCGCGGCTCATGCCTTTAAGAGCTTCAACGGCCATGATAACGGCTTTGTCGATACCGCGCTTGAGGTCCATCGGATTGGCACCGGCAGCAACGTTTTTAAGGCCTGCGGTCACAATAGCTTGTGCGAGCACAGTAGCGGTAGTGGTTCCATCACCTGCCACATCGGCGGTTTTGCTTGCCACTTCCTTGAGCATCTGAGCGCCCATGTTCTCGATGGGATCTTTCAGCTCGATTTCTTTGGCCACAGTTACACCGTCTTTAGTCACTTGGGGTGCACCGAATTTCTTATCGATGACTACGTTGCGGCCTTTGGGACCGAGCGTAACCTTCACGGCATTGGCAAGAGCGTCAACGCCTTTCTTCAGGCCTTCACGTGCCTGGATGTTGAAATGAATGGATTTAGCCATAATGTTTTTCTTGTTAAGGGATTTCAGATGATAGCGAAGAGATCGGACTCACGCATGATGAGATAGTCTTTGCCTTCGATGGTGATTTCGGTGCCGGCGTATTTGCCATACAGCACGTTATCGCCCACCTTCACGGTCATGGGTTCGTCTTTCTTACCGGCACCCACGGCTACGATTGTACCTTTTTGCGGTTTTTCCTTTGCGGTATC
>JBKDBI010000061.1:0-5251 GCA_046314695.1 Bacteroidota bacterium | reverse complement strand
CGGCTGGAAAGAATGATCAAATACCTGCGGCCCCTGCGCAGCGAACAATTCGTACTGCTATGCCGGCGCAGCAAGTTCCGCGCAGGCTTCCACCAGGCCATTGCCGATATTCCCGTGTACCTCTATGAGAATCCGGCGCAGCTGCGCGCCCTGCTGCTGCAGTTCAAGGAGGTGAAGCTGGTGCATGCATTTGAAAGCAGGAGCAAGTTCCAGAACATCGCCCGGAAGCAGCTGAAAGCCCCTTTCATATTCGATTGCCAAGATCTCAGTGTCATTTATCACGGGCTCCATCCACCCGTTCCGTGGATCAGGCGCAACCTGAATGACGAAAAAGCATGCCTCGAGGGAGCGGACCACGTGATTGCGCACAGCCTCGAGTACAACCAGGCAGCGCGCCTCTACGGCATCCCCAAAAAACCGGTTACCTTCTTCCCGTTCTATCTGGACGATGATGCGGTGAAAGAACGCATCAACAAGCCTTCGGAGGAGGCCTTGCGCATGATCTATCTCGGAGGCCTGGGCGACGCCGCCACCCGGAATCCGTTCAACCTGACGTTGTACGGAAAAGCGCTGGCCAGACTCGGGATAGGTCTGGACGTTTATCCGAGCCCGCTCACACCGGCATCCATTACCGATGCGTATGCAAGATATGCTGCCGGGCAACCGGGGTTCAGGTTGTGCAAACCGGTTCCGAGCAATGAGCTGGGGGCCGTCACAGCGCGTTACCACTACGGCTTCATTCCCTTTTTCAAAACGGCAGGCGACCAGACGATAGGGCCATTCAAGTTCAAATACGGCACGACCCTGAAAATGGTGAACTATGTGGAAGCCGGCCTGGGTGTGGTGTGTTCCGAAGATTTCGAATGGCAGGCCTGGCTCGTGAAGCGCTATGGAATAGGCATCATTGCCCCCAACCTGGATCAGGGCCTCTTGCCCGAGGCCCTGGGCAATCCGGAGGTTCGTGCTTCCTGCGAAGCCAACATACGCAAACACACAGACGCATGGCTGTTGTCGGTGCAGATTCACCGCATCGCCGCAGTCTATGAACGCCTCACGGGTACGCGTTGATTCCTGCGCTATCTTTGCCCACCAATACATTCCGATTACCAATCCATGAAATGCATCGTTACCGGCGGCCTGGGCTTTATAGGCAGCCATATGACAGACAGGCTGCTCGCTGAAGGGCATGAAGTGATAGTGATTGATAACCTGTCAAGCGGCAATATCCAAAACCTTGCACATCAGCGGAATAACCCTGCGCTGCGCGTTGAAATCGCTGATATTGCCGAAACGGAGAAGATTCGACCCTTGTTCGAAGGCATCGATCAGGTTTACCACCTGGCAGCCCTCGCAGACATCGTTCCGAGCATTGAAAACCCGCAGAAATACCACCACAGCAATGTCAACGGCACCATCAGCGTGCTGGAATGCTGCAGGTCGGGCGGGGTGAAACGCGTGATATACGCAGCCAGTTCCAGCTGTTACGGTATCCCGGACAACTATCCCACCTCAGAGCAAGATGAGATTCGCTGCCAGTATCCCTACGCAGTGACCAAATACCTGGGCGAGCAATACTGCATGTATTGGGCGCAGATTTACAAGATGAATATCACGTCGATGCGGTTCTTCAACGTGTACGGTCCGAGATCGCGCACCAGCGGAACCTATGGCGCTGTATTCGGGGTTTTTCTGGCGCAGAAGCTCAACAACAAGCCCTACACTGTGGTTGGCGACGGAACCCAAACGCGCGACTTTACTTTCGTTACCGACGTCGTGGATGCCTGTTTCACGGCAGCCCAGCGCGAGGACATCGCGGGTCGCATTTTTAACGTTGGCAGCGGCAACACGTATGCCGTGAACCGTCTGGTTGAGCTGCTCGGCGGACCCATCACTTACATTCCGAAGCGACCCGGGGAACCCGACTGTACGTTTGCCGATACCCGTGCCATTTCAGAAACGCTTGGCTGGAAACCGAAGGTATCGTTTGAAGCAGGCGTGAAAACCATGCTCGAACATATCGACTATTGGCGTGAAGCCCCTTTGTGGGAGCCGGACAGCATCGCAGAGGCTACCAAAGATTGGTTTAAATACCTTGGCGAAGGGGAAAACTCAGCGGGCTGATTCCCTGATTTTCCGCTTGTATCCACTCGTGCTGAGCCCATGTGAGCGGCTGTTGTAGAACAGCTCCAGGGGCAAGTCTGGACCGGTAATTGGTTTGCCGCGGTAATCATCCCCAAGAAACCGTATGGAGAACCCGCCGTCGCGCATGATGCGGTACAACTCGTCTTCGTTGGAATAGGTTATTACCTCGTCGACATAGCGGCAACTTTCCAGGATCAGCCTGCGTTCTTCAAGGCTGAAAACCGGCGGTTCCTTGCCCGGATTGATGTGGTAATCGATTTCCTCGCAGGTATTGAGGGCAACAACCAGGTAATCGCAGTTTTCGCGGCATTCCTTCAGCATCAACACATGACCGGCATGAAAGAGGTCAAAGACACCGCACGCGAATCCTTTTTTCATTCCTTCCGTTCCAGCGCGAGATCATCCAGAATGGCGTGCAGGATAACCTGGTGGAAGCATTCCACGATGCCATAATCGGATTCGGGTATATAGAAATTCACATGGCCGAGCTTGCGCAACTTGTTATCCGGCTTGAAACCGCTGAGGGTGATGGCAGACATACCCAGCGCATTCGCTTTTTCCACGGCATTGACGATGTTCATGCTGTTGCCGGAGCTGCTGATGGCTACGAGCACATCGCCGGCCTGTCCGTAGATACCCAGCCATTCGGCCATGGCTTTTTCATAGCCGTAATCGTTGGAGAAGCAGGTAATCAGGGCAGCATCTGAAAACGCGAAAGTCTGATAGCGGAGAATCTTGGCGAAATCCTCATACATGTGGGAACAAATGGCATTAGAGCCTCCGTTGCCGAGAAAGAAAACGCGGCGGGCTTCACGCAATACAGCGCTTGCCTTCTGTGCATCGTTTTTATAGTCTTCGCCCGCGAAGTATTCATTGAATACCCGCTGATAGGAACTTATTTGCATGGTCTTGTAGGGTTTGAAGGGTTACGCTTTTTTCGTTGCACAACCAGGTGGTACTGAGATTGGCGGCCAGGGCCGGAATAAAGAGAAAGGGTTCGGGATTCGGCAAATGCGATACCAGGCTGGCAAATGCGAAGAAGGTATCTCCTGCGCCAATCGTATCGACGATATGCTCATTCACAAAAACAGGCTGCCGGACGATTTGTTTGCCGTTGGTAAATACGGAACCTTTGGCTCCGAGTGTCACGAACAGTATTTCGGTATTCAGCTCGTAATCGTATAACTCAAGCAGTTCTTTGTCGCCCATGGCGGTGAAGCGCCTGTTCATCTGCAGGCTGGCCTCCCGCAGATCCAATGCGACCATTTTCTTGCGGTAGTCTTTCCACTTGCTGATGCGGTTAAAGCCAAAGTTGTTGGAATTGGTCTGTGCCATGAAGCAATAGCCGGATCCGGCGCTGAGGTGGTCGCAGAACCCGTGTCCAAAGTCTGCCACGATCACCACATCGTATGCTGCCGGATCAAACCGGGCCTCATGGGCTTCGAAGCGGGCAAACCGATTGATCTCGACATGTTTCTTGATGTCGAATTTATCATAGTAACGGGTTTTAACGATGGTTCCGGGAGCATTGGTTACGAGGTCGACTTGTTGAACAAAATCGCGCAGGTGGTTGGCGATGGCACCTGCTCCGCCGTCTTGTACGATAGGTTCACCTTCGAGGCGTAAAACCGGACAATTCGATTTCATGCTATGCCCTTCATAGGTTACCGGAAGAAACTCATCCTGGATACTCTCTCCGACTACCAGCACTTTCCAGGAAGAAATTTCACGGGCAAACCGCTCAATTGCGTCTTTCATTGGTTTTTGCAAATTTACGAAATCTACCAACAGCCATTTCAGCGCATTTCGGCGGGTCGGGCTCCCTGTACCATTACCTGTCCTGCATGGCGGAATACGAAGTCACGCCCGCGACCAGGTTCTCCGTCCGCATGCATCAGCAGTTCGCAATCGGCCTGGAGATGCAGTGCTTTTACCTGTAGATAATGCATTCCCGGCAAAGCCACATGCTGCCCTTTTCGTGCCATTGTGGCGTATAGGATTCGTTGCCTGATATCGGCCCTTGAAACCAGCAATACATCGAGCAATCCGTCGGATAAACTGGCAGCAGGCCACAATTTGAAGCCACCGCCGGCATATTGTCCGTTGCCTGCAGACAGCATGAACAATGGACCTTCATAGCACATGCGGTTATCGGCTGAGACGCGTGCCTGGAATTTCTGGGTTGTAAACAGATGCCGCGCTACAGCGAGCACGTAGCGCATGCCATTGGAAAACCCTTTCCACATGCGCAAGGCAGCATGGGCTACCACGCCGTCGAAACCAATGCCGCAGCCTTCCAGGAAGCGCACACCGTTAACCTCCCAGACATCCATCGGAGCTGGTTCTGCGAACAAAGCGGCCTCCAATTGTTTGCCCGGATGCAGTGTGCCGTGAATAACCCTGGCAAGGTCGTTACCGGTTCCGGCTGAAATGGGTAGTAAAGTCAGATTGCTGAATACAGCCCGGTTGATCAGGTGATTGAAAGTGCCGTCGCCGCCGATGGCGATCACCCGTGTGGGGCCCTGTTCAAGCGAAAGGGCCACGTCTGCGGCCCTTTCAGTTGTTTTGTAAGGTATGTCGAGCCGGTCCAGTTCAGATTGAACGTATTGACAAACCCTTCCGGACTTTCCGCTTCCGGCGAGCGGATTATGGAAAATGAGGGTCTGCATGGCCGCGCTGGTGTTATTTGGCGAATCCGACCGAGCGTTTTTCACGGATGACCGTGATTTTGATCTGGCCGGGGAACTTCATTTCCTTGGTAATGCGCTGTGAGAGATCGAAAGCGATCGTGTCGCTTTGTTCGTCTGTAACCTTTTCGGCATTCAGAATTACGCGCAGTTCGCGACCAGCCTGGATAGCAAAGGCGCTTTCGACACCGGGATAGCCCATGGCCATGCCTTCCATGTCTTTGATGCGCTGCATATAGGTTTCATCGGCCCTTCTTGCACCGGGACGCGAGCCGCTGATGGCGTCGCAAGCCTGTACGATAGGAGCGATGAGGGTCTTCATTTCAATCTCGTCGTGGTGCGCACCTACAGCGTTGCAGATGTCTGCATGTTCGCCATATTTCTCGCACAACTTCAAGCCAAGCAAGGCGTGCGGTGTTTCC
>JBKDBI010000060.1:0-11845 GCA_046314695.1 Bacteroidota bacterium | reverse complement strand
ACCGGAGTAAATGCCAAGGCGCATGGTTACGGCCGTATTGGACAATGCTTGCCCGGATCCGTTGCGCAAAGCGGCCTGGTAGTTTATTCCTTGCGGGGCCTGACCCTGAAGCGGGCTTGCCAGCAGCAATAACAAGGGTATGAGTGAGAGGTAGCGTATCATAGTATATCAAATGTAAACCCAAGATCAAGGCGTATAATAAACAAAAGGTTAATCATAATAATAGAATTTCGCAAACAACCGACTCCTGAGCTTATCAACACCCAAAATATGCCAGAAAAGTTCGGGGTAAGAGACATCATACTGCCGCATTCCTTCATTTTTGAATAAAGTAAAATGTCCGCCTTTTACAGAGAACAGAATGAAGGCATTTTGCGCCTGATTCCTGGGTATTTTTTGTAGGTGAAAAACTTTCTTTTGCTTGATTTCTGCAGAACAAATCAAGCTGGCCGGCAGCGACCGAAGGGAATATCCAAACCCACTAAGGTCAAATGAATCCGGAAAATAGACACTAATTGAACCACCTGGCCTGCTCTTGGGGTGTGATGTATCTGGCCAATAGAAGGTGGCCAGCGCAGCAAACAAAAAAGCCTCAGATTTCGCTGAGGCCCTTTGTTTACTAGGGTGGAGGATAACGGAGTCGAACCGATGACCTCTTGCATGCCATGCAAGCGCTCTAGCCAGCTGAGCTAATCCCCCGTTTTCGGATATTCCCCTGAGGGCTTTTCCTAAAAGGACTGCAAATGTACGACCCTGGATGGCTCTTGTCAAGCCCTCAGGCAATGAATTATTTCAGCAGCTGCACGCCGTGCAGCACCGGGCTCTCCCATGCGCGTGTCTAGCTCCCGGTAAGCGGCCAGCATGCGCTCGCGTTCCGCACCTTCCCAAAGCGCGCGCAGCAAGGGCTCCAGCCGGTCGGGATGCATGGCGTCCTGTATCTGCTCAGGCACCACCGAACGATTCATGATGAGGTTCACCAGGCTGATAAACCGGATCTTTAAGACGGCCCGCGCTGCGTAATAGGTGAGTTTGCTGGTGGCATAGCATACCACCTGCGGACAATGAAAGAGCGCGGCTTCTAGCGTCGCTGTGCCGCTGGCAACGAGTGCAACACGGGCGGTAGCCAGCAATTCATAGGAAGCGGTAGGTACAAAAACTATATTCTCCGGACTGCCGAAGCGCTCGGTATACCATTCCGGAGGAAAATCGGGCGCACAGGCCACCGCCGCAGGGATGCCCGGAAAGCGCGCAGCCGTGGCCAACATGCCCGGCAAAATGCGGACAATCTCCTGTTCCCGGCTGCCGGGCAGGAGCGCAATGAAATCGGATGCGAGTCCATGCCTGGCGCGAAACCCCGGATCCGGCTGAAAACCGCGCACTGCATCGAGCAGCGGATTGCCGATGTATTTGAGATTGACGCCCCAGGGTCGGAAAAAATCCGATTCAAAAGGCAGAATGGACAACACCAGATCGGTTTGCGCTGCCAGTTGTGCTGCGCGCTGCTTTTTCCAGGCCCAGGCCTTGGGTGCAATGAAATAGATGGTGCGTATACCCGCCTTCTTCCCCACTGCTGCCATCCGCAGGTTGAATCCGGGATAATCTACCAGCAACAGCACATCCGGTTTCCAGGCCAGGATATCTTCCTTGCATTGTTTCAGATAGCGCCGGATGCGTCCGAGATTCTTCAGCACCTCCCATAAGCCCATGAAGGCCCTTTCCCGGTTGTGCACCACGGGCTGCGTTCCGGCAACGGCAGCCATGCGGTCGCCACCCCAGAAACGAAACGCAACGGCGGGATGCTGTTCTTTCAGCGCTTGCATCACAGCAGCGGCCTGCAAATCGCCCGAGGCTTCACCGGCTACCACATAGATGCGCATGGCTCAGACGAAGGTCATGTAAATCACGTAAATGCCGTACACCAGCGTACTGAGCAAAATGCCCCGGCATACCATTTCGCGGTTCCGGCGAAGAAACAGCCAGAACAGGATGCCGTTGCCGATCAGCGCCATGCGGATAAACGGACTCATCACATCGCTGTCGCCGAGGAGCGTAAAGAAATCGTCGACCGTGAGTTCCGGACGGCTGGCCTTGAAGATGATGAGGGCAATGACGAAGGGCAGCGAAATGCCGCCTACGATGCCGAGGAAGAGGTCTTTACGGTGTTGGGGTGTCATGGATATCCCAGGTATTAAGGGCGCTGATGCGGGTGTGATCGGTAAGGTCGAACTGGGTGGGTACAACGCTGACATAACCATGTGCCAGTGCCCATTCGTCGGTGTCTTCGCCTTTGTCCATATTGATAAACTTGCCCGTCATCCAATAGTATTTGCGGTTGAAGGGATCCTGGCGCTCGTCAAAATCTTCCTTCCACTTGGCGATGGCCTGGCGGCAAATGCGCACGCCTTTGATTTCGCCATCAGCCGGAACGGGAATATTCACATTGAGCAAGGTGCCATAAGGCAGACCATTGCGAAGCAGTTCGAGGGCGATCTTGCGGATAAATGGCCGGGCAGGTGCAAAATTCGCATCCCAGCTGAAATCGCAAAGCGAGAATCCGATGGCCGGCATGCCGTCGATGGCGGCTTCGACAGCAGCACTCATCGTGCCGCTGTAAATGACGTTGATGGAGGAGTTTGCGCCGTGGTTGATACCTGAAACCATGAGATCAGGCTTGCGCGGCAGCAGCTTATCGATAGCGAGTTTCACACAATCCACCGGCGTGCCCGTGCATTGGTACGATTCCACACCGGGAAACTGCTCCACCTTTGTGAGGCGCAGCGGCTGGTTGATGGTGATGGCATGCCCCATGGCACTTTGCGGCTTGTCGGGCGCTACAACGAGCACGTCGCCGATTTGCTGCATCTCTTCCACCAGGTTGCGGATGCCGGGGGCGGTGATGCCATCGTCGTTCGAAACGAGAATGAGTGGGCGGTCGCTGCGGTTTTCAATCATATATACAGGCTGTTAACGTTCAAGTCTTAAAAATGTGCCAAGGGGAAGGTTTTTTCCGGCTTCGTCGCGGAGAAAAAGTTCTCCCGAAAGCGTTTCGCCCTTGCTGAAATGGGTGCTAACCAGGGTTTCGCTGATCATAGGCGAAAACCCCATGGAATAGAGGTTAAGCAGCAGGGTGGATTGCTCCGGCAACAGGATGCGGCTGCACATGCCGAGGAGGGCATCGATCTGCTTTTCCAATTCCCATTTTTCACCGTCCGGACCGCGGCCGTAAGCCGGCGGATCGAGCAAGATGGCGTGGTAACTCTTGCCGCGCTTGAGTTCGCGTTCCACAAAACGAAAGGCATCTTCGACCACCCAGCGGATATTGTCGAGTCCGCTCAGTTCCATGTTTTCGCGCGACCAGGTAATCACCTGCTTCACCGAATCTACATGTGTGACATCGGCACCTGCGGCACGCGCTGCAATGGATGCACCTCCGGTGTAGGCGAAGAGGTTCAATACCCGCGGGCTTTCCCCTTCCACAGCCTGAAGCCTTTGGTAGAGATAATCCCAGTTCACGGCTTGTTCCGGAAAGATACCGACATGTTTGAAGGCAGTGAGCCCTAAACGGAACTGCAGTTTGAGTCCGCCTTTGCTGTAATGGATATTCCAGCGATCCGGCATGCCGGGCTTCAGTTCCCAGTTTCCGGCATCGCCGTCGGGCTGTTGTCCTTTTTTACGAAAGAAAGTGGCGTGGGCCAGCCGTTTCCATTCCTGGTCTGACAACGACTTAGACCAAACGGCCTGCGGTTCCGGGCGACGCAACACATACTTCCCGAAGCGCTCCAGCTTTTCGTAGCCGCCGCTGTCGATCAGGGCATAGTCGTCAAAACCTTCAGGCGTGAGGCGGGTGAACACGGTTCAAAGATATCCCCGTGGCCGTTCAGACCGTATTGATCTTGATGCGCTTCTCGATTTCGTCGACATCCTGACGGAACTTCTTGTCCGTATCCATCAGGTCGTTCACCGTTTGGCAGGCATGGATCACGGTGCTGTGATCGCGGCCGCCGAAATGCATACCGATATTCTTCAGCGAAGCCTTGGTAAGGTCTTTCGAGAAGTACATGGCGATCTGACGGGCCTGAACGATTTCGCGCTTGCGGGTTTTTGATTTCACCGCATCCACCGGTATGCCGTAGAAATCGCAAACGAGTTTCTGGATATAGTCGATGGAAATCTCGCGGCTGGCGCTCTTGACGAAGTTCTTCATCATCTGCTTGGCCAGCGGGAGGTCTATCTGCTTACGCGTGAGCGACGCCTGGGCCAGGACGGAAATCAAGGCACCTTCGAGTTCGCGGATATTGGAGTCGATGTTATGCGCCAGGTATTCCACTACTTCGCGGTCGATGGTGATACCATCCTGATACATCTTGTTTTCGAGGATGGCGAGGCGTGTTTCGAAATCGGGGGTGGAAAGATCGCAACTGAGCCCCCATTTGAAACGGGAAAGCAGGCGTTCGTCCACATCCTTCAGGTCTTTCGGCGGACGGTCGCAAGTAAGAACGATTTGCTTGCCGCTCTGGTGCAGGTGGTTAAAGATCTGAAAGAAGATATCCTGGGTTCTTTCCTTCTTGGCAAAGAACTGTACGTCGTCGATGATCAGCACATCCACATACTGGTAGAAGTTCACAAAGTCGCTGCTGTTGTGGTTCTTGGCAGAGTCGATATACTGGTTGATGAATTTCTCGGCACTCACATACAGCACCACCTTGGATCGGTGTATCTGCTTGATCATGTTGCCGATGGCGTGTGCAAGGTGGGTTTTACCGAGTCCGCAGGGACTGAAAATCATCAGCGGATTGAAGGCGGTCCCCCCCGGCTTTTGCGCCACGGCGACACCGGCGCTGCGGGCCAGTTTATTGCATTCTCCTTCCACGAAATTGTCGAAGGTGTATTTCGGATTCAGTTGCGAATCCACATTCATCTTCTTCAGACCGGGAATGATGAACGGATTCTTGATGGAAGCACCCAATTGGATGGGCATGCCCATTTCATTGGGCACCTGGCGGCTGGAATTGCCGGAAGGTTGGTTTACGGTGTAAGGCGTATTCCCTTGGTTGCTGTTTTCTACTACCACATTGTATTCGAGCTTGGCGGTCGGGCCAATCACTTTTTTCAATGTCTTCTGCAGCAATCCCACATAATGTTCTTCCAGCCATTCAAAGAAGAATTGACTGGGCACCTGAATGGTCAAGACCTTTGATTCGAGGCGAACGGGTCGGATCGGCTCGAACCAGGTTTTGAAACTCTGGGGTGTCACATTGTCCTTGATCACTTTAAGGCATTCTGCCCATGCCTGTTCATGTGGTCTCGGTTCACTCATAGCTGGTTGTTTCCTTCGTCGGTTTGTTAGGTAAATGTTAATAGTTTTCTGGTCGGGTTTCGGAGCCCTTTTGTAAGGCTGAAACGGAGTGCTAAAAAAGAAAAGAAATCCACAAGGAAAAAATTTATTTCCCTTGATAGGAAAGGATTTTTACTGTAACTATTAAGCCCGTGTTAACCCCCTGTGAGGGCTATTTTCCTTGGATTTCGCTACTCTATCGGTACTATCCGTTATAGAGTCCGAACACCTTTCGCATCGCATCGGCGATTTCTCCCAGGGTGCAGTCGTTTTCCACCGCCTCAAGGATGTGTGGAATCAGGTTCCCGTCACCTTTTGCACACTCTTCCACATTTCGCAATGCCTGTTCTGCTTTTTGTGCATTTCTTTCCGAACGGAGCTGATCCAAACGGGCGGTCTGACTCAAACGGATGCTGTCGTCTATCCTGAACACCGGTGTATCGGTATTGGCTTCGGTACGGAAACTGTTCACACCCACAATCTTCTTCTCCCCTCTTTCCACAGCCTGCTGATAGCGGTAAGCCGCATCGGCAATCTGCTGTTGCATCCAGCCGCTTTCGATCGATTTGGCTGCTCCGCCCATATCGTCAATCACCTGCATCAGGCGCAATGCCTCTTTCTCTATGGCATCGGTGAGGTTCTCCACAAAGAAGGAACCCGCCAACGGGTCGGTGGTATCCGTCACGCCGCTTTCAAATGCGATGATCTGTTGGGTGCGCAATGCAATGCCGGCTGCCTTCTCGGTTGGCAGGCTCAGGGCTTCGTCGTAACCGTTGGTATGCAGGCTTTGGGTTCCGCCCAATACCGCCGCCAATGCCTGGAGCGAAACCCGTACGATATTGTTCTCGGGTTGCTGCGCTGTGAGCGTCGAACCGCCGGTCTGGGTATGGAAACGCAGCATCATGGCCTGCGGATCAGTCGCACCTGCAGCCTGCATATACTCGGCCCATATCTTGCGCGCCGCCCTGAACTTGGCCACCTCTTCGAAGAAGTTGTTGTGTGCGTTGAAGAAGAACGACAGGCGCTTTCCGAATACGTTGATATCCAGTCCGCGCGACAAAGCCGCTTCCACATACGCTTTTCCGTTGGCCAGGGTGAAAGCCAGTTCCTGCGCTGCAGTGCTTCCCGCCTCGCGGATATGGTAACCCGAAATGGAAATGGTATTCCACTTGGGCAGTTCGCGGCTGCAGTATTCGAAGATATCGGTGATGAGCCGCATGCTCGGGCCAACCGGATAGATATAGGTACCGCGTGCGGCGTACTCCTTTAATATGTCGTTCTGGATGGTGCCGGAAATCTTGCTCAGGTCGGCGCCCTGTTTCTTGGCCAAGGCGATGTACATGCACAGCAGGATGGAGGCCGTGGCATTGATCGTCATCGAGGTGGTGATATCTTCCAGGCGGATGCCTTTGAACAATACCTCCATGTCGCGAAGGGAACAGATGGAAACCCCAACCTTCCCTACTTCGCCTTCTGCAAAGGGATGATCGCTGTCGAAACCGATTTGCGTGGGCAGGTCGAACGCAACCGACAAGCCCATGGTACCCTGTTTCAGCAGGTAATGGTAGCGTTCGTTGGAAGCCTCAGCGGTTGAAAAGCCGGCGTACTGGCGCATGGTCCACAAGCGGCCGAGGTACATATCGCGGCGCACTCCGCGGGTATAGGGAAATTCTCCGGGAAGAGTGCGGGTTCCGTTCCAGGCGCTGTAAACCGGTTCGATGCGGATGCCCGAATCGGTGTAGCGGGGCTGTGTGGCTTTGTCCTGACTCATCCGAAGAGCAAATTGAGTTCTGCCTTGAGGAAATCGATGGCCTTTTGCGTAGGCTGCTGCTGTTGCTGCATCATGGCTTCGATGATGGCTTTGCTGAGGTCTGGCGCCATGGCTGCTTCGGGCATCTTTTCGTATTCTGAGTTGATGAGCTGGATTACCTGTTCTTTCACCACGCGGATCACATTCCAGGCCTGGGCACTCACGTACACCTGCTGCGATATATTATAGGCATACTCCTGGTTGATGGTCGCAATCATGTCTGCCCGGAAGGCATGGGCAGACACATTGGGCTGGTTGAGGTTGATGATGAGCTGGGCCGGACTTACGCGTTCAAGGAACAACACCAGGCGTTCGTAAGCCTGCAAGCGCACCGGCGTGATCAGGCTCTGGTTCTGCTTGCGGGTTTCGATGGCCATCTGCTGCAGCGTCTCCTGGCTGTGGTTGCGGATGATGTAGTAGGCTGTGAGAAATACCACCACCGAAGGCAGGATGTATTTCAGCGCTTCGAGCAATACGTTCAGAAAGGCGTCCATGTAGTTTATAACGGAAGGGCAAAGTTAAGTAAGACATTCACTTGGAAATATTTTTACGCTGTCCCTCTCTTCAGGAAATCATTCCCTGACATGCTTCCGAACTTCCTGAGCAGCCGCCTGAACCAATCCGCCCCGGGCTTGTTATTTTTGCAGTCTATTCCTTCATCGTATGATCAGCGAAATTGTAAACCCCACTGTAACCGACAAGCAAGCGCCTCCCGTACAGTTTACCGAAGGGGCCCTGATAGAATTGCACCGCCTGCGCGAAAGCCTGACGCTGTCTGAGGACCAATTCCTCCGCATCGGCGTGAAAGGTGGCGGTTGTTCCGGCATGAGTTACCTGCTGGCTTTCGACAAGAAAGAAGAAAAAGACCAGGAATACGAAATCGAAGGCATTCCGGTGGTGATGAACAATGCGCATACCATGTATGTGGTTGGCATGGTGATTGGTTGGGAAGAAGGCCTTAACAACCGCGGCTTCACCTTCAGCAACCCCAACGCGTCGGAAACCTGCGGCTGCGGCCAGTCGTTCTCTGCCTGAAGTTTCCTGATCTGCAACCAAGCGCCGGGCGAAACAGCCCTACCTTTAATCTTGTGTTCCGGCCTGCCTGTCCATTTCTGTTTTCATCTCATGGGCGCAAGGCACTAACTTTCCACCCTTGAATTTACGCGAGAACATCCGCCAGGGCCTGGATGCTGTGCGCTCTAATCTGCTGCGCACCGTCATCACCTGCCTGATCATAGCCATCGGGATTGGTGCTTTGGTCGGCATCCTCACTTCTATAGAAGCGATGAAAGGCGCTATCACGCAAAGTTTCTCGCGGATGGGCACCAACTCCTTCAACATACGCAACCGCGCAGGCCAGTCCAGTTTCAGCGGACGCAGGCAGGCGCCGATCGAATACAAAACCATTACCTGGTCTCAGGCCAGCCGATTCAAGCGCGAATTCACTTTCCCGGCAGCCGTTTCGGTGAGCTCTAACCTCAATTTCACTGCCACCGTCAAAGCCGGCAACCTCAAGACCAATCCGAATATCCGCGTGCAAGGCGTCGACGACCGCTACCTCGAAACGGCAGGCTATGCCGTCGAAAGCGGACGAAACTTCACTTCGACCGACGTAGACCTTGCCTTGCCGGTGGCAATTATCGGCAAAGACGTGGCCTTGCAACTGTTTCCGAAGATTTCGGCACTGGGTGGCATTATCCGCATCGGCAGCGCGCGGCTACGCGTGGTGGGCGTGTTGGAAACGAAGGGCTCGAGCCTCGGCATGTCGGGCGGCGACCGGGTGGTATTCCTTCCCGTTAGCACAGGCCGCAACCAATTGGCCAGCGGCGCCGAATCGTACTTCATCAATGTCTCGGTAACGGAGATCAAAGACCTCGACGCCGCGCAGCAGGAAGCCTACCTCACCTTCCGCCGCATCCGCGGACTGGGCCTGCACCTGGAGGACAATTTCGAACTCGTGCGCAGCGACGCCCTGGCCCGCGAAGCCATCGACAACCTGCGCTCGGTGAGCGTGGCGGGCACCCTGATCGGCGTGATTACCTTGTTGGGCGCAGCGATCAGCCTCATGAACATCATGCTCGTATCGGTAACGGAACGCACCCGCGAGATCGGTACGCGCAAGGCCTTGGGAGCGACCCGTAAAACCATCCGCAATCAATTCTTAAGCGAAGCGGTGGTGATTTGCCAGATTGGCGGCGCAGCCGGTATTGTGCTAGGACTCCTGATCGGGAACGCCATCAGTGCGGCTGTCAAAGGCGGCTTCATCATGCCCTGGAACTGGATCGGCCTGGCGGTAGCCGTTTGCACCCTGGTTGGCCTCGTGAGCGGGCTATATCCGGCGGTAAAAGCGGCCAGGCTGGATCCGATCGAGGCGTTAAGGCATGAGTGAGGGGAAGGGATTACACAAATCTTTTCACACACTGCTCCCATGCCTGAGCATTGTTTTTTTTGCAATGCTTGCACATGTTTAACGAATTGTAGACAGACAAACAAGGTGCTACCGAATAGCCATTCGAGTAGGATTTTGAAAAACAGATAAAATGATGAAAAAGACAATTGTAACATCAACGTTAGCCCTTTTGCTAAGCGTCTCTCTTTATGGCCAATGGACAAAAATGCCTAATCTCCCTAAGAATGTGATTTCGTTGCACGTGTCCAACAATAACCTTCTTGCGGGCACCGATACCGGAATATATTACACCGATAACAGTGGAAACTCTTGGGGCAAAGCCATAGGAATAACTACGACTGCAAAATCTATTGCCCAAGATGGGACCAAACTCTTGGTAGCCAGTTATGAGCAGTTGTTCCAATCTGCCAATAATGGGTATAGCTGGACTTCCATGCCCACAGTGTATAGCTTTCAAGATGTGAATACCGTTGTGTTGAGTGGATCTAATTATGTTATCGGTATGAATGGGACAGGCGTGTGGTATTCTACAGACAAAGGACTAACCTGGGTATCGTCCAATACAAGTTGGCAAGGCAGAAATACAGATATTGTGCGAAAGACAGGCTTTATGATGGCTTCTTTTCAGGGTTCAGGGTATTTGCAGACATCCAATGACAATGGGGTAACCTGGTATGGTGCAGCGGGTAATGGAATAAAAGTTGGTCAGTCATCCTCTTTTCAAGACATTTATTGTTTGGGTGTTAAAAATGATTCTATACTTATTGCCGGAACAAAAAATAGCGGAACATCCTCCCAATATGATGGTGTTTACTTCTCGTATGATGATGGGAAAAACTGGACTAGAAAGATCAATGGCATCAGCACGACGGCCATAAATAGCCTTGCCGTAATTGGGAATGTAATCTTTGCCGGCACGAATGGTGGCGGCGTTTTTTATTCAGCCGATGAAGGATTGAATTGGGTAGCTTTGAATACCGGATTGTCAAACCTTACGATAAATAAACTTTACATCAGTGGTTCAACCTTGTATGCGGGTGTTTCTACCGGGGTGTTTAACATTGACATTTGCAACTTGCTTAAGAACAACGCTTCACTCGAAGCGATTGGTGCGACTACTATTCAAAGTGGAGACTCAGTGGAATTGCTCGCCAATACAGGGGGAATACAGTATCAGTGGTTTTTGAATAATACCCAGATTTCGAGTTCGAATAACCCAGTGTTGTATGCAAAGGAACAAGGCAATTATAAGGCTGTTATTTCCTATTCCGCAACGTGCATCGATACCACAAAAAGCATTGCTGTGGTGGTAAATGGCACCAATGGAATACGCGACAATGATAGGCAAGAGAGTCAATTAAAAATCTATCCCAACCCATCATCGGGGACTGTTGCATTTGAACTCACAACTCCAACGTTTTCAGAGCCCGCAGAGATACTTATTTATGATGTAGCGGGAAGTTTGTTGAAAACACTACCTGTGTTTACCAAGCAAACCCAACTCACAACAGACGATTGGGAGGCAGGAATGTATTACGCAGTGCTGCGCAGCAAAACCATCAGCAGCCAAGCGCAAGCTTTTATAGTTGTAAAATAGTGGGGTGGCATTGGGCGGAAAGGGCAAAGGGACTTCTCGCGAATTCTAAAATGAAGATACTTCCAACCTGCGGCTGTGCAATAGCCTCATCATTTGTTTCGTTAAGCTTCAACCAAACTGCCAAGTTCAGGATTGCGCCATACACTCCTGAATAAAACCCAGGATTTCGGCTTTGCCTTCTTTGGTAAGGCTGGCTGTGTATTCCGTGTCTTAGTCCCGTAAATGGCTGGAGTAAAAAGTGAAAATAACTTAGGTCTCATCATGAACTTTGAAAAAATGAGAACCAGAAGAAAATTCAGTGAGGATAATCGCTTGTCGATCATTCGCGAAAAGGGTGCTCGCTGAACTGTGTCAAAGTAGTCATTTAACTTTGAGCAACGAGCATGAAGCCTGGTACACCCAGAACCAATACAACCCTGTATTACCTTCCCCACCCATGATCTACGGAATCCGCAACCGCGAGCTGGCTGCTGCCCCATTGCCCGGCAATTGCCCGATCTGTGAGCGCCGCGAATGCCGCGAGATGCACCTCTTGCAGCGGTATGTGCATGCGCTTTGGCTGCCATTGTTTCCTGTTGGCCGTAAGGGAGAAATCCGCTGTCAACATTGTGCCCATAAGGTGAAAGCGAAAGATTTCAATGAGCTGCAACAGGATCAGTTGGCGGAAATGCGGCAAACGCACCGCACACCGGC
>JBKDBI010000059.1:0-3530 GCA_046314695.1 Bacteroidota bacterium | reverse complement strand
CTCCATTGCTGCCAGAAGGTTGGCAACGAGCACAGGAGCCTGTTTGCGCACCGCTGCCCCGGTTTTGGCGTTGGGCGTATTGGTGGCATCTCCCAGGGCGAATACCCGCGGAAAACGCACATGGCGCAAGGTGTGCTTGTCAACTTCAATCCAACCCAGCGGATTGTCTTGCACAGCCAATGGACTTTGTTTGATGAAATCGGGAGCACTTTGTGGCGGAACCACATGCAACATGTCGAATGCTTTTTCTACCACTGAGGCATTGCCGTCTGCATCGATCACCTTGAACCAGGCTTTGCGCGCGGGGCCATCCACCCGGATCAACTCGTGCTTGAAATGCAGGTCTATACCATAACGGCGTACGGCTTTCATCAAGGTGTCGGCGTACTTCTTGATGCCGAAAATCACCCCGCCGGCGCTGCAGAATTCAATCTTAACCTTCTCTTTCAGCCCCTTCCTCCGGAAATAGTCGCCCGCCAGATACATAATCTTCTGCGGCGCACCACCACATTTTACAGGGGTACCCGGACTGGTGAAAATGGCCTTTCCGCTGCGCATGCCCTGCAACAGCTTCCAGGTGTAAGGTGCATAATCTGGCAAATAATTAGAAGTAACACCGTTATGGCCCAAGGTTTCAGCGAGGCCCTCTACCTTATGCCAGTCCAGTTGAATGCCCGGCGCAGCCACCAGCCAATCGTACTTTAGCAGTCCGGATTTCTCTGTCTTGACGGTTTGCTGTTCCGGATCAATTTGCAGCGCCTCGTCTTTGATCCAGACAGCACCGTCTGGAATAAAATCTCTCTCCGCTTTTATGGTATCGGCAATATTGAAATCACCGCCACCCACCAAAGTCCAGGCCGGCTGGTAATAATGTTTGTCGGAAGGCTCGATGATTCCCACCTTGAGCTGTGGTTTTTGGGAACGGATGCGGGAAGCCACCGAAAGGCCGGCATTGCCTCCACCGATTATCAGTACATCAAAATGTTGCATAGTTGCTTCAGGTTGGGATTTGTGATTTGCGGTAAGGATCGGCAACGGCTTTTTCAGGATGGAGTTCAGCTGTCGGGTCATAACTCACCCTTCCTGCCATCCGTATGTACAGCACGCGGCTGTAGCGGAAAAACAAAGGAAGCATCAGGAACATGCTGCTCAGAATCACCGCATACCAAATGTTTGCGTCTTTGATGCCGAGTACCGCATTCAGGAGAACAAACTCACTTACCACCAGGGCCACGGTAAACGCATAGCTTACATACATGGCCCCATAGTAGAAGCCTGTTTCCCTTTCAAAGCGCAATCCGCAAACATTGCAGTGCTCATGCATCTCGAGCAATTTATCGAGCCGGTATTTGGGATATTGGAACATCGGCCCTTTTCGGCAGCGCGGGCAGCGTTCAGCGATGAATGCAACTGTTGCGCCGGGTTTCTTTCCTTGGGTAGCACACATGGCTCAGGGTTTATTGATAAAGGGTTGAACCACTTTTTCAAGTTGTGGCACCGGTACCACGCCGCTTTGCCGCCATTCTATTTTCCCTTTGCGAAAGAGTATCAGTGTTGGCACTCCTTGAATCTTGTAGGCAGCGGCTGCAGCCGGATTCCTATCCACATCAATCTTCACCACGCGCACCTTGCCCTGCATTTTCTGGCTGAACTGTGCGAGCATGGGTGCCATCACTTTACAAGGGCCACACCATTCGGCGTAAAAATCGACGAGAACGGGTTCATCGCCTTGTATCAAATCCTGAAATCGTTCTTTGGTTGCCATAGCTTATTGTAGTTTCAAAGTTCCGCCCAAATGCAAGTCAGGCCCGGTGACAGGAATCACCGAGCCTGCTGCGCTGTGTCATTTCAAGGCCTGAAAGAGCTCATGAGATTTTTGAACGAAGTACGTTCCAGGGTCCGCCGTTGTAGGCTTCCATTCCGGCCTTCTTCAGAATACCCACAGCCATTCCGCTGCGCGCACCACTGCGGCAACAGGTGATGACCGGTTTATTCATGGCTTGCACCTTGGCAAGATTGCCCTGCAGTTTGTCAACCGGAATATTGATAGCCCCTTTGATATGGCCTGATTTGAATTCTGCCGGGGTGCGCACATCGAGAATTACGGCACCGCTTTGCACGAGGTTGCGGTAATCGACCTTAGGGCCAAGTCCGAGTAATTGTTTGATTATGTTGAGCATAAGTATGTTAAGTTGTTCGTGAAATTGAAAAAACCGGCAGGTACCAAAGCTTTTCAGGCTTCGGTACCTGAACTGATCTTTCCGATCGCCCAACCCAACAGAAACCCCCCTCAGAGTTCACTACACATGGGCTGATCAGAAACGGTCAGTTTGCTGCCGGTTTTAATTATTGAATCAGAGCATGGTAGAAGGGCAAACGTATTCCGAAACCCGGAAACGTCCGCTTTCTTTCAGCGCTTTGAAACCTCCCTGCACATCGACCAGGTTGTCGAATCCGCGGGCTTTGAGTATGGAAATGAACACCATGGAGCGGTAACCGCCTGCGCAATGCACGTATGCTGTGCGCTTGCGGTCGATCTTCGCCATGCTGTCGTTGATATAATCGAGCGGCGCATTCACGGCTTCCAGCAGGTGTTCGCAGTCGTATTCGCTCTTCTTGCGTGCGTCTATGATCTGCAGATTCGGATCGTTTTCCAGCAGTTCAGAAAGCTGCGCGGCCGAAATACTTTCAATGGTGTCTACTTCATTGCCTGCTGCTTTCCAGGCTTCGAACCCGCCCTGGAGGTAACCGAGGCAATGGTCGTAACCAACACGGGCCAGCCGTGTAACGACTTCCTCTTCGCGGCCGGCTTCAGCTACTATCAGCAATGGTTGTTTTACGTCGGTCACCAAGGTGCCAACCCAGGTGGCAAAACTGCCATCGATGCCGATGTTTACCGCGTTCGGAATAAACCCTTTGGTGAAAATCTGGGCTTCGCGGGTATCGATGATGAGCGCATCGGTTTCGTTGGCAGCCGCTTCAAAGGCAATAGGCGACAAGGCTTGCATTCCGCGCTCCAACACTTCGTCTACGCTGTCATATCCTTTGATGTTCATCAGTACATTCTGGGGGAAATAAGCAGGCGGCGGAGTGAGGCCGGTGAGCAGAGAGTTCACAAATTCTTCCTTGCTCAGCGCAGGGTTCAGGGCATAGTTCACCTTTTTCTGGTTGCCCAGGGTGTCGGTTGTTTCCTTGCTCATGTTCTTGCCGCAGGCGCTGCCGGCACCGTGCCCCGGGTACACAATCAGATCGTCGCTCAAAGGCATAATCTTGTTGCGGAGCGACTCGAACATATGGCCGGCCAACTTTTCCTGGGTGAGATCCGAAATCACATGCTGGGCCAAATCGGGGCGACCCACATCGCCGATGAACAAGGTGTCGCCGGTGAATATGCTCTGTGCATTGCCTTGCTCATCGTACAAAAGAAAACAAGAACTTTCCATGGTGTGGCCTGGGGTATGAATTACTTCGATTTCCACATTGCCCAGTTTGAGCCTTTCACCATCGGTGGCTACATGTGCTTCAAAACC
>JBKDBI010000058.1:0-11929 GCA_046314695.1 Bacteroidota bacterium | reverse complement strand
CTTCGACAGCGTGTATTTCGGTGGCAATGCTGCTGCTGAAAAAGTGCGCGTGACCTTCCGTGTGGATGCCCGCAACGTGACCCTGGCCAGCGGTCAAACCCTTACGCTCAACGGCACTTTCAACGGCTGGTGCGGCAACTGCGCACCTATGGCGAAGGAAAGTGGTTCTGATGTTTGGAACCTCACCGTATTGCTTGATACCGCCAAAGAATACGAATTCAAATACGTGGTAGGCAATTGGGTGAAAGACGAAAAACTCACACCCGGCTTGCCCTGCGTGAAAACAACTGACAATTTTACCAACCGCGTATTCAAAACCGGCAAAGCCGACGACACACTCGATTTGGTTTGCTGGGAAAGCTGCGGTCCCTGTGGTGCCACCAGCGTAAAGCAGTTTGGCACCGCCAGCCTGCGCGTATATCCTAACCCTGCTACCGGTTGGGTAGCTGTTTCCGGCGAAGCCGAAAACGGTCAGATCTGCGAGATCAGCATCAGCGATATGACCGGTCGCGAAGTTTACCGCAGCAATGCCGTGCGCACCGGCATGGAAGTAACACTGCCTGTAAGCCAGCTCAAGGCCGGCAGCTATGTTGTGACTGCCCGCTTCGATAACCAACAGCTCCAGACTGCCCGACTGCAGGTTCAGTAATCCTGTTTCAATCCGAAAAAAATCCGGCCCCGCGCCGGATTTTTTTTGTGGTTGTGGAAATTCCATCAACTATCCTTAGCATTGAGCAAGCGTATGAATCAACCCATTACCCAAAACCGGCGGCAAACCGCCCTTTCCATTGCCATCAGTGTCTTCTTTTTCTGGGGATTCGTGGCGGCATCGAACGGCATTTTCATTCCGTTCTGTAAAAAGCATTTCAGCCTTTCCCAGTTTGAGTCGCAGCTGATCGACCTCACCTTCTACGGCGGTTATTTCATCGGCTCGTTGCTCTTGCTGGTGTTTTCGCAAATGGCCCGGGTGGACATTATCAACCGCATCGGCTATAAGCGCGGCATTATATACGGCCTGCTCATATCAATCGTCGGCGCTTTGGCGATCATTCCATCGGTTCATGCCGGATCGTTTCCGCTGATTCTTGGCTCATTCTTCATTCTCGCCCTCGGTTTTTCGCTGCAACAAACCTGCGCCCAACCCCTGGTGATTGCTCTCGGCACGCCAGAGAGCGGTGCACACCGGCTCAGCCTGGCCGGAGGCATCAACTCGCTGGGTACAACCATCGGCCCATTGGTGGTAGCCCTGATACTCTTCGGCGGTATAGGTAACAACGCCGATGCATCCATTACATCCATCAACCAGCTTTATATCTTCCTTGCGGCTGTTTTTCTGGGGGTAATGCTGTTTTTCTCCTTTGCGCCACTTCCCAAAGTCAACACCGATGCGGCTTTCGAGCCCGGGTTTGGCGCGCTCCGATTCCCACAACTCGTCTTCGGCATGATTGCTATCTTTATGTACGTAGGTGTGGAAGTGAGCATCCAGAGCAATATGGGTGCCTTGTTGGCTGAACCTGCTTTTGGGAGCATGAAGGAAAGCGAAATCGCTCCTTATATCGCCTTGTACTGGGGCAGCCTGATGATTGGCCGCTGGGCAGGCGCCATTCCGGTCTTCAATTTCAGCAAAGGCCTGGCGCGTGTGATGCTGATACTGGTTCCTTTTGTTGCCTTTGGAGTTGTTCTCGGCGCCATCCATATCAGTGGCAAACCCGTGGAAGGCCTTTACAAGTATGCTTTTTGCGTAGCCGCGATGGTTATGACCATGTTTGCCGGGAAGGAAAAACCGGCGCGTACCCTGCTCCTATTCTCTGCTTTTGGCATCCTGGCGATGGTGATCGGATTGTTTACCAGCGGCGAAACAGCTCTGTTTGCCTTTTTGAGCGGTGGACTGGCCTGCAGCATCATGTGGCCCAGCATTTTCGCCCTTGCCATCAGCGGCTTGGGCAAGTATGCAGCGCAAGGTTCCGCATTGCTGATCATGATGATCCTGGGCGGAGCCATCATTCCGCCTTTGCAAGGCTGGATGGCCGATCAGATTGGCATACATCCCAGCTATGCCATTGCTGTGCTATGCTTTGCCTACCTCGCCTGGTTCGCCTGGCGCACACGGAAACTGGATACAGGCGAAGCTTCCGTTACCCACTAAACTTCATTCATTCTAATGCAAAACGGCTGTGTCTGAACAACACAGCCGTTTTTATTTGCAGTGAGAATTTGTCTTTCCGTTCAGGCCTCTTCGAACTTGTACCCCACGCCACGGAGTGAGATGAAGTATTTGGGATTCTTGGGATCGGCTTCAAAATATTTGCGGAAAGCCAGGATGAAGTTATCGATGGTGCGCGTGCTTGGGTACACATTGTATCCCCAAACAGTGTAAAGGATTCTCTCGCGACTCACTACAGATCCTTTGTTCTCGATGAGCAATTTCAAAAGCAGCGCTTCTTTTTTGGTGAGTGAAAAATCACCTTGCACACCGCGGGCCTGATAGCTTTCGAAATTCACATAATTGTCGCCGAAGGTGTGTTCAGTGACATTGAGGTTGAGGTCGGCCTTAGATGCTGTGCGTCCGAGCAGCCGCTTCACCCGCAGCATTAATTCCTCCAGGTTGAAAGGCTTGGCCAGGTAATCGTCGCCGCCTTTCTTCAGCCCGGTGATGCGGTCTTCTGCTGTGCCACGCGCGGAAATAAAAAGAATCGGCACTTCGGCGTCTACCAGGCGGATGCTTTCGCATACAGCAAGGCCGTCCATTCCGGGAAGCATCACGTCGAGCATTACGAGGTCGAAGTTCTCTTCCTTGAAGCGTTGTACGGCAGATGAGCCGTCTCGCACGGCAACCACCTTGTATTCTTCCAGTTCGAGATTGAGCTTGACCATGTCGGAGATATCGTGTTCATCTTCGACGAGGAGAATTCTGAATTGTTTCATGGCTGTCTGTGCTTTCATATTGATGAGGGTTTTAGGTGAAGTACATCCCGGCTTTAGAGCCTGAATACTATTCTGAACACCGAACCCCGCGGTTTGTTGTCTTCAACCCATATATCTGCATTGTGCCAATGCAGTATTTTACGTACAAGATACAATCCAAGCCCCGTTCCTTTCGAACTGCGCACAGATTCATCCCCTACTCTGTAGAATTTCTGGAATATTTTCTTCTTCTCATCATCGGCAATTCCACGCCCGTTATCAGACACTTCCACACTGATATCGTTGCCATTACGCTTTGCCCGAATGGAAACCATAGGCGACTCTTCTGAAGCATATTTCACTGCATTATTCAACAAATTGTGAAATGCAAGCGAAAGGGAGGCATTGTCACCGATTACGTAGAGGTCTTTTTCCATCTCCAATTGCACATCGATCGTACACCCGATGAGCAAAGCCTGCTTTTTTACTTTCTCCAGCAGTTCACAGAGATCAACCGGATTTTTCTGGAACGTGTAGGCCTTCCCGTCGATCCGAGTGGCCAGGAGCACATTGCTCATCAATTCATCGAGGCGGTCTGCATTTTTAAGTGCTGTACTGCTCAGTTCCAGTTTCTTCTCCTCCGGAAGGCCGCTGCGGTTCAAGGTCTGTAGCGCGAGTTTGATGGCTGCAACCGGCGTTTTCAATTCATGTGTAATGGCAAGAAGAAAATTGTTCTGCTGCTGGTTGAACGTCACGATGCTTGAGAACCGGAACATCAGCCATGCAAAAGAAACCATGACCACGATCGAAAGGATTACGCCTTCCATCACGAACATGGCTTTTCTCCGCTCATATCGGTTGTAAACCTCGTCGATTGCTTTTTGGGACACTTCCACATTCAGGCGGTGTTCAAGCAGGAGCGCATCGGTGATAACAAGTTCCAGCCGGCCGCGGCTCCGCTTTGCCACCATTTCTTCCATCATGGGAATATTGGCGCGGTAGGTGCCCTTGCCGTGTTTAAAAACCGTTACCTGCCCGGTATCAAAAACACCGCGCAGCACATGTTCAACCAATGAATTCTGCAAGACCCGGCTTTCGTCGGCCATGGACTGACGGCGCAGTTCCATTTCGATGCGGCCGTAGTTCAGCAAGGCGAACATCCACCAGGTAAAGGCAGCCAGGATAGACAACATGATGCCCCAGGCGGTAATCCACAGCAAGCGGTTTTTCTTCATCCTTACCGTCAAAGATAATTCAGCCGGCACTGAACCTGCCTTATAGCGCCCGCATCCCTGACATAATCCTGATATTTGCCGCATGGATCCCGCAACGCTGCCCGAGGTCAGCCGGAGTTTTCTGGCATTGCGCAACGGACAAGACAAGCCTGAAATCTGGGTGGCGTTCCGCGGCATTGTTTACGATGTCACCAACAGCCGGCTTTGGCGCAAAGGCAAGCACTACGAACATTGGGCAGGGCAGGATTTGACAGCCGAACTCGCCGACGCGCCGCACAGCGAAGCCGTTTTTGAACGCTTTCAGGCAGTGGCCCGCCTGAAGGAGGTGTAAAGGTTCGGCGCGCATTGCCTAAACCCTGATCATGCAATAGAAATTCGTTATGAGGGTCAAAAGCCCAACGGAATCGGACATTTCCCGAACAAGGCATAATGGACCTATATGGTGCGTGAGGGAAATGCAGGCAACGGCCGTTTCCACAGGGATTTTGAGCAGGAATAGATTTTCTAATGCATGATTTGGGTTAATTTCGCCGACCATTCCGAAACGAAAATGAAATTCGACATTGCAGTAATAGGCAGCGGCCCGGGCGGTTATGTAGCCGCGATCCGCGCTTCACAGCTCGGCAAAAAAGTAGCCGTCATTGAGAAGGCAGAACTCGGAGGGGTATGCCTCAACTGGGGCTGTATCCCAACCAAAGCGCTGATCAAGAGCGCCCAGGTATTCGATTATGTGAATCATGCTGCCGATTACGGCATCAATATCCAGGGCCACAGTGCAGACTTTGCCGGCATGGTAAAGCGCAGCCGCGGTGTTGCTTCCGGCATGAGCAAGGGGGTTGAGTTCCTGATGAAGAAGAACAAAATCACCGTTATCAAAGGCTACGGCAAACTGAGCGGCAAAGGCAAAGTACAGGTTACCGACGCCGATGGCAAACAGGAAATGGTGGAAGCAGACCATATCATCCTCGCAACAGGTGCAAGACCCCGCGAGCTGCCCAACGTAAAAATCGACGGCAAAAAAGTTGTGGGATACCATGAAGCCATGGTATTACCCGAGCAGCCTAAAAGCATGGTGATCATCGGATCAGGTGCCATCGGCGTGGAGTTCGCATATTTCTATTCCACCATCGGCACCAAGGTGACCATCGTGGAATTCTTGCCCCGCATCCTGCCGGTGGAAGATGAAGAAATCAGCGCTGAACTTACCAAGATTTATAAGAAGCGCGGCATCGATATCATGACCAATTCTTCGGTTGAAGCGGTGGACACCTCCGGCAAAGGCTGCAAGGTGCAGGTGAAAACCGAAAAAGGAATGGAAACCATTGAGTGCGACATCGTTCTCAGCGCTGCCGGTGTGCAGACCAACCTTGAAAACCTCGGCCTGGAAGAAGCGGGTGTGAAGGTTGACAAAGGCAAGGTGGTAGTGGATGAATTCTACCGCACCAGCGTGCCCGGCGTTTATGCAATCGGCGACATCGTTCCCGGACCGGCTCTGGCGCACGTAGCCTCTGCCGAAGCGATCATTTGCGTGGAAGCTATCAGCGGCCACCATCCCGAAGCACTCAATTACAACAATATCCCAGGCTGCACATATTGCGCTCCTGAAGTGGCCAGCGTGGGCCTCACCGAAGCCAAGGCCAAGGAAATGGGTTATGAAATCCGCGTAGGCAAGTTCCCGTTCTCTGCCAGCGGCAAAGCCAGTGCTTCAGGCGCCAAAGAAGGTTTCGTGAAAGTGATCTTCGACAAGAAATACGGCGAATGGCTGGGGGCGCACTTCATCGGTGCCGGCGTAACCGACATGATTGCGGAAGCGGTGGTAGCGCGCAAACTCGAAACCACAGGCCATGAAATCATCAAAGCCGTTCACCCGCACCCTACCATGAGCGAAGCGGTGATGGAAGCCGTAGCCAAGGCTTACGACGAATGCATTCACCTTTGATCGCAAGACTTTAAACACATACACAAAAGCCTGTCTGCCCTGTGGCCGGCAGGCTTTTTCTTTATTACAATATGGAAATCTACGGTTTCACCTTCAACCCTTTCCAGGAGAACACCTGGCTCGTCTACCATCCACAAGGCGCATGCATTCTCATCGACCCCGGCTGCATGGGAGCGCGGGAGCAAATGGCGCTTACACAGTTTATTACTGAGCAGAACCTGACCGTTGTGGCTGTAGTAAATACACACGCGCACCTCGACCATGTGGCAGGCTGGGCCTATGCCAGGCAACAATGGAAAGTGCCGTTCTACCTGCACGAAAAAGAAAAACCGGTGCTGGAACGCGCCATGAGCAGCGGCTTGCTTTGGGGCATTGAAATTGAAGACCCGGGGCAACCGGATGTTTGGCTGACAAATGAAGAAGTATTGCCTTTACCGGAATTCCCGCTCGAGATCCGCTTCACACCCGGCCATTCGCCCGGCTCGATTTGTCTGATTAGCCACACAGACCGCTGGGTTATTGCCGGCGATGTGCTGTTCAAAGGCAGTATAGGCCGCACCGACCTGCCAGGTGGCGATACAGAGACGCTGCTCGCATCGGTACGCCGCCAGTTGTTCACCCTTCCCGACGACTACACTGTTTGCAGCGGGCACGGAGAAACCACTGGCATTGGGCACGAAAAACGCTTCAATCCGTTCTTCCTCCAGGCATAAAAAAAGCGGGTCTCTCAGGCCCGCTTTTTTGTTCTATTTTGAATTACTGCCTCAATTGGGCGTATTCTCTGAAAATGCCGCGAAGTCAAACAACATGCTGAAGCGCAGTTGGTTGGCCAAAGGATGACGCTGCTGGAAAGGCACGAGGTAAGCAGCGTCGATGCCGATTACCTTGTAGCGCACACCAAAACCGAAAGTCAGGTATTTGCGGTTTCCCTTGGTTTCGGGTTCGTTAAAGTAACCCGCACGGGCAGCAAATTTCTTATTGTACCAGTATTCTACACCGATAGACCAGTTGTATTCGCGGAGTTCCTCCTGGAAACCACCCGGAGCATCGCTGAACGATTGGAAGAGCCCCTGGATAACGGGCACATTCGGGTCGCCACCAACGAAAACGCGGTTTCCATTGCCGTCGATCGAGTCGCCACCGCGTGCATTCTTCAAATAGAACGGGCGCGTAGGAACAAGCAGTTTATTGATATCGGCAGCAAAAACCACGCGGTTGTAATCGTCGATTTCCAGATCCAACGCACCGCCGAACTTGAGGTTCATGGGGATGAAGTCGCGCTGTTCGCGGTTGGTGTAGGTCATTTTGGAACCGATGTTCTGCACGTTGGCACCGAAGGAAATTCGGGCCGGTTTGTCGTTGATTTCGGTTTTCTTGGTGTAATACATATTGATGTCACCTGCACCTGCGATACCCGGGCGGGTGGAGATGCCATTCAACTGGCGCACACCGGCGATATTGGAACGGATGAAACGCAAGGCCACACCAACCGAAAAGTTGTCGGAAAGGCGGGTGGAGTAGCCCCCATCGAGCGCGAATTCGTTCGGATTGAAGCTTCCCAGCGGATCACCCTGGAAATCGGTGAAATTGATATTGCCGAGAGAGAAATAGCGGAATGAACCAGCTATCACACCGTTTTTCCCCACTTTGTTATAAGCTGAAAGGTAGGAAAACTGTACGTCGGGCACGAGGCTGCGCAGCCAGGGTGCATAGGAAATGCCGAGACCTGATTTCTTTTCCGCAAAACTCAGCTTACTCATGTTCCAGTGAATGGAGTTGGCATCGGGTGAAATGGCCACACCGACATCCGCCATTCCGCCGCTGCGGCTATCCGGAGTAATGGTCAGGAAGGGAACCATAGTGGTTACCACATTCTGCTGACCTGCCAGCTGCTTGGTGGAAACCTGCCCGTAGGCATGATAGATGAAAGAAGCGCCTGTGAGACCAAACGCAAGGATTTTCTTAAAACTCATTTTGTTGAGGTGGGTGCAAAAATAGGGATTTGAAGCATTAACGAAGTTTGCCCGGATATATTATCCTTCCATGGTGCAAACTGCTGTTGCCGCGGGCATCTGTCAGCTCCAGTCTCCAGATTGCCATACCCCCTGAGAATGGGGCACTTAGCGGGTCCCAGGTCAATACATCGCTGCGGCTGGGCGTACCTTCCAGCTTACCTTTTTTATCGTGAAGTAAGCGTCCGCTTAAGTCTGAAACAGTCAGGCGGTAATCGAGATCTTCTCCCGCCAGGTTGTGTTCAAAGCGGATATGCATCTGTTGCCCGTCGGCAAGTGGATTCGGGTAAGCTGTAACATTGCTCACTTCCAATACCGGGCCTGCGCTCACCTTGAATCGGACTGTGGCTTCACCCGGATTGTTGAAATTGTCCCACACGCGAACGGTAGCGGTATGCCAACCAGCGCTCAGGCCTTTCAATGGAAACTCCACCCTCCCGCGCTGGTAACTGTTCAGTTCTGCGCTGTAATAATCGTTGAGGATATAAGCTGCTTCACCCGGCGTTCCTTTGTCTATGTACAGCATCAGATCACGCCCAATGCCGTTGCCTGTGGCGTTGATGCCGCTGCTGTCGGAAATCAATGCGAGGAAAAGGGCATCAGACGCTACGATCCCGCCATCGCGGAAGAATGTATCGTTCATAAAGGCGCGGATAGACGGACCTGTTTTATCAGGAATGGCCGGTGCTGCGCTGCCGCCGATGAGTAAGGAGCGCGCGCCATGGGCATCTGTCGCACCATTCTCTGCATAGAAGACCACTTTGCCTGATCCCACATTGTAACTGATGTCTTTGGGAACGATAAAAGTGACACTGAAACGACCGTCTTTTACACTTACCACGCCCTTATATAAAACAGCGTTTTGCAGGCTGTAATCCAATGCTGCGCCAGGGTTATCGTTGGCCAGCGTTTTCCTGTCGCGTGGCTTATCGTAAATGGTTGCGTAAAGCTTTCCCTGAAATTCTGAAAACAGTCCGCCATCGCGGTAATCGATATGGCCCTCCAATAAGACCTTGCTGAAAGCTTTGAGTGTATCCCGGAAATCGCGGTCGGCGATATTATTGATGAAATCGAGGACCACCTTGTGCTTTGGATAAGCAGGCGTCAGCGCCGGATCACCCAACAGCGCGAACTTGCGGTCTTCGTCGGTACGGCTGCCGCGGTTCTTTACATTCCGCACCAAATCGCCCACTGTAGGCAAGGGCCCTGTCGCCGGCGGCAAGCCATGGTCTTTCCAGAAAGAGGAGTTGATGCTCTTGTTGCCGGTGTTATAGGTAAGCCGCGTGGTGGTTAACAACGCCACATTGCCTCCATTCGGATTGAGCAGGGTGTATTCGCCGGCCGATTGACGGGCCGGGTCGTCGAAGCGACTGAATTCGCAGGTGGCAGTCACCATGATCGAATAGCGCGGTGAATTGCGCCAGGCATTGATCATGGGGATATTCAGCACTTCTTCCTGCGCCCAGCCTTTTTCACCGCCATGGCCCATGTAGTTAAAAAACAGGGTTCCGCGTTCCATATTGCGGTTGATGGCGGCCTGTGCATCGGGATAGGCTTCGGTATTGCCGGTATTCACCTGCCGGAAAGCATCGAAATAAATTTTCTCAGCATGGAAGGCAGGATGACGGGCATCCACACTGGCGGCATAGGCCTCCGATTCGTCGACAAACTCAAACTCCCACTGGGGTTTATCGTTGTCGTCGGCCGCAAAAACAATGCGGTTGCGCCAATCACCCAGCGAGGCCGGGCTTTCGTAGCGGATGATCTTGCTCACAACAGCTTCCGCTTCTTCCGCCGTTCGAACGGGCAGGCGGCCCACTGCTACCCGCATCGGCCCGAAGAAAAGCCGGTAGCCGGTGGCCGAATCGATGAACCCGTAAAAGTCGTCTGTGGCGTAGGATACATTCAGGAAGTTGGTCGCATCGCTCTGGTAGACCGGGATAAAGTTCGTGTTGTTCGCCACCCGGTCCTTATAATCATAGGATGCTGCGCCCACGAAGAGGACATAACGCAAGGGATGGGCGCTGTTCAGGTCGCGGTTATAACGGTAACAAATGAAGTTCCGGATGGCGGAAATATCCTGCCGGCCGGTGCTGAATTCGTTGTAGATTTCTGTTGGCTCCGCAATTTCTACCGCAAAGCCGTTGTAGCTGCGGCGGTGGGCTGCGAGTTTTTCAGCCTGGGCGCGGAAAGCGGGATGGGTGATGATCAGCACTTCGGCGGCCGGGCGGCCTTTCACATCTTGGTTCGCAATCTGTCCGGCAAACACAGGAGCGGGCAACGCGGCCGGATCAAAGACGCGGAATTCAGGCACCGTTCCATTCAACAGGCTCCTGAAAACGCCGTTGTTGTGCTGCTGAATGGAGGGTGCCAGGGAATTCGACACATTCCACACGTTGAATCCGCTTCCTGAAATACGCCATTCGCCGGATGACCTTCCCTGGATCCCGTCGTGGTTGATATGCCATTGCCCTCCGTTAAACGTCAGATCGCGCAGATAGGCGATTTCGTACCACCCGAGATATCCGAATGAATTAAAGCTTGGGCGGGTGTATTCTATTTCGAGTTCGCAAGTTGCGCTGCCGGGGAAAACATAATCGGCTTCCACGTCTACATAAGAAAGGTCTGCCGCATTCATCGATGGCAGGGTTGTATTGCGGCTGGTTCCGTTCATGCTCAAACGGTAGAAACCCGAGCCGCCGATGTTGCGCGCACAGAGCCGGGCACTTACCCGCAAATCTGTTCCGTTGCTGTAACCCGACAGGTTATGATTGAATTTGAATACATTGTCAGGTGTGCCGAAGCGTTCACCCAACCATTCCTTTCCGGAGATGCTCAGGTTGTAAAGGTCTTTCTCATGGAACACACGGCCCTGGCAACGGGTGAAGACGGTATCTGCATTGAGCGACATGCCATCGCCTAGTTCTGTTACCCTTTTCCCATTGCGCCCACCCCAGGTGAGGTAGAGCCATGTCTTTTCAGTGTAAAGATTGTATTGGTGTTCAAAACGACGACGCAGGGTATTGTAGTCCCAGGTATGCGGGCCCTTGGCCCAGAAGATTACTTTATCGTTGGCATCGAAGCGGCCATCGGCTTCCCCTTCTACTTGTATGGATAATTCAGGAGGATCCATGAACATCGGATCGGCGGGCAGTTCAGACAGCATGCCTCCAGGATGGCCGTGCAGGCGAATGGTACGCGGGTCAACATTATCCGGATTCACACCCCAGGCGCGCAGGTCTGCCGGCGAAATCTTGTACATGCCATCGGCCGGTATTTCAATTTTCAGCCAGGTTCCGCTGCTCAGGGCACTTTGGGCATACGCAGCGAAGCGGCCGGTCAAAGCGGTGGCTAAAAGGATGATGGCCTTCGGAAAGAATGCGGGTTGAATCAAATTGGGTCGCTTCACGTGCAATGAATGTTTCAAATATCCGTTATAAGCAACGTATTCCACCAAAACGGATTGCAGTAGCCACCGGAACTGACAGAAAAATTAGATGCGGGGGCAACGTAAAATGTATTACTTTTGTCCGTTAGCAAAGAATCCGACCCATGATCAGAAAATACCAGCGACTAACCGTACTGATGGCCGGAATGATGATGGCCGGGGCCGCGCAGGCGCAAGATCCCGAACTGTCTCAGTTTTACGCCGCCCCGATGTACACCAACCCGGCTATGGCGGGTTCTGCTTTTTGTAGTTATGGTGCCGCCGGCCGTGTGGCACTGAACTACCGGAACCAATGGCCTTCACTTCCCGGAACCTTCCGCTCTTTTGCAGCTTCATGGGACCAGCACATTCCCGATCTCGGCGGTGGTCTCGGCATCATGGCATTCCGCGA
>JBKDBI010000057.1:0-10754 GCA_046314695.1 Bacteroidota bacterium | reverse complement strand
TAAGTTCGCGCGCCTTCCTGGTCATGGCCAGGGTTTCGCTTTCCACCATCTCATCGATGCGTAACGCGGTTTTCAGCATGTGCCGGCAAACTTAAGGTTTTTCAGGCAGAGAAAATGCCCGCTCACTACCCTTCCTGTGGTGTAGGGATTAACTTTGCCAGCGGTGAAAATCCTGTTTGTCGCAAACCGCTTCCCCTACCCTCCTTTCCGCGGAGACAAACTGAAGATATGGAATCTGGCGCGCCGGCTTTCCGCAACGCACGAACTGCACCTGATCACTTTTCTTGAAAATCCGGACGATGCGGAATACATGCCTGAGCTGGAAACTGTTTTCAGGAGCATCCATCTCGTACCCTTGCCGCGCTGGCGTTCTGCGCTCTCCTGCCTTAGCGCCTTACCCGGTTCGATGCCTATACAGGTGGCGTATTTCAAATCGGCTGCTTTCCGCAAGAAACTCGACGCAGTATTGCGCGCGGGTTCTTTCGATGCCATTCATGTGCAGCACCTGCGCATGGCGCAATACCTCGAACCACCATTTCGCGACAAAGCAATTCTTGACTTGCCTGATGCCTTCTCTTTGTATTGGGAAAGAAGGCGTCAGACCGCGCGGCCCTGGTACCTGCGCTGGTTCGAAAACATGGAATACAAGCGCGTTGCAGGCTATGAAAGCATCCTGCACCGTTATCCTTTAAACCTGGTTTGCAGCGTGGAAGACCTGGCTTATCTGCGGGAAAAGCAGCCCGGCGCTAACATCGAGTTGCTGCCGAATGGTGTCGACACAGCGGCCTTCCCTGAAAGGAAAGCCGGTTCAGCGCAGGCCGGACGTATATTGTTTACCGGCAACATGGATTACGCGCCCAATGTGGATGCGGTTCGCTACTTCGCGCTGGAGGTGTTTCCGGAAATCAGGAAAACCTTGCCCGAAGCCACTTTCATTATTGCGGGCCAACGCCCTGTTGAATCGGTGCGCGCACTGGCCGGACCGGGCATTGAAGTAACCGGATTTATCCCGGATTTGTCGGCCACCTATGCCGAAGCCGCTGTGGTGGTTGCGCCGATGCGATTTGGTGCCGGTACGCAGAATAAAGTGCTCGAAGCCATGAGTACGGGCGTTCCAGTGGTTTGCAGTCCGCTGGCATTCAAAGGATTGGGCATCAGCGAAGGGCAGGGTGTGGTGCAAGCTGAAGACACCGCTGCCTTCAGCGCCGAGGTAATCCGCTTGTTGCAATATCCGGAAGCCGGTCATGAACTCGGGGCACGGGGTGCAGCGGTGATACGCGCGCGCTTTTCATGGGAAACCATCGCGGCCCGACTCGAATCGTATTTGCGTGAGGTGGCGGCAAATTGATCATATCCTCCTGGCGACGGCCTTGCTGTTGCTGTTGCTGAGTTTGCTCTGGTGGCCCTTGCGGATGTTATACGCAGACGGCGCATATATGTCGTGGCGCCTCATGCAATGGGAACAGATGGATGCAGGCCGCTGGCGCTGGCTTTCTTACTTCACCCAATTTTCACCCTGGCTGGCGGTTAAAGCGCAGGCTCCGACTGCTGCGGTAATGGCCATTTATTCCCTTGCCCTGCAGCTGCCCCATACCGTGGTTTCCTTCCTGGCGTGGAAGAAAGGTGCAAGTGGAACGGCGCTGGCCTCCGTGTTATTGTCGGCTGTCTGGATGCAAAGCGCCTGGTTTATCCCCGTCAGCGAAATGCACCTTGCCGCTGCGGTGCTGTTGTTGTGGAATTTGTTTCCGCGGCATGGCTGGCTGACGGCATTGGCCTGGTTCACGCATCCGGGCATCGGACCCATCCTGTTGGTGATGATCGTTTTGCCCGGATTTTCATCCGGTCGTTGGAGGGCGCTTTACTGGTTGCTCCCGGCGATCGCACTCAAGCAATGGTTTGGCGATGCGTATGAACAAGGTTTTGCCGCCGGATTACTGGAATGGAACACCCTGTCAGAATCGTATGTATTTGCCTATTTGCGCCGGACCTGGAGTCAACCGGAATGGTTGCTCAGCCTGGCCTTCCTGCCACTGTCATGGCTATTCCTAAAGCGCCGCGAGGCCTCGTTGCATTTGTTGGCTTGTAGCATATTGTTGGTGTTTTTGGCCTTGATTTACCGGAAGGGCGACAGCGATGTATGGATGCAAAAAAACCTCCTGCCCATGGCAATGGCGCTGGCGCTTCCCCTCTGGGCGCGGATGGACCGAAAAACGGATACAAAAAGCCCGGACAAGGTTGCGTTGGCTGTGTTGCCGCTGTTTCCAATTATGGCTTTCAGCCTCTGGCAGGGCCAACAGGATGCCTTGCAGCGCCTGAAGCATTTGGAGGTTTACATAGAAAGCTGTTCCGGGTCAGGCAAATGGTTGATAAAGGAAGATGAAAACCTGCACCGCGATCTGGGCGCCGTATGGGCTCTTCCCTATGAAAGCCTGCTGTTCAGTTCATGGAAAACGCCGGAATCACAAAAGACACTGTTGCCGTTTCAAACAGCACCACCATCAGAAGCCCTTCGTCCGGATCTGTTTATCGGAGCTCCTTTTGCGCCGCCGGTATCGGTTCGACTCCTCAATCAGCGCTATTTTCAACTGCCATTGCACAAGTACCAATTCACAGACTCGGGTAAGATTTTGCGCTGAAAGCTGACAATTCCGCCTGAAGGATGTTTCTATCCGGTACATTTGCGAATTCCTGTCCAGTGAAATACAGCATTAAACAAATCTTACTTGCAGCGGCAGTTCTTTTTACTGCGGAAGCGAAAGCCCAGCATTGCGGCACCGATCATTACCTTCAGCGTTACCTCGAAGAAAATCCGGAAGCGGTACAGGAAATCGCCCGTCTGAATGCCGAAGCTGCCAATTACCAACCCCTGGCTACCAGGGCGCGGTATATCATTCCGGTGGTTTTCCATGTGATTCATACCAACGGTGTTGAGAACATCAGCAAGGAGCAGATCCTCGATCAGATGCGCGTATTGAATCAGGATTTCAGCTACACCAATCCAAACAAGCGCAATATCCGCAGTGTTTTTACCGGTGTTGCGGCCAATGTTGACATCGAATTCCGCCTGGCACGCATCGATCCCAACGGCAATTGCACAGACGGTATCAACCGCGTGTATTCTCCATTGGGAGTTGAAGTGGATCAGTCGTCTGAATCGATCAAATTCATTTCCGGCGCCCGTTGGGATTACCGCCGTTACCTGAACATCTGGGTGGTAACCAGCATTGCATCTGACCAGAGCGGCACGATTCTCGGTTACGCCACCTTGCCTTATGCCACATCGGCTAACCGCGATGGCATTGTGATGCGCCACGACCGTGTGGGCACTATTGGAACAGCAGTGGCATCAGACAGTGGTCGCACACTCACCCATGAACTCGGGCACTGGCTAGGTTTGCTGCATACTTTTCAGGATGGTTGCACCGGCGGTGATTTCTGCGACGATACACCACCTGTGGCATCCACATTCACCAATGCCAATTGCCCGACGAACGGCAATTCATGCAGCAACGACAATCCGGACCTGCCAGATCAGTGGGAGAACTATATGGATTATTCGAACGGCCGCTGCCAGGCCATGTTCACCCTGAAACAAAGGGACAGAATGTGGTTTTTCCTGCAGAACAGTACCCAGGGCCGCGCACTGAATGTCAGCACCAACAACCTTACCGTGAATACAGGCGTCGTGCCGCAAACCACGGTAGCTCCGGTAGCCTTCTTCAGTGCCAATACCCGTGTGGTATGTGCCGGTTCTCCGGTTACTTTCTTCGACGAATCGTGCAAAGGCAATGTAACCGCGCGCCTCTGGACGCTCACCGGTTCAAGCAGGCCTTCAGCCACCGAAGAGAAACCCACGGTAGTTTACCAGACGCCCGGCTTGTACAGCGTAACCCTGCGTGTTGAAAACAGCCGCGGCAACAATACTTCCACCCGGACCGATTATATCCTCGTTCGTCCCAAGGATGCATCGCTTACCGGAGCTTTGGTGGAAGGTTTTGAAAACGGCGACATCACCCAATTTGCCTGGGAGAACAACAAGGTCAACAATGTCGGCTTTGAAATCACGGGCGAAGCGGCACATTTTGGCAACAACTGCATCAAGGCACCGGTAAACGGTTCCACCACCACCGGCATACGCTACAGCATTGAAACACCCTTGTTCAACCTTTCATCGTTGAAAGGTTCGAGTCCGCGCTTGTCGTTCATGGCCGCCTATGCACGTCCAAGTACGACCAGCAGCGAGGTGTTGCGCGTCTATATCAGCACCGACTGCGGCGCGAGTTACAACCAGATTTTGGAACGAAGCAACAACGGACTGGCATCTGTAACCCAGATTACGTCGGTATTTGTTCCGAAGACGGCAGCCGAGTGGAAGCGCCAGAACATCAGCCTGACACCCTATGAGAATTCCACATCGGTTCGTCTCAAGTTTGAAGTGGAAAGTGCTTCCGGCAATCCGGTGTACATCGACGACATCAATATCAGCCAGTTCTTCACCGGAATCGACGAGCAAGCCGGCGCATTGCGCACGATGGAATTGTTCCCCAATCCTACCCGCGAAAATCTGCAGGTGCAATTGGCAGCGCGTGAGCGTATGGAAGGCAAACTGGAGATCAGAGATGTAAGTGGAAGAACCCTATACACGACGCAGGTAAGCGCTGCTGCAGCCGGCAACCACGAAATCAGTTTACCCCTGCACCGCATCCTGCATCAGGGCGGCACCTATTTCGTACATATCCACGGAAACGGTTTCCACCTGAGCAAACCCTTTACTTTTGCACCCTGATGGCAGAACAAATTAAAAACCTTGTCATAGTCGAATCGCCTGCCAAGGCCAAGACCATCGAGAAATATCTCGGGAAGGATTTCGTGGTCAAATCGAGCATGGGGCATATCCGCGACTTGAAGAAAGGCGACGATGCCATCCTGATAGACAAAGGTTTTACACCCGTTTACGAAGTCACACCTGACAAGAAGACGCTCGTAAGCGAACTCAAGAAACTCGCAGGCAAGGCCGATTTGGTATGGCTGGCGACGGACGAAGACCGGGAGGGCGAAGCCATCTCCTGGCACCTTTACGACGTACTTGGGCTTACCGAAGCCCGCACACACCGCATTGTTTTCAACGAGATCACCAAGCCTGCCATCGAGCATGCCGTGCAGCATCCGCGCAAGATTGACCGCGGCCTGGTAGATGCACAACAAGCCCGTCGGGTATTGGATCGATTGGTAGGGTATGAATTGTCTCCGATCCTGTGGCGCAAAGTGCGGCCTTCGCTGAGTGCAGGCCGTGTACAAAGTGTGGCCGTAAGGCTGATTGTGGAGCGGGAACGCGAAATCAACGAGTTTCAAACCCGCAGCGATTTTCGCGTAAGTGCTGAATTCACAACACCCGCCGGGAAGAAATTCAAGGCCGATCTCGACAAGCGTTTCGCGACGGAAGCCGAGGCCAATGCCTTTCTGGAAGCCTGCAAGCAAAGTGGCTTCAAGGTACTGGATGTGGAAGTGAAACCTGCATTCCGCAACCCCGCCCCGCCATTCACTACTTCTACCTTGCAGCAGGAAGCCAGCCGCAAGCTCGGTTTCAGCGTAAGTCAGACCATGCAGATTGCCCAGCGTCTGTATGAAAATGGTTTGATCACCTATATGCGTACCGATTCGGTGAACCTTTCGAAGCTTGCCATCGGTGCCGCCAAAGGAGAAATCGAATCGCAGTACGGACCGCAGTACAGCAATCCGCGCAACTTCACAACCAAGAACGAATCGGCCCAGGAAGCGCACGAAGCCATCCGACCAACCTATTTCAATCAACACGAAGCCGGGAAAGACGCGGCGGAGAAAAAGCTCTACGCGCTGATCTGGAAAAGGGCCATTGCATCGCAGATGAGCCGTGCGGAACTCGAGCGCACCATCATCCGCATCAACAGCCCGGTGCAGGAACTGCGTTTCATTGCCGAAGGAGAAGTGATTCGCTTCGACGGTTTTCTGAAAGTCTACGAGGAAAGCAACGACGAACCGGGAGAAGAAGGCGAAGGCGGACTGTTGCCGAAGGTGAATCCCGGCGACGCGCTTGGTGTGGAATCTATCGCCGCAACCGAACGCTTCAGCCGTCCCGCTCCGCGTTATACAGAAGCGAGCCTTGTTAAAAAGCTGGAAGAGCTTGGCATCGGAAGGCCATCCACTTATGCCCCGACCATTTCTACCATCCAGAAAAGAGAATATGTAGTAAAAGACAACCGGGAGGGAACCGAAAGAAAATTCGTGGCCTTGAAGCTGATTGGAAACCAGATCAGCCGTGAGGTTAAAAAGGAAATGACCGGTCAGGAGAAGAACAAACTCTTCCCGACCGATATCGGCAGTCTGGTTACCGACTTCCTTGCTTCGAACTTCCCTGAAATCATGGATTATGGTTTCACGGCAAGTGTAGAAAAGGAGTTTGACGAAATCGCCAAAGGGCAGACCAGCTGGGTTGAAATGATCGGTGAGTTCTACGGACCATTCCACGAGCACGTCGACAAGACCCTGAACGAAGCTGTCCGTGTTACCGGCGAGCGCATCATCGGAAAAGACCCCAAAACGGGCCTCACGATGTTGGTGCGCATGGGCAAATTTGGTCCGCTCGTTCAGATCGGTTCGCGCGAGGAGACTGCAGAGCCGCGTTATGCCAGCCTGCGCAAGGAACAATCGCTCGAAACCATCAGCCTGGAAGAAGCGCTCGACCTGTTCAAGCTGCCACGAGAGGTGATGATGATGGACGGAGAGCCGGTGATTGCTGCATTGGGCCGTTACGGACCCTACCTAAAGCACGGAACGCAGTATTATAACCTGCCCCGTGGTACCGATCCGATAACCATTTCTGCTGAGGAAGCTTTAGCTCTTATCGAACAAGCCAAACTCACGCCCAAGATGCCACTTGAACTCGGCATGTATGAAGGCAAAGCTGTGCAGGTCAACAAAGGCCGTTTTGGTCCTTATGTGCGTTGGGGCGAGTTGTTTGCCAATATCCCCAAGGGGGAAGACATGTTCGCCGTTACCCTGGAAAGGGCGACGGAACTGATTGTAGCCAAGCAGAAAACAGAGGCATCAAAGATTATACAGTCGTTTGCGTCGCATCCTGACATCCAGGTATTGAATGGCCGTTATGGTGCGTATATCGGATACAAAAAGAACAACTATCTGATTCCTAAAGACCAGGACCCGGCTACGATCAGCATCGAGTTGATTCTGCAGATTATCGAAGCGAAAGACAAGGAAGGCGGAACGAAATCGAAGGCCAAGGCCCCTGCGAAGAAAGCCCCTGCGAAGAAGGTAGCTGCGAAAAAACCTGCCGCTGTAAAGAAACCCGGCAGCGGAAAGAAATAAAGCTTGATCAGTCCACAGGAACTCAAAGCCCTCGTATTCCTTCTCGACGACAGCGACGAAGAGATATTGCAGCACGTGGAGCAAAAACTGCTCGACGAAGGCGCAACGATACTGCCCGAGCTGGAAGCGGTTTGGGAGCAGGAGGGCGATCCGGCGATCAGCCGCAAGCTGGAAGACATTATCCGCCGGATTCAAACCAGTGAAATTGTAGAAGGCCTGCGCACCTGGTATTCAGAAGGTCGGACCGATTTGCTGGAAGCCTGTATCATGCTCAGCCGCATCCAGTATCCGGATGTTTCGGCACAGGAAACAAAAATTCAGCTGGAGAAGCTGCGCCTCGACGCCTGGCTGGAATTTCATTACGACCTTTCCCCGCTGGAAAAGGTCAATATACTGAACCATGTATTTTTCCAGTTACACGGTTTCAAGGGCAATACCAGCGATTACCACGCGCCCGACAATTCATTCATACACAAGGTACTGGAAACCAAAACCGGCAATCCGATTACCCTGGCTTGCATTTATGCCATCGTAGCCCAGCGTCTCAATATGCCGGTTTTCGGCGTCAACCTGCCGCAGCATTTCGTATTGGTTTTCATGGACGATGCCGACCTCGAGAATCCGGAATACTTCAGCGAACAGCACAGTCTCGATCCGACGGATTTTAAGCGGGTATTGTTCTATATCAATCCGTTCAATCAGGGTCAGATATTTGGCAAGCGCAATATTGACGAGTTTTTGGAGGAGTTGAAGTTACCTGCCCGCGTGGAGTATTACATTCCATGCCAGCCGATCGACATGATACGCCGCATGCTGCGCAATTTGTTGCACGCTTATACCCGGCTGAAACGCGATGAAAAGGTGCAACTCATCCGCAGTGCGATGGAGGCGGTGGGCATGGAAGATGAGCTCGACGACGAGCGCCAGGGCCCACCCGAAGGAAATTTGTGATTCAAAAGGCTGAAGAAGCCCGATCAAATCTTATCTTTGCAGCCCGCTTTCAGCCCGAATGGCGGAACTGGTAGACGCGCCAGACTCAAAATCTGGTAACGGCAACGTTGTGCAGGTTCGATTCCTGTTTCGGGCACCGCATCAAAAATCCCGCTTTTGGGGCCCGCTTCCAGGGCTTTTGAAGGCGGGATTTTTGTTTGGGGAATAACTCAGCTTTTCTTGCTTCAAAGAACCAACCGGCATACCGACTGCTGGGCTGAAACCACGTGTACTCAGGGCAAATCAAACGGAGAGATGCCAGCAAATGCAGTATTTTTGAATGCATGGGCAAGCAGCTGGAGATAGTATCGGCCGAATACCTGGAAGCTTATACCGCAAGGTGCCAGGCCGAAGAACTGCACCATTTCCAGGCATTTAATCCAAAAACGGAGTTCACTGCTGAAGACTTTGAGTATTACCTGATAGCTTCATCGCTCTATTCGTCTAAGATTGAAGGCAATACGCTGGATGCCAACAGCTTTTTCAGAAACCGGGACAAGGTCGACACTCCCAGGAAAAAGGAAGTTCAGGAAATTGAAGATTTGGTTGCCGCATACCGCTTCGCTTCGGAAAACGCGCTGACCAGAAGCAATTTCATGAAAACGCATGCCATGCTTTCCCAAACTTTTCTGCCTGCATCTGAACGCGGTTGTATCCGCAAAGAGCAGGTGGGGGTGCGCGATTCGGCCACGCTCAGGCCGGTTTATCTTGCCGTTGAGCCTGAGTATGTCGATCAGGAATTGGGGAAGTTGTTTGGAGATGTTGACGAGCTCCTCCAACGCGATTTATCCGCTACCGAAGTATTGTACTATGCATCGATCCTGCATTTGTGGCTGGCCAAGATCCATCCGTTCATGGACGGCAATGGCCGCTCGGCCCGTTTGCTGGAAAAATGGTTCCTTGCCTCGAAACTGGGGAAAGCAGCCTGGTCGGTTAACTCGGAAAAGTACTACTGGGACCATCGACCCGCTTACTACCAACACATTGCGCTGGGCTTCAACTACTATGCATTGCATTGGGAGCGTTGCATTCCTTTTCTGCTGATGCTGCCAACAGCGATGGCGGAGAGGGAATGAGGATGCGACGGGGGTAGTGGATGTTTTGGCGTTTACAGGGGGCAATGGCAATTACCAAAAAAAATTGCGAAACCTTTATTCTCTCTTTTTTTTGAAAACGGCAAAGCGCCCTGGGCACCTGTTTCTTGCCCCTGGTTTTTCAAGTACACCTTAAACCATTTTATCTTGCCAACATCCAACCTGTCTATGCAAGGAAGAATACGCATCTTGACGCTCGCTTCTCTCCTGCTGCTCGTTCCGGGCTGCAAGAAGAAAGAGCCTGCCCCGCAAAGCAAGACACCATTTGCCTGGGAAGGGCTGAAAACGCTACGGCACAACGGAATCAGCGTACAGGCCCTGATCGATGCGCCGGGAACCGCCAATGTCGATGTGGTGATGACTTACCACGGTACCGTCATCTACGACAGCCTCATCGTACAGGCTGCCTACAATGCCCGCGATGGATTCAAGCGGTTGAGCGAGCGGAAGGATATCCTGTACGTGAGCGTGGCTTACCCGGAAGAAAACCTGCTCTTCGGGGATAACCTGGCCCATGCAGAGGCTGCTTTGCATTGGGTACGCGATTCACTGGCAACTGTTTTCGGCGTGCACGTCCGGAAGCTGTTCCTCGCCGGCCATTCGCAAGGCGGCTACCTGGTTACCCGGATGGCTACACGGCATATCACCGATGGTGTCATCGCCAATGGCCCCGGACCGCTGAACCTGGTTTACCGCTGCGGACTGGAAGAACAAGGCAAGATTGCTACCGGTATCACCTGCAACCGCCTGCGCAGTGTATACGGCCGCACCGACAGCAATCCGGATGCGTATATGCAGCGTTCATTGCTCAACTTTACCCGTGGATTCAAGTCGGATATCCTTTTTGTGCAAGGTCTGAATGACAGCCCAATACAGATGTACTCCTGGCCGACGTTCAAACAAGATGTACAGCAATGTTCCGATTGCCAAACCATTGAAGTGCTGGAACTACCCGGCCTGGGGCATCAGGCCCTCTTCGAAAGCGCTAGCGCACGCAGCCGATACAATGCCTTTCTCGAACGGGGTTGAAATCTTTATCGGAAAGAATCCTTATCACGCACTATTAAAACGCGGTATTCAACCGGCCTCCGGTGCCGCCCATGCGATCAGCTCCTTGGTTAAGGCCAGGGCGTCTTTGGCATTGGTTACACGCAAATCGCCGTCATAACCCATATTCAGATGGCAAGCGGTATACGCTGCATTGAGCTGTTTTAACCGCGTGCGGCTCTCTTTCCCAATGATCTCTCTGTACCGGATGATGTCTGGTCTTCCATGCATGGGGTAACGCTTCTCGAGTGAAATCAATAC
>JBKDBI010000056.1:0-6132 GCA_046314695.1 Bacteroidota bacterium | reverse complement strand
ACAGCAGCAGTATCCCACCATTCCCAGGGGGCTGAACCATTGGCAGCGCCTGCAATCGGGAACAGACCTTCCAGGCCGTCGTTCAGTTTATTGGCCTGCATGGTGTACACATCGTATACTTTGCCTTTGTAAGAAGCGTTGTTGTTGAATTTATTGGTACGCATCATTACATCATAGCTACCGGAAACATCCACTACGTTGAGCGGCGGATTGGTGCCGGGAACCGCTACAACACCGAGTTTGTAAGGTGCGAAAGGATCCTGGATGCCGTGTACGCTGATGATGGGCAGGCTGCCGGCTTCAAGCCAGCTGCTGTCGCCAAGGGCGCCACCGAGGTTGAAGGTGATCTGCGCATTGGAAGTATGGCCTTTGTGGTTTTCGATTACCAACGCACCGGTAGTGCCAGGGATCTTAAAGCCGTTGCGGTCGCCCATCAGCGCGCTGTCCTGCACCATCCAACGCTTGGCGTCGAGGTTGTAGAACTTCTCGATGCGGATTTCAGACTGACGGTCGAGGGTCGAGTATGCGAGGGTGATGTAACCACCTGTGCCCTGACCACCTGCGGCAATCTTGGTAGTGTCGATGCCGTAAGTGTTAGAACCGGCTGCATCCTTTTTGAAGAAACGAACGCAAGCTGACAGATCCTGAACACCGCGGTAAGCAGCGTTGATGATGGTTTCGCGGCGCACGTTTTCGTTGGGGCTGGCAGGGTTCCAACCAAGGCGATAGCTAATGGAAGCCACCACATAACCACGCTGGGCGAGGCGTTTGCAGAAGGCCACGGTAGCGCTGTCGTCGCGGGCACCCGATACGCCATTGTTTATATAACGGGGCAGGAAGTTGCCGGTGTGCAGGAAGATTACCAGAGGCTTCTTGGCATCGGTGTTGCCGCTTGAACTGTAGATGTCCATCGCCAGGTTTTCAGGCGCAGGGCTGCCACCGGTCAACGCGGGTAATACGGTGATGTGCGTGGCATACGAAATGTTCTTGGTCACCTGAATGCTGGACTCCGGATAGAGCACATCCACATACTTGGTCTGTGCCATCGCAGACACAGCGGCCAGTACGCCGGTGAGAGTGAGTAGTACTTTCTTCATTGTTGTATAGGTATTGGTTTGGTTTTGCTAAAGTAAGGGTATTCGGTTGATTGCAAAATATTACGGCTCATAGGTGAGGCTGATGTAACCCATGCGTCCGATGCGCGGACCGCCGTACACCTGGAAAACCATGTTATTGGTGAGGTTGGAAGCGCCCACTTTCAAAACAGACTTCCAGCGCGGAATAGCCTTGCTCACCTGGGCATCGAGCAACCAGTAGGCCGGCACATCACCTGTGAATTGGGGTGAACCTTCGAAGCGATAGCCTTCCACATACTTGAAGTTTACGTTGAAACCAACATTCTTCAAAGTGCGCTCACGCTTGGCCAGCATGTAACTGTAATACATGTCTGAAGCGCCGACCATGAGATTGAACTTATGCCTTGGCGTATTGAAGGCAGGAATCAGCGGATCGGTACTGCCCCGGCGGTCGAGCACGTTCCAGCTCCAGTTGCCGCCTACGGTGAAGTGCTTGCCGAAGAAATAGTTGGCACCGGCCGACAAGCCCTGGGTATTTACGATATCGCGGCTGTTGGATGCGATGCGGTAAACCTGGGCCGTCTTCGGCAAAATCAAAGCCGAATCGAACTCCAATTCCACGGCCAGTCGGTAGCCGATGAAATTCTTATAGAAACTGTAATAATAACCGGCGTCGACCATCAGCTTGCCATCCAGCAAAACGCCTTTGTAGCCGAGTTCGAAGGTGCGCACACTTTCAGGACGAATCGCCGGGATATCAACCCGACGCAACACGTTCCGATCCAGGTTGGGCGTATTCAAATACTCTACGAAGTTGTCGAGTTCAACCACGTTTTTGATTCCGTCTTTGTTGCCAAGCAGAATGGCCCGGCCCACATTGTAGAAAAGGAACTGATCCTGCAGCGTTGGGTTGCGTATGGCACTGCTGAAACCTGCCCGCCAGGTATTGTTCTTGTTGCGGGTATAAATCAATGAAGCAGCCGGGGAAACCAATACCGGGAAGTTCTGGTTCTTGTCTACCCGCATCGCCGCGTTGATCTTCCATCGATTGTCCCACAGCTTCCGCTCAAAGCCTGCATACATACCTGCTTCTGCGTTTTGTATACGCACGTTGCCGGTATCGAGGAAAATGGTTCCGTTGGAATTGGGACGGTACAAACGGGCGCTGAAGCCGGTGGTGATTTTGGTAGCGCCCCAGAAATAGCGGCGCTCGCCGGTTATATGGTACAGCGCCGAACGGTCGTAGAAACGAGATCCGGTTGGCCCGCCTTCGCGGTTGTAGCTGTAAGCAGAGGTGTATTTGTCTTTTACCGCGTCAAATTCAGGCGTACCCGGCGTCAGTCGGGTATAATACGGATCTGCATAAGGCAGGTTCTGGTAATTGGTGCCTTTATTCGATTGGGCCCTGGTGATGGCATGCCAGCGGTTCAGGCTGTCGGCATACTTGTCCATCAGTGCCTGGTGATCCTGCGCCCAATTGGGATTGTAATTCGGCAAGCCGGGAACAAAAGTCCCCAATTGGTTATAGCCCGGCAAAGCGCGCACCTTGCCGGAAATATTATTCAGCCAATAGTTCTGGTAATCGGCAAACCACAAGGCACCGGGTTTGGCTTCATTCTGCATCAGGAAGGCCGTCAATACCGCATCGTAGGTATTCCCTGCGTCTTCGTTGGTGGCATATAAACGCAAATGACCCTTCTTTCCGCTCCACTCCAGGCGGTTTTGAAAGAACAGGATATCTTTCAGGCTGTAGCGGTTATCACCCTGATACACCGTAGTTCCGGTACCGAAGTTGAAAGCGTATTGCAGTTCGTTCTTTTCGTTGGGTTTGTAAGCCAGCAGGATATTGGTCTTGAGATTGCGGGTATTGTAATCAACGAGGTCTTTTTCCGCATAACCATCGCGGTAATGCCCTCCAAGTCCGGGTGTACGCCGGCGGCTTTCCATCGAAATCTGATCGTTGGCAGCTGTACCGAAAACTTCATCGCCGTAACGGTTCACCGCATCGTACCCTCCCGGGTTGTTGCTGCCGGCCTTGCTGTCGAGCGTCGGGTCATAATTATCCGCTACCCAATCATAGGCACGCATGTAGCTGAGGCCCGTTTTGAAGGCAAAAACATCGCGGCCTTCCTTGTTTTTGTAAGCCTTGGCATAACGCACCATCACCTGACCAAACTCCCGCTCTCCTATTTTCACCTGCGCAGAAAGCCCCTGGTTTTTCCAGGGACTTTTGGTGGTCATATTGATTACGCCGTTGAAGGCGTTCGGACCGTAAAAGGCGCTGGAGGCGCCTACTACGATTTCGGTATTGGCTACATCGAGCTCATTGGCACCGAGGAAGTTTCCCAGTGAAAAATTCAATCCCGGCGCCTGGTTGTCGACACCGTCTATAAGTTGCAGGCTGCGAACCGGACTCGTACTGTTGAAACCTCTGGTATTCACGATGCGGAAACCAAGGCTGGCTGCGGTTACATCGACACCGCGCAAATGGCCCAGGCCTTCGTAGAAATCACTCGCAGGAGTCTCTTTGATGGATTGCGCCCCCATGCTTTCTACGGTGAGGCCGCCTTCCCTTATTTTGTCTTTATAGCGGCTGGATTTGATCACTACAGCCTGCTCAACTATTTCATCCTTCTTGATGGAAATGTTGACGCGTGTTTCACCGGGTTTCACCACGTAAATCTGCTTGCGGAAACCGGTAAGCAGTACCTCGAGGCGATGCCCGGCCATGGCTGCAATGCGAAAATCCCCTCCTGAATCGGTAGTCGTGCTGGCCACCACGCTCAGGTTCCGAACCACGGCTCCCTGCAGGCCCTGCATGGAATCTGCATCCACTACCCGGCCGCTAATTTGCTGCGCTGCGAGGGGAGCAACACACAGGGCCAGCGATCCTGACATGAACAGGAACAGTATCCGTTTGAGACTCATGAAGCGCGCAATATAATGCACCTGAAGATTGTACGTATCAAAAAGGTATCCAAAGCAGACAAGACGCCTGTGAAACCCTGTTTTTGTTTATTGTTATGCGATTGTCACGATTCAGTTAAGGCAGAAACAGAATCTTTAGCTGTTCCTGCCGCTGCCCCGAGCGCAGGCGCAACACGTATTGCCCGGCACTGATACCCAATTCCTGCATCGAAATGATTCCCTTTTCAGTGACTCCGGCGCGGGCGTCAATCCGTGCTTTCCAGAGCGGATCTTGCCCCAACATATCCAACAAGGCCAGCTCAACGGCTTCGTTTGATGAAGTTTTGAACTTCCACGAAATACGGTCAGATGTGGGGTTTGGCCAGGCGTAGAAATTGAAACCATTGGTGATCACGCGCAAAGCCGGACTGTTGAGTGTAAAGGGAAGAACGACAGTATCGCGGCATCCTTCCGGCGTTTCTGCGATGAGACGGGCGTTGAACGCTCCGTTGGATTCGAAGCGGTGTGTAAAGGTTTTTCCGTCGCCCGTGCTTCCATCCCCTCCTTCCCAATAAAACTTCACGCCGCTGCGCAAGGTATCCAGGGCGCGAAAACGCATGGTTTCACGGTCGATGGGCTCGATGAGGAAAGTGGCGCGCACCTCAGGCGACACACGCAATGCCTTAGAAACGGCAGCCGAACAATAGGCTGATGCCACCCGTTGTACCACCGCAAAATCTCCGGCGGCGGCGTAGCGGTGTTGCGCATTGTTGGTCGTGGCGGAATTGCCATCGCCAAACTCCCAGCGGGTGCTCAATGGCAATCCATCCGGAGCGGTTGCAGTTGATTGAAAGAAGAACTGCGTATTTCCTGCACAACCAGCCCCCGGGAAAATGCCAAAACCGGGTCGTGGAATGGCATGGATACGGTGACGGAAAATAGCTGTATCGCGGCAATTACCAGCCGAGGTGACGATCAGGCGAATGTCTTTATCCCCGAAAGTGATCCAGCTGCTGCTCCAGTTTGAATCGCTGCTGCTGCGGCCGGGGCCTGACCATTCCCAGCGCAAAGGCCGTTCGTCGCCAAGGGAAGTATTGTTGTAAAGGAAGGTATCGCCTTCACAGGGATTGGCTTTCGACGGAATGAAGGCTGCGCGCGGAGAAGGCCGGAGCAAGAGCATGCGCACGGCAGTGTCTTTGCAACCATGGTTCGCGTTGGCGATGAGCCTGAGCTGGTAGGTTCCGGCCGCGTTGTAACGAAAACGGATATTGCGCGCGGTATCGGTGCTGCCATCTCCTTTTTGCCAGAGGTAGCTGAGCGCACCTGCTGATACCGTGCTGCGGTTCTGCATGCTATAGCTGTGCTGGTCAAAGCACTGTTCGCTTTGGTTTACGTCGAAGGCGGCATCCGGAGACGGCCAGACAGTCAAAACGAATGATTGGGTGTCGGAGCAGCCGAAAGCGGTCTCAGCCTTGAGCATGGCGCGGTACACACCCGGATTGGCATAACTGAATACAGGTGCCACCTGGTTGAGTTGCCTGCCGTCGCCCAGATCCCAGGTATAAACCATCGTTCCGGCTCCGATGCGGCTGCGGTTCGCCATGCGGAAGCTGTGGTGGTTCATGCATTGCTTATCGGCCGGAATACTCAGGTCGGCAATCGGATCGGGATACACTGTCAACTGACGGCTTGCGCTGTCCATACAGCCGAAATTGCTCTGCACCACCAGGCGCACGTTTTTGGTGCCATGCCAGCGATACGTATGCGTCGGTGCTACAATCAATGCCGTGCTGCTGTCGCCGAAATGCCAACGCAAAGTGGGAATACTGCCCCGCACAATCTTGCTGGTATCTGCAAATCGGAACCGATTGCCGTTGAGACAAGCCGTTACGCGATCGACCGAAAAACCAGCCCTGGGTTTGGGCCAAACCTTGAGGTTGATGGATTGGGAAGTATCGCCGCAACCATCCACCCGCATCACCACAGCATAGACACCGCTGTCGGCGAGGCGCGGAAAACCATAACGGAGGATAGAATCCGTAATGCCATTTATTGGCAACTGGTTTTTCAGCCACGACCATTGGGTTGGTTTCCTGTTTCCGGTATCGGATCCGATGAAGGCAACAGGGGTTCCTTCGCAAACCGGGTT
>JBKDBI010000055.1:0-4516 GCA_046314695.1 Bacteroidota bacterium | reverse complement strand
GCTGGAATACGCCATCGGCAATATCGCAGTCGCCATTTCCTGGAGCGATTATTTCACCGGACTCCTTTCCGGCTTTGGCTGGCATGTACCCGATTGGCTGAGCATGGATTTCCTCAGTGCCCAACGCGCCTTCGACGCCGGAGAAAACGGAAGCACCGGCTATATGGCCTGGACGAATGCTCCGCGCATTTTCGGCCTGCCGCTCATCTTCGACCTGCCGGCCCTCGGCATCGTGGTGCTCATCTCCTGGCTCTGCTACCGCGGCATCCGCGAATCGCGCCGCGCCTCGAACATCATGGTGCTGCTGAAACTAGCCGTGATTGTCATGGTGGTCTTGGTCGGAGCCTTTTACGTAGATCCCGGCAATTGGTCGCCCTTCGCGCCCCATGGCTTTGAAGGGGTGATGAAAGGCGTTGCCTCGGTTTTCTTCGCCTACATCGGTTTCGACGCCATCAGCACCACGGCCGAAGAATGCAAAGACCCGCAGCGCGATTTGCCGCGTTCCATGTTTTATGCCCTGCTCATCTGCACGGTCTTGTATATCCTCATTGCGCTTGTACTCACCGGCATGGTGCCGTTTACCGAGTTGCAGGTCGGCGACCCGCTGTCGCATGTATTCGGCCTCCGCGGATTGCAAGGCATGGAAGGCATCGTGGCCTTCAGCGCTGTCATTGCCATGGCCAGTGTCTTTCTTGTTTTCCAGCTCGGCCAACCCCGGATCTGGATGAGCATGAGCCGCGACGGACTGCTTCCGCGCCGTTTTTCCAAACTGCATCCGCGTTTCCGCACACCAGGTTTCTCGACCATCGTGGCCGGCTTCCTGGTGGCGGTGCCTGCCCTTTTCATGAACCTCACCGAAGTAACCGACCTCACCAGCATCGGCACCTTGTTCGCTTTCGTGCTGGTGAACGGAGGCGTGATCCTGATGGACTTGCGCGAACCGCATCCCAATGTGCGCTTCCGCATTCCCTTTATCCGCGCCTGGTATGGTTTGGTTCCTTTGCTCCTCACCGGATTGGTATTCCTGGTGATCAAAACGGACGCTTCCCTGCAATTCCTGGGTTTTTATGAAGGAACGCATTGGCTGGTCGTTTTGCCGCGTTTGGTATTGGTGGGACTCACCCTGGCGCTCAGCATCCTTTCCTTCCGTCATCGCATCTCGCTCATCCCCAGTCTGGGCATGTTGAGTTGTATTTACCTCATGGCAGAGCTTTCCGTTGAAAACTGGGAGCGCTTCCTCATCTGGCTCGGCATCGGGCTGCTCATCTATTTCTCATACGGCTACCGCAACAGCCGGCTTGCTAAAAAAACTGCCACATGAAAAAACCCCGCATCCACCACAGCCGGTCGATCAGCGAAGTGCTGAAGGAAATGCGCAGCACCTATAAGCTCGACCAGAAACTCTCGGAAGTCGGTTTGACCGCCCGCTGGCCGGAATTGGTAGGCGACCTCATTGCCCGGCATACCACAGGTTTGCGCATCAAGGAAGACGTGCTCACGATTTACGTGGACAATGCGCCACTGCGGCATGAGCTCACCAACCGCAGGGAAGAAATCAGGCAACTGGTTAACCGGGATGCGGGCACTGAAAGCATCCGTGAGGTGCTTGTGCGCTGAAGTGCCTGCTTATCTTTGCCCCTTCCATGTCACACCTCATTGCACCTTCCATGCTGAGCGCCGACTTCGGCAACCTGCAGCGCGATACCGAAATGGTGAACCGCAGCCGGGCGGATTGGTTCCATATCGACATCATGGACGGACTCTTCGTACCGAATATCTCTTTTGGGTTTCCGGTGATGAAGGCCATAGCCAAACATGCGCAAAAGCCGCTGGATGTGCACCTGATGATCGAAAAGCCGGAGCGCTATATCCGCGAATTACGCGATGCGGGCGCAGCTGTGCTGACCGTACACCTGGAAGCTTCTGTGCACCTGCACCGCAGCCTCAGCGCCATCCGGCAGGAAGGCATGATGGCCGGGGTTGCTTTGAATCCGCATACGCCCGTTTCCCTGCTTCAGGATATTCTTCCGCTTTGCGATCTGGTTTGCCTGATGAGTGTGAACCCGGGTTTCGGCGGACAGACATTTATCGAAGGCACCTATGCAAAAATCCGGCAGCTACGCGGCATGATTGAGGCACGCGGATTGAGCACCCGGATTGAAATTGACGGCGGTGTGACGCGCGACAATACCCCTGCACTGCTCGCAGCCGGAGCCGATGTACTCGTTGCCGGCAATACTGTTTTCGGCCATTCAGACCCCGAAGCGATGATCAGCGCATTGAAAGATTGTACTCCTTCAGATACCACCCAAGACTGATCTGCGTTTAACCATCGTGCTGCTTCGCGCCCTTCTCATCCTTCTCTGTACCCTTCCCATGGCAGTCCGTGCGCAACAAGGCCGCGTATTGCTGCAAGGCGCAGTGGAAGACAAGGAAGGAAAAAGGCTGGAAGGTGTATTGGTGAAATGGAGCGTCGGGAATAAAACCGCCCTCACCGATGAATTCGGCCTATTCACCCTGCTGCTCCCGGTAGACAGCAACCTGAAGATCGAAGGTTTTGTCGAGAAGAAGCGGGTTTTCAGTCAGGATTTACGACTGGCCGCACAAAGCGACAGCCTGGTTCCATTGCGCGTATTTGTAGCCTATGGCCGCAGCGATGAACTCGATCCGGTGCGCATCATTTCCGGAGAAAGCGGCGGAACAGGCACCGTGCTCAAGCCCCGCAGCGTGGAAGCGATGACCGGTCTTGGCAGCGGGATTGAAAACATCATCAAAACGCTTCCAGGCGTATTCAGCAACAACGAATTGTCGTCGCAGTATTCAGTGCGCGGCGGCAACTTCGACGAAAACCTCGTCTATGTAAACGACGTAGAAATATACCGTCCGCAGCTCATCCACAGCGGGCAGCAGGAAGGTCTCAGTTTTATCAATCCGCAACTGGTAAAGAAACTCACCTTCAATGCCGGTGGCTTTGAGGCGCGTTACGGAGATAAACAAAGCAGTGTATTGGATGTGGAATACCGCAATCCGACCCGCTTTGAAAGCAGCCTGGATATTGGATTGCTCGGCGCATCCGCCTCCATGGAAGCCATCAGCAAGAACCGCAGGCTTACGGGCATCGGCGGCGTGCGCTGGCGTTCGAACACCCTGGTGCTGAATACGCTCGATGTTGCAGGACGCTACATCACGAACTTCTACGATGCGCAATGGCTGCTGGCCTACCGCATCACCCCTAGGCTGCGCCTGGAATGGTTGGGCAATTTCGCCGAAAACCGCTACCGGCTCAATCCGCAAAGCCGCGAAACTTCCTTCGGAACAGCGCAAAACGCATTCAACTTGTTCGTAGCCATGGGCGGGCAGGAATTCTCCGGTTATACCTATGGCATGTCGGCCCTGACTTTGCATTTCAAGCCAGGAAACCGCAAAGACTTCAAGTTGATTGTCTCCGGATTCAGCACCCGCGAACGCGAGGTTTTCGACATATTCGGTGCCTACAGCCTCTCCTTGCTGGACAAAGACCCGGGCTCTGCCACCTACGGAAGACCTGTCCGGAATCTTGGAGCGGGTTATTTCATCGACCATGGCCGCAACCGCCTCAATTCAGGTGTATTCAGTGTAAGTCATCTCGGCAGTATCCAGACGCCGGGCCGCGGACTGCGTTTGCATTGGGGAATGCGGGCGCAGCAGGAGAATATCACCGACCGCCTGCACGAATGGCTGTACAACGATTCAGCAGGCTACAATGTGCCGCCTTTCGGTTTTGGCCGCGACAGCGTATTAATGGACGGATTTGTAAGCAGCCGCAGCGAACTCAGCTCTTTGCGCCTCTCCGGCCACCTTCAGACAGAAATACGCCTGCACCGCGAAACCAGCACCCGGCTTACCATCGGAATCCGCAGCCAGTATTGGTCGCTCAACCGGCAAACGATTTACAGTCCGCGCATGCAATTGGTCATGGAACCCAACCGCAACTGGAACCTCACCCATGCCGATTCGCTGCAAAAACCGAATATCCGCTACTACCTGGCCGGCGGTGTTTATCAGCAACCGGCATTCTACCGCGAGCTGCGCGGCTTCGACGGGCAGATCAACACCGCGCTGAAGGCGCAGCGCAGTTACCACGCCATCGGCGGCATCGACCGCACCATCGAACTGTGGGGCCGGCGTTTCAAGTGGCTGGGCGAAGCCTACTACAAGTATATGGACCGGCAGGTTCCTTACCTGTTCGACAATATCCGAATTCGCTATTACGCCGAAAACAGCAGTCAGGCCTATGCCTGGGGTGTAGATAATCGCATCAACGGCGAATTTATCCCCGGGCTGGAAAGTTGGTTTACCCTCAGCGTGCTGCAGACCAAGGAGAATATCCGCTACTTGGAAAACGGTTTGATGAAGGAAAGCGGATTCATCCGCCGTCCGACGGACAAACGGGTCAATGCCGCCATTGTTTTCCAGGATCAATTGCCCGGCAACGAGCGCTACCGCATGAACCTCAACCTCATCTTCGGATCGGGCA
>JBKDBI010000054.1:0-3215 GCA_046314695.1 Bacteroidota bacterium | reverse complement strand
CTGAATACAAATACCGTTGTCAACTTCCTTCAGAATGTCCATCATTTCAGCGGGAATTTCTTCGTCTGGCATGCTGCCGGCAATGGCTTTCATCATTGGCATCCACTCAATATTCATAGCCAGATGAAACAGTGGCGCCTTGCCATCGGGTGTGCCGATGATTTTTTCCGGCAATGCACCTTCTTTCATGTAATCGACAGCTACTTTTTTGCCATCCGCATCCAGGTTCATTCCTTCCATGTTCATTTCGCCCTGATCAAAATTTAGGTATGCACCCGCATAAACCAAATTCTGCCCGGCAAGACCTTTCGTCATACCCCGACCCGCTTCGCGCATCATTTCCTTGAAGAAGCTGGTCTTGGTGTTCACATACATCGCGATATCTGCCTTCTTGCCGATGATTTTCTTGAACTCCGGCTTTTTGTCCATACACGCATCGTAGGTTTTGTTCAGGTGATCCTGGATCAGGTCGGTATGCCTTCTTCCGTCCATAAACACTACCATCAGCACATCGTTGTTCCAGCCCCAGGCTTCGCGGTAACCAGTCTGCACATAGGCCATATCGTCGCGGAATTTGATTTTGGCATCACCGGGAAGTTCGCGGTCAACAAAGGTTTTGAGCACTTCCTGGTCTTTCACAGGCAACATAACGGCAACATACTCCTTGCCTTTTTCAGAGCGGGCAAACACGTAAAAAGACTTGCTCCATCGGATGCCGGTCTTTTCCGGGTTGCGGAACCCCTTCATGAGGAGCTTCATCAACATGGCGTCTTCTTCTTCCAGTTTGTCTTCGAGATCTTTCAGCCCGCTGTTCTTGCCAATTTTCTCCATATCCATCCCGCGGATCATCTCTTTGGGATCGAAACGCATCACCATTCCGGCGTCGTCGGGGATATAGGAAGGAAGTTTATCGCTTCCACCGAAGAACCAAATGCCCCCGGCAACCGCGAGCAGCACCGTTGCGGCGCCTATCCATAAACCTTTGCTGTTCAGATTCATCAAAGGCGAATTAACGCAGGAAATCAAAAAGATGATGAAACGGTGCAACCTTTGTCTAACGTAGCAGACCAAAATGGCAGACAGGGAGAAATGGGTGAATGACCTCCAGGAACTCATATCGGGCTGCAGGAAAGGCGATCCGCATGCGCAGGAACAGTTGTTCAGGCGCTACGGACCGCGCATGCTTTCCATCTGCAGGCGGTATTGCAGCAACCTGGACGACGCCCGAGACGCCTTGCAAGACGGATTTGTAAAAGTGCTACAGACCATTTCCAAATACCGCGGCGACAGCGCCCTTGAAACCTGGATGACCCGTATCTTCATCAATACGGCCATCGACCAGTTCAAGAAAAGTTCGCGCTATGCGGGAATGTTCAGCGACGATACCCATCACGAACCGGAAGCCGACACCTACGACGAGAATGCCGGTTTCCCCTGCTCTCCTGAAGAAGCCCTGGAAGCGCTCGACCAACTGCCACCCGGATACCGCATGGTGTTCAACCTCTACGCCATTGAAGGCATGACCCACAGGCAAATTGCCGATGCCCTTCAGATTTCAGAAGGCACCAGCAAGTCGCAATACGCACGGGCCAGAAAGCAACTCCAGGAAATACTCATCCATCGCAAACCGTGAACAAGCCGAAGCCCGACATAGAAGAAACCTTCAGGCAGTTGTTCAATAACCATGAACTTCGGGTAAGCGATGCCGACTGGGCCGCAATCAGCGGGCGCGTGCAAAGGAAAAGACGCGGCGCATGGCTATGGTTTATCCCCGCTGTATTGCTGTTGTGTTTCGGCACCTGGCAATGGTGGAATGGAGCTGATTTGCGCGTGAAAGAATCGCTTGCGAAAACATCTGTAACAACCCATTCAACCGAATCCTGGCGCAACCTGAATGCCGGTGCAAATTCTCAACCCAAGCTTACAAAACCTTTGGCAGGCGAAGCAGGTATGGAAGAAAACCGGAGGGAAAAGCTACCGCGTACCACCGGTCAATCCGGAAGCGCAACAGAGACAGTAAGCCATGAATACTCCCGCTCCGGCAGTGGCACGGAGGGCAGCAATTCCCAACCGGTAACGAACGAAAGTAGCGAACCGGAATGGGAATTCCTCAGCCTGCCGGCGCGGAGGATTCAAATCTCACCCTCCGTTTTCAAGCCAGATCTGGCCAAAACATTGAGCTGGCGCAGCGATAAACCTATCCGCGATTTGTATTCCCGTCTGCAAAAACCTTACGTTTCTTTCGGCACTGTTACCGGCTTCAATCAATCCCGGTTTCAGACCGCCCCTGCAGGCAACAACTGGCAGGGAAAAGCACTGGCAGAGCGCAGCAGCAGCCCGGGTTTCTTTGGCAGTGTTCAGGCCCTCTATGCAATTCCGCTGGGGAAATTCCATCTTCAGAGTGGTATTCAGGCTGGCATGGATTTGACACCGCGGCGTACCAACTGGAACTACAGCACCCGCATTGTAAGCGACTCATTCCCTTACCGCAATGTACCGGGCGATACCCTGTTCTGGGTTCCGGTGCGCTACCGCGATACGCAAATGCAGGTACAGACAGAAATCCGCATGCGTAGCATCTCCATTCCCTTGCAATGGACACGGACCATTGCCCTCAACCCGAAATCGGGCATCGTTCTCCAGGGTGGCATGCGCCTGGAGCGCTGGTCGCTGATCAGCGGAACCGGCGTAAACCCGCAAAACGACCGTACGTTCTCACAACAACAGTTTTACGGCGGCGTGTACGGGTCAACGGCACCATTGACCCAGGCATCCGTCAGCCGCTGGCAGGGAAGTGGAAACATTGGCCTTGGAGCCTACAGGCGCCTCAATGACCATTGGGTATTGCAGGGACTGTGGAACACTGGTACACAACTACTTGGAACAAAACCTGCGCAGAATCAGGTGGGAATGCGACAGAACTTCGGATATTTACACATGCAAATGCTGTTCACATGGTGAGGAAGAAACCGGCAGGCAGGATACCATTCAAGAAGGCGGGATTGTTCATCTTAGCCTCCGTCTTGGGCGCAGGGCTAAAGGCGCAGCTCGGCATTCCACTCCGGCTTGACCTGGAAAGCAACCCTGTTACGCGGGTGCTCGACGGGGCTTTGTATGCTGCATGGACGGCTCCTCTCAACGACAGTTCAGACCTTGTGCATGTAGGGAAATTCGACGGACGTATCTGGTACAATCTGCCATCCTTCCGCATACTG
>JBKDBI010000053.1:0-7498 GCA_046314695.1 Bacteroidota bacterium | reverse complement strand
CGGTATTTCAGCTTTGAAGGGAGCCACAGGTGTTCATTGTTGCCGCAGCGGTTACAGAATACACCGTGCTTATCCCGCAAATTCTTCCACAAAAGGATGCAGCGTTCTTCGGTGTTGTAAGTTTGGATAAAAGTAACAAAGTCCATAATTAAAAATGATTAGAATACAGGCGCAATATAGGGGTTGAAACACACACTGCAAAGGCCCAGAGTCAGCTTGCGCATAATCTGGACCGAAATTACACGCTTATAAGCGTGTAGCCTATACTTAATTCGCGCCACAAAGCCTCGTTCCCCGCACCCTTCCACTCCCCATCCCTTATATCCCGCCTCTTAATTGCATTACATGTTCAACTCCCCATTCCGACAACCTTCAGTACCGACGTTCCTCAAACCAAAGCCAACAGCCCCAATGGGAAAACGAAAAACTTTCCTTCACCAACGCTGCTCTCCTGATTCCGAATCCGAATAGCTTTTCTAATGCATATTTGGCTATTCAGCATTCCTCCAATGCAGCACCTGCGTTTTTCCGTAAGTTCGCAGTGCAATGAGCGACAACCGAACCCTCATTCTGGATCACCGCCGCATCGTATTGACCCTGGAGCGCATCGCCCTGGAAATCTGCGCGCGGCATCACGACGGTTCCGACCTGGTTTTAGGCGGTATCGGAGACCGTGGTTATCTGGTCGCTACCCTGCTGCACAGCCATTTGCAACGCCTGCACACTGGCAACGTCAATCTGTTTCGGATTGATTTCGACCGCAGTGGATTCCGATCCGATGCCATTCTCTATGCGCCGCAACCTGATTTCAACGGACGCCATGTGATCGTTGCCGACGATGTGCTGAACTCAGGTAAAACACTCATGCACGTCATCCAACCCATCGTGGCGGCCAATCCGATTTCATTGGAAACCGTTTTCCTCGCCGAACGCAGCTACCGGAGCTTCCCTGTGCGGGCCGATTATACCGGTATTTCGCTTGCCACCACCATCCAGGAACATGTGAGCTTCGACGCATCCAATCCGGGCAATATGGCGCTCTGGCTGAGTTGATCCAATTTTCGCTTCGCTTGCAGCCAAAGGCTTTTTCCTTATTTTAGCCCGCTCAAGTCGAAACAGTAGACCTATTCTGAAATCCATGAGCAGCACTGCATCCAAACACCCCCGCGCCCTACCTTATCTATTCCTGACCGAAATGTGGGAACGTTTCGGCTATTACCTGATGCTCGGCATCTTCTCCCTCTATATGCTCGACAATGTCGACAACGGAGGCATGGGTTTCAGCCCGGAAAAGAAATCGGATATCTATGGAACCTATCTCGGGCTCGTTTATCTGACTCCGTTCATTGGGGGACTGCTGGCAGACCGTATGCTCGGATACCGACGCTCTATAGTGTTGGGAGGCGTATTAATGGCCGCCGGTTACTTCGGTCTATCATTCCAAGGAGAAACTTCCTTTTACGTTAGCCTGCTCCTTATCATCATCGGCAACGGCTTCTTCAAACCGAATATCTCTACCCTGCTGGGCAATCTTTACAACAAAGACGAGTACAAAGCCAATAAAGACAGCGGCTACAACATCTTCTACATGGGCATCAATATTGGAGCCTTTGCCTGCAATTTCGTTGCCGCCTTCCTGCGCATCAACTATGGCTGGGGCTGGGCTTTTGCCGCAGCAGGTGTCGGAATGCTCATCGGTTTGTTGATTTTCTTCCTCGGCACCCGGCACATCCGTGAAGCCGATGTCATTAAACCCATGGAAGAAGGGGATATGAGCACCGGGAAAATCTTGTTTAATACCCTGATTCCGATGTTTGCCTTCGGTATTCTGGGTTACCTGATTCCTGATAATATCCTGGGCAGCGATTCCAATGATGCGTTCATTTTCGGCTGTCTGCCGGTTATTTATTTCTTTATCAACCTGTACCGCAAAGCCCGGGCAGAAGACAAAAGGCCAATCGGCGCCTTGCTGGCAGTTTACGGTTGTTTGGTTGTTTTCTGGGCCGTTTTTCACCAGAATGGTGACGCTTTAACCGTTTGGGCGGAAGAATATACAGATCGTGTGCCTTCGCAGCAGGTAGGCAAGACCCTCGATTTTCTTAAACTCAACCAGACTGTTACCAACGATAGCATTGCACGGCTGAGTACAGATGACTTTAAAAAGCACAAGGCCGCCATCAAGGTGCAGGATTCTATCCTCAAAGCCCAGGGCGACGGAGCGGGTCGGCTTGCCTTGAGCCAGACCTTAAAAGAGCAAACCGCCAGCCGAAAGTATTTCAGCAATCTTCCCGAAGAACAGAAACCGGCCGAAGGCAAGAGTTTGAAACTCATCAGTACAGAATTATTCCAAAGCGTGAATCCCTTCTGGGTTGTATTGCTTACGCCGGTGGTGGTTGGTTTCTGGGGCTTCCTGCGCCGCCGCCGCCGCGAACCAAGCACCGCAGCGAAAATTGCCATCGGACTGGTTATCACAGCTTTAAGCGCTTTGGTGATGGTAGGTGCCGTGAAAAGCACAGATATCGAAGCGGGCAAAGTGAGCAGCCTTTGGCTGGTAGCCTCTTATGCGGTAATTACCATTGGCGAGCTCTGCCTTTCGCCGATGGGGCTTTCCCTCGTTTCAAAACTGAGTCCGCCGCGTATTACCGCCCTCATGATGGGCGGCTTCTTCCTTTCCACTTCTGTGGGCAACAAACTCAGCGGGATGCTCAGCGGCATGTGGGAAGGCTATGAAGACAAGAGCGATTTTTTCCTTGTAAACTGCGCCCTGGCATTGTTGGCAGGCATCATGATGTTTGCCATCCTGCGCTGGCTGAACCAGGTAATGCGGGAGAAGAATATTCTCTGAGTACACACGGCTAAAAGAAGTTAAGTCACTGCAGGTGTGCGTAAAACCTGTATTTTAGCCCGCTTGAAAACAAAATCACACCTATGAAAAACACCAATACCAAGTTATTGCTGACCTTTTTGGTCTCATTGCTGGCTGGCGTCTTGCTCCTGAATAAGGTAGCCGGCTTCAGCTTCAGTGTCCCTGCTGAATCGTTCCAGATTTACATGTATTCCGTGGTGATCGCCTTCCTGGCCACCATCATGGTCTGGATTTTTGAGCAAAAGGAGCATCCCGCCGGCCTGCGCCTGCTGTTCTTCACCGAAATGTGGGAACGCTTCAGCTACTATGGGATGCGCGGTCTCCTCATCCTGTATTTGACAAAGAGCCTGGTTGAAGGCGGTCTTGGATTCTCGGAAGACAACGCCGGGCTTATCTACGGAGTATATACCGGTCTCGTTTACCTCACGCCGATCATCGGAGGCTGGCTGGCAGATAATTACCTCGGGCAGCGCCGCTCCATCACCATTGGCGGTATCCTGATGGCATTGGGTCAGTTTGCGCTGGCATCCAACATGGGCCTCCCTACTTTCTACCTTGGTCTCGGCTTGTTGATTATCGGTAACGGTTTCTTCAAACCCAATATCTCTATCGTAGTTGGTCAGTTGTACGACAACAAAGATCCCCGCAAAGACGGAGCCTTCAATATCTTTTATATGGGCATCAACCTCGGTGCACTCCTTGCACCCCTGGTTTGCGGTTTCCTTGCTGAAGATTTCTTCGCTGCCAAAGAAACGCTGGCAGACGGTAGTACCCGTATCACCCAATACGCCTTCCAATATGGCTTCCTCGCTGCCGGTATCGGTATGACGATTGGCCAGATTATGTTCAATGGCCTGGCTGCTAAATATCTCGGCGACAAAGGCTTGCGTCCGCAAAACAAAAATACTGCAGCCGGCGATATCGTAGACGGCATGAGCGCCGATACCAAAGGCCTTTCAAAAGAAGAAAAAGACCGCACTTGGGTGATTGTTATCCTCGTGGCATTTGTTACCTTCTTCTGGGCTGGTTTTGAGCAGGCCGGTGGCACATTCTCGCTTTACACAGATAAATACATCAACCGAACAGTAAGCGACTTTCTGATTCCGACATCCTGGTTCCAGAGCGTGAACCCCTTGTTCATCGTGATGCTTGCACCTTTGTTCACTGTCCTTTGGGCTAAAATGGCCAAAGGCAACCGCGAACCGAGCACACCGGTAAAAATGGGTCTGGGTATGATATTGCTCGGTTTGGGCTTTCTGCTGATGGTAGGCGCCGTTCTCGAGCGCGGAGAAGCCGGCACCGACGAAGCCATCAAAGCCAATATCAATTGGATGCTTGGCACCTACCTCATCCACACCTGTGGTGAACTTTGCCTGAGCCCAATCGGCTTGTCGATGGTGACCAAGCTGGCGCCTGTAAAACTTGCCTCTTTGCTCATGGGCGTATGGTTCCTCAGTTCTTTCATTGCCAATAACCTCGCCGGTCTTACCGTGGGTATTGTGAATGAACTGGGCGCCATGACCATCTTCGCCGGCATTGCCGGATTCACCATCTTTATGGGATTTGTGCTGATTGCTCTCAACAAGAAATTGCTGAGCATGATGCACGGCGTGAAGTAATACGTCGGATTCCGAAAGAGCCGGAATATCCCGCGGGGTATTCCGGCTTTTTCTTTTATGGACGGATAGCCTGACCTATTTTTGCGCCTTCGTTTTCTCGAACCCGTTATGGAAATGTTTGACCGGATCGTCGCAGGTGAGAAAAGCATCTGCGTAATCGGCCTTGGATATGTAGGCCTCCCCCTGGCCCTGGAATTTGCCCGCAAGTACCGTGTGGTTGGCTTTGACATCAATGCCCGCCGCGTCGAAATGATGCGAAATGGGGAAGATCCGAGCCGTGAATTGCCGTCTTCTGAATTCGAAGGCCGTAACATCACCTTCACCAACCAGCTCGACGACATCCGAGAATGCGGTGTGTACATCGTGGCTGTTCCCACCCCAATCAACGATGCCAAGGAACCCGACCTTATTCCCCTGCAGAAGTCCAGCGAGACGGTAGGCAAGGTGATCAGCGCCGGTGATTACGTGGTATACGAAAGCACCACTTACCCCGGTTGCACAGAGGAAGACTGCGTTCCGATCATCGAACAAATCAGCGGACTGAAATCGGTGCAGGACTTCAAGGTTGGCTATTCTCCCGAGCGCATCAACCCGGGCGACAAGGAAAGACCACTCACCAAAATCCTGAAGATTGTTTCAGGTTGCGATGCGGAGTCGCTCGACAACTTGTCCAAGCTCTACGGTTCCATCATCGAAGCGGGTATCCACCGCGCACCAACTATTAAGGTGGCAGAGGCCGCCAAAATCGTTGAGAACACCCAGCGCGATGTGAATATCAGCCTCATGAACGAGCTTTCCCTCATCTTCGACAAGATGGGCGTTAATACCTATGATGTTATCGAAGCTGCGGGTACCAAGTGGAATTTCCATCGCTATTTCCCCGGCCTGGTGGGCGGGCATTGCATCGGTGTCGATCCGTATTACCTGCTCCATAAGGCAGAAGCCCTGGGTTTCCATCCCCGCGTGATTGCAGCCGGCCGTTTCACCAACGACATGATGGCCGCCCATATCGCCAAGATTGCCGTACAGAAGCTGATCAAGCGCGATCGCAATGTGAAGAGCAGCCGCATCGCCATCCTTGGCGCCACCTTCAAGGAAGATGTGAGCGATATACGCAACAGCAAGATCGTCGACATCGTGAATGAGCTTAAATCGTATGAGGTGAATGTGGAAGTATTCGATCCGCATGCCGACAGCGAGGAATTGCAACATGAATACGGCTTCAGCCTGACCCAGGAACTCGGCAATGAATACGATGGCATCATCCTGGCCGTGTCGCACCGAGAATACCGCAACCTGCCGGAAAGCTGGTTCAGCGAAAAACTCAAAGCCGACGGATTCCTGCTCGATCTGAAAGGCATCTACCGCGACAAGCTCGAAGGGCTCGACTATTGGAGTTTGTAAGGATGTGACGCTTCCATTTCAGGAGGCGCCGCTATCTTTGAAACGCAAAGGATTTCTCATTGTATGGATAAGGCAACCCGACAGCGCATAGAAGAGGTAAAGGAAGAAGTACGCGGTCTATTCACGGACTACCTGGAACGCTCAGGACAACGCAAAACACCGGAGCGCTACGCCATACTCGACGAAATCTACACGCACAAAACGCATTTTGATGTCGACACCCTTTTCCTGCAAATGAAGCAGCGCCGCTACCAGGTGAGCAGGGCCACGGTGTATAATACGCTCGACCTGCTGGTAGATGCGGGTTTGGTGAAACGCCATCAGTTCGGCCAGAATACCAGCCATTACGAACAGGCTTATGGTTTCCGCCAACACGACCACCTCATTTGCCAGCGTTGCAACAAGGTGCTCGAATTTTGCGATCCACGGATACACCAGATTACCAGCACGATGGGCGATCTGCTCAAGTTTGATGTAAACCACCATTCCCTTCATTTATACGCCGAGCCCCGCGCCGATGCAGATGGCAATTGCCAACACTGCGGATTAGCCATGGCAAAGCTCAACGAAAAAATCTCCCATGGTTGATGTACTCTTAGGCCTGCAATGGGGCGATGAGGGCAAAGGCAAAATCGCCGATTACCTCACGCCGGGCTACAATATCGTTTCCCGTTTCCAGGGCGGACCAAATGCCGGCCACAGTCTCGAGTTTAACGGGGAAAAACACGTATTGAATACCCTGCCCAGCGGTATTTTCCATCCCGGCATTACAAACCTCATTGGCAATGGTGTGGTGATTGATCCGGTAAAGCTCGTAGCCGAAATAGGCCGCGTGGAAGCAGCAGGTGCCGATGTGCGCTCCAGCTTGCTCATCAGCCGCAAGGCACACCTTATCCTGCCCACGCACCGCCTGCTCGACGAAGCGCATGAAAATGCCAAAGGGCAATCGCGCATCGGCAGCACCCTCCGCGGGATCGGTCCGGCTTACCGCGATAAAACCGGCCGCAACGGGTTGCGCATCGGCGATATGGATGCGCCAGATTTCGAAAAACGATACAAAGAAATCTGCGAAGGGCACCTCCAGCTGATCGAATTCCTGGGTCTCAGCGGCTTCGACCTCGATGCCCTGCATGCAGAATTTTTTGCATCTATTGAAAAGCTCCGCCCTTACCGCCGTGTGAACAGCGAATACTGGTTGAACGACCAGATTGCTGCAGGCAAGAAAATCCTGGCAGAAGGCGCACAAGGCAGCATGCTCGATGTCGACTTCGGTACCTATCCCTACGTTACCAGCAGCAATACCATCAGCGGGGGTGCGTGCATCGGGCTCGGTGTTGCACCGCGGCATATCAACAAGGTAAGCGGCATCTTCAAGGCCTACTGTACCCGCGTTGGTTCCGGGCCGTTCCCAACCGAATTGCACGATGCAACCGGTGAAGCGCTGCGCGAGAAAGGCCGTGAATTCGGTGCTACCACCGGCAGGCCGCGCCGCTGCGGCTGGATCGACCTGGTGGCACTCAAATATGCCATCATGCTCAGCGGTGTGACCGAACTTATCATGATGAAAAGCGATGTGCTCAGCGGTATGGAATCCATCCACGCCGGAACA
>JBKDBI010000052.1:0-2168 GCA_046314695.1 Bacteroidota bacterium | reverse complement strand
GGGCGCTCAATTTGTTGCGCTGAAGGTTGAAAATGATGCCGGTTGCAAAGACAGTTTCAGCGGGAAATTCCCGGTCCATGCACTGCCTGCGGCTACCTTGAGCATGAACAACGCCTGCCAGGGCGAGGCCGTGCCGATGCGTGCAACGGTCAACTGGTTCGGGCAAAATCCGGATACCACGCATTGGGTTCACGGCGATGGCACTTCGGCATCCGGAACCAATTCCGTACCGCGCTATGCCACTGCCGGCGATTACCTGGTCGTGTTCACCGCGGTTTCCCAATTCGGTTGCCGCGATACGTTCCAGTCACGTGTGCGCATCCACGCGCTGCCGGGAGTGAATTACACGGGCAATGTCTTCAACTGCACGGGCGATACCCTGCAGCGGTTTATGTTGCCTTTCTGGAACGGCCCGCGCGGCACGGTGCGTTGGACGCGTAATTACCAAACGGTCGGCCGCGATTCCGTTCTTCAATTTCCGCTGCGGCAAGGCGGAGACCTGCGCCTGGCTTTGATCTTGCGCAATGGCCACGGTTGTGAAGATTCGCTTGTCAGCACCTATCGCATTTCAGACCGCCCTGTCTTGCAGGCGCGTGCCGATACGGTTTGTTTCCCGCAGCCTTCCAACCTGCGGGGAAGTGTCAACTGGGGCAATGCCGTTGCTGGCAGTGTGGAATGGCAAAGCGGTGACGGCGCGCGTTACAGCGATTCCATCGTACAGCACCGGTACGGCTTGGCAGGTTCGTACAGGGCAGTTTTCAGTGCACAAAATGCCGAAGGCTGCAGCGATTCCGTCCGATTGAACGTGTTTGTGCGCCCGCGGCCGCAAGCGCAATTTTCCGTGCAGCCCGAATTGCCTTTCGCCGACTCTACTGCGCTCCTGCGCAATGAGAGCAGCGGGGCCGCTACCTATGCCTGGTACCTGCAGCAGCAATTCCTCACTTCAGAAGTAAATACATCCTTCCGTGTGCCCAAAGGCGGATATTATCCCTTTCGGCTCATTGCCATCAGCCCTTCCGGATGCCGCGATACGGCCGATTTGCGCCTGCTGGTAGCGGAGAAAGTGCGCATCCATATTCCGAATGCGTTTACGCCCAATGGCGATGGCTTCAATGAGGTGTTCCGGGTGCATGGCCTGGAGAACATCGCCGCGCGTTACTTCCTCCGGATCTACTCGCGCTGGGGGGAGAAACTCTATGAAACGAACCTGTCGGAAGAAGGTTGGGACGGCCGTTACGGACCGGAAGCGAAGGTTTGTCCGCAGGAACAATACGTTTACTACATGTTCTGCCGCGATATCTACGGGCAGGTGCACCAGCGAACCGGCACTTTTCTCTTGCTGCGCTGAGCAATCAGGGAATCAGCACACGGCTGAAACCGCGGCTGCGGGGTGCTTCGAAGGAAGCGAGGACGACGCCGGCAGGCCAGTTGCGTGCATCGATGTCGAGCCATTGCCCGGCTGCGGTTGGGAAGCTGGCGAACAATCTTCCGTCGCTGAGATAGCAGTTCAGGGTTCCGTTTTCCGGTGACCAGAAACGGAGTTCGCGGCCATTTTGCAGGATTTGCAAGGGTACCTGACGGAACGCATCCACCGACCAGGCATTGTTGCACCAGCTGTTCATGAGCGCCAAGGCACGGAGCAGGTTGAGGCGCCCGCCAGTGGCATTGCGGCCATAGAGCGAAGTGCTTTTGTCGGCGCTGTTCAGGATCATCAGGCGGAGGTAGAGCAGGGCCGCCTTGGGTTGCGTTTCGTAGAAGCCGAGGAAGCTGTCGCAGGCATGGGAGAGGAGCAGGGCCACGGCGGCGGCTACTTGCGGAGACGCGCCGCTGGTGCCGGAGAACTGATCGTATTTCCCGAAACGCACATTGTTTTCGGGCGGGGCTACTGTGGTGAAGGTGGCTTCGCCTGGCGCCGCGATATCGATATTGTCGATTCCGAAGCCGGAAGAATAATAGCGGTCGCTGGCATCGACATTGTTCACGGCGATGAGGTACGGACTGGGGCAGGTGGTGGGAAGATCGCCGAGGCGGTCTACATCGGTTTCGCCGTTCACGGTTGCCGCTGCGGTGAGGATACCGTAGTAACCGAGCGTGTCGTAGAAAGCGCACCAGAGCGGCGCATCGGCTGGTCGGCCGCGGTCGATGCCCCAGGAGTTATTGGCTGAAAC
>JBKDBI010000051.1:0-4353 GCA_046314695.1 Bacteroidota bacterium | reverse complement strand
GATACGCTCAACTGCTGGCTCAACGTGCCGTTCGCTGTCGCACGGAATTTCACCGCAAATTCTCCCGGTGTCGCATCCGCAGAAGTCGTGATCGCATTGTTGAAGATACCGAAGTTCTCCATCGTCTGCTTCGCTCCAGGAATTACCTCCAGTACTTCCAAATTGCGGAAGTTCAGGGTAAACTGGTACGCTGATACTTGTTCTGCTGCTTTGAAGTGTACGGTGAACTCTTCACCTACTACTACCTTCCGGTCGGCTACGTCAAACAACAGGGTGCCTGCTGTACGATCGTCGCTGCTCGTCAAGGTGTTCGGGGTTGCTGTTCCGTCTACGTCGCCCACTTTCACACCCACAAAGTCACCGTTCAGAATGTTGTTCTGGATGTTCGCAATCTGCAGGTTCTCGCGGATCACATCCGCAAATGGGTTGTCGTTGTTCGTAAACTGCTGGCTAGCATCCACAAAGCGCCAGCTGTTGTTGTTCGGAAGCGCCGTGTACGTACCCAGAATCAACTTTCTCAATTCTACAATATCGAAGGTTGTTACGGTTCCAGACTTGTTCGCATCCGCAGCAATCAACTTGTAGGGGCTGCTCAATGGATCCAATCCCAAAATGTGGCGGCTAATTAACACCAAGTCCCATGTGTTTACCCCGTTCAATGGGTCTACATCGTGGATCGGTGTCACCGTCGCATTCGCTGCAATCGGAAGGGCATTCGAGAACAGGTATGAACCAGACACGTTCGAGAAGACTTCACTCAACACCGGTGTTCCGTTCGATGAACCGTTCAACTCGATGTTCGCATCTTCTACTCCCTGTGCGGTTTCTGTCTCCAGTGCACCTGCTACGGTTGCCATGCCTGCCACTGGTCCGCAGATTCCTGCGTTATCCTGTACCAATACATAGGTCTCGCAGTAGTCCGCGTTGCCGGCTGCATCCATCGACCAAAGTTCTACCAACTGCGTACCCAAGTCTGCGCAGGTAAACTGCACTTCTGTTTGTGGAGTTCCGTTCGCATTGGTTGGGAAACCTGTTCCCGTACCGCTGCGGCGGATTGCAATCGTCAACTGGTTCGATGGTGTGTAGTTATCCTCTGTGTACAGCAAGAAGTCACTTGCCCACAGCGATACCATTCCACCGTTCACATTCATCAGGTTTGCGCTCAGTCCGTTGACACACACCACCGTTGGCTTCTTACAGTCTTGCATGCTCGCATCGTAGCTCGCAGTCGTTTCGTTACCACAACCATCTTCGATGATCCAGCGAATCTCGTAGGAACCGTAAGGAAGCTGTGGAGTCGTGGTTTGACCCAATTGGTTCACCCATACTACCCGTGCGGTCCGTGTACCACCGTTCACTGGATCCATCTGGATTCCAAAGCCCCATTTCTGGTTGGCTGGTACCGGGCGGAAGTCGAAGGCTCTCGCTTCACCACCTAAGTAGTTCGGCGTGTTCGCGTTGTTGAACTGTACATTGTTGTACTGCAATAAATTGCTGTTCACCACCGTCTCTTTCACACCATCGGCGTCCAAGTCCATAAACAACAGGTACTTGAAGCGGATATTGCCTCCAGAGCAGGCATCCGTGGCCGTCACCTCCAGGTTCGCTGCGCCTTCGCTCAGGTCCTGGCTGTTGATCGCTGGATCCTGCCAGTAAGCAGCGCTCCACAACGTACCGTCGTTCGTCGTCTCATCGCAGTACTGGCTCGGTGGGGCGGTCAGCACCACAGGGTCCTGTCCGTCGATCACCTTGATGATCTGCTTGTACGTGTAGCAGTTCGCCTCTTTGTTCCAGAAGCTGCTGAAGTTCGTCGTTTGAGCACCTGGTGTCAAAGCCCGTACCGTTGGTTCCCATCCAGGAACGCTGGTTCCAGGAGCAGATACCGTTACACCTAGGCGGTTCTGTGCATGGTTCGTGTTTGCGTTCGGCTCCGGATTTGGGATGTTGATGCAGCCCCCGTTCGGGTTGTATTGGCACCAGTTTAATACCGTCCATGTCCGCTCAATTTTGTAGCAGGCATCCGGAATTACCGTAAAGAATTCATCCGTGTACGATACCGCCATCAATTCGCAGTCCATCGCACCATAGAACTCAGGTGCGCCAAAGTTGCCCGTTCCATCGCATTCAGTCAACAGCTTGTCGTCCGGGAATTTCACAAAGTAGTGCTGGTTTTGAGTCACCACAATCCGCTGGGAGCAAGATGAAGTGTTGCCACCTGCATCTACTGCCGTCCAGCGGCGCGTGATCGTGCCTTTGTTGCACAAGCTGTCAAACTGGTTGTACGCTACTGCACCGGTGAGTGTTGGTGTGGAGCAGTTGTCAACGGCGGTCGCCGTTTCATACGCTCCAAGACTTGGATCAAACGATTCGCAGGAGACTGTAACATTGGCCGGGGCCGTACAGATAGGTTTGATCTTGTCTTCCACCAACACATTCACCATGCAATCATTGTAGTTGCCTACGTGACCGTCCGCAGAGATTGCCCCCGCAACCTGCGCAGCATCGTATACCCGTAGAACGACCGCAATGGTATCGTTCACATCGCTGCAGCAGAACTTCACCTCGTCTTGGAACAAGCTGTCTTGCTGGCAGTCGTTGTTGTTCATTCGTCTGGCTTTAAAGAACACTGCGCTGCAGTTATCCACAGAGCCCGCATTCAAGGTCGTTGCCTGGATCAGGGCCGTACCGTCCATTCCCAAAGCTACTTGTGTCCATTCGTCACATACCGCAGCGGGTGGGGTCAGATCGGAAACGGTCAGCTCAAACGAACAGCTGGATATATTTTCACATCCATCGGTCGCAGAATAAACTACTGTGTATGTACCGGAAGCCAAACATTGGGTGTATGGGAACACCGCCAGTGTATCTGGCAACCAATAATTATTTCCAGCAAAATCCGACAAACTGCCCTCTACTGTGAAGGTGACAAAATTACCTGTAGTAGGATCTACTCCAGAGACTTTCGCCTCTAGTGTCGCTATTTCCGAACAGCCTTCAGAGATGATTACATCCGGAAGTGCTGCTGTTGCGCAACAAGCATTTGCATCGGTGCTCACTGTAAGGTTAGCAGGACAAACAAACTGAGGGCCTCCAAGATCGCGCACTTTAATACGCTGGGTATAGATTACTGGATTACCAGGTCCTAATGGCAAGCACTCATTGCTGACTTTCCAAGTTCTATGGATAGTGTAGCTGCCTGAACATACATCAAAGTGCTCATCTGTGTACGATACCGAGGCAGAACAAAGGCCTCCGGCAACCGCTGCACCATTGATGGAAGGACGTCCTGTCGCTGCAGGATTAGTCGCTGATACATCCAGGTGAACCGCTTCACAATCAACGGTCACATCTGCTGGCACAATTACTGCCGACAACTGGAAAGGCGCCACCGTGATCGTTTGTACACAGCTAGACTGGTTACCCCAGGCATCTGTCACCACAAACATCCGAGTGATTACCTGACGCGGGTTACCACATTCTCCGTTGTTCACCACCGTGTTGTCTATCTGAACCGTGTAGCTACTGCAATCCGATACCAGAATGTTTCCAGTGTTAGAAACATCTGTTGGCTCACTGCAGGCAATGGTTACATCCATCGGACAAGTCAGCACAGGGGCCAAATTATCCACCACCGTTACCGTGCCTTGGCAGATGTTGCCGCTTAGTGCATGTATCAGCTGGTACGTGTAGGTTTTACCAATATCGCTCGCATTCAGCTGCGCAGGAACCCATGGACCGTTCCCCATCGGTGCTACTTTGTCCAACAGAACGCTGTAGTCATCCAGGCATCCATACGCACCACCCAATACCGCATCCGCTCCAACCGTCGCGGTGCAATTTGCATCCAACGCCACCTGAATCGCATCTTGGCAGGCAATCGCTGTGGGCGTACCCACTACCTGTACCACTTTCGTGATCGTCATCTGACATCCAGGATCCAACTGTGGAGCTGAAATGCTGCCAGGCTGAAGCACGCCGTTCACCATGAACGAATTGCTCGCTGCTCCCGCATCAAAGGTCGCCATCACCGTGTGGAAGCCCAAGCCCAAGGCCGAAGCATTGAACTCTGTACTTGGAACCCCATTTACCATTACATTGCTCAACGTGCCCTGTGCACCGTTCGCATCTGCCACCCCAATCGTGAAAATAGGGGTGTTCACGCAGAATGGATCGTTCAGGTTCGTAAAGGCAGGCTGTGGATAGCAAGCCTTGTTTGATAAGGTGGCTGATTTTGGTACAGTAATACCTGGTGTGTTCGAATTAGTGACGCCAACTGTATATCCCACACACTCTGTAAAGCGCCCTTTCAATGTATAGTAAATCACCTCGTCTGCCTCATCTGTAACGTTGTCG
>JBKDBI010000050.1:0-13820 GCA_046314695.1 Bacteroidota bacterium | reverse complement strand
GAAGGCCAAAGAAAAGAAGCTGCAGCCTCAGGATTGGGCAGGTAACACCTTCACTGTCAGCAACCTCGGCATGTTCGGCATCGACTCTTTCACAGCCATCATCAATCCGCCCGATGCCTGCATCATGGCCGTTGGTGCCGTTAAAGACACGGTTGGCGTAGTGAACGGCGAAGTGAAGCCCGTTAAGACCATGAATGTTACCCTCAGCTGCGACCACCGCGTAGTAGACGGCGCCACCGGAGCCCAGTTCCTCCAGACCTTCCGCGCGCTGCTCGAAGAGCCCGTGCGCATGCTTGTCTGACACGATTGCGCATCAAGGCGCATCAAGGCAACATCCGCTCTTTTCGGGCCCATTCCGGCCAAACCAAAACTGTTCCCGCCAAGCCTGGCTATGTTCGAGGCGAGCCCTTTCCCTGCGGCCGGGCCGGGCTTTACGCTGCAAGTCCTCGCTGCCTCATGCTTCGGCGGCTCCGGGCTTTCCGCTGCTATCCCTCTCGCGGCGGCAGTGCAGTGGTGGGCTTTGGAAACGATAAGTGGGACATTGAGGACACGAAAGGACGGGAAGGGATTGCATGGCACCGGGCAAAGCCGCGGGCATGGCTTAAAAATGCTGATTCATAAGCAGTAAGTCTCATTGAATACCGTGGTGGTATGCGGAACAAGTTTCGAAGGCGCATTTATACGGCTTTTTTACCCAAAACGCCATAACATCAATTAGATATATCAATCTGATATTTAAATATCTTAATCAATCAGCAAGTCGGTTGACAAAGGTCATTTAAAACAAAGGGTGCTGGTATATCTTTGGGGTTCCTTAATCAATATTTTGGAATGTTTTTAAACAAATTGCACACCGACCGCGTCGTAAATAAGCAACTTGCAAAGAGGTTTCTTAAAGCCATCTGGGTAATGTTTGGGGCCATGCAACCCGTATGGTCCAACCATCAGCCTGGATTTGTAATGAACAACGGACAAATTCATGATCAACTTGGGAAGGTCAACACACATGTACAGTATATTGGAATCGCAGATGGAATGCGGATACAGCTGCGCAACCATGGGTTCAGCTATGAAGTGCAGCATCGAAAATCGGTTGTGGGTGGGCAAGATTCATTTTATGTGCACAGGGTTGATTTCAATTTCGCCGGACAGCGGGGAAAAGGCAATGCATGGGTAGCTACATCGGCGCCCATTGCATTCAGCAATTTCTATAACCAACTCGGCTCCTTCCCGCAGGTGCCGCATTACAAAACACTCCTGTACAAAGAAGCCTGGCCTGGCATTGATGTGCATTTCAGCTGGAGTGAAAAGAGTGGATTCAAATATGAGTTTGTTGTCAAAGAACCCGCTCAGGGATTGAAGAACCTCTCCATGCGCGTAGAAGGCAGCAAGAGCCTGAGCCTGGCAGAGAATGGCAGAAAACTATTGATTGAAACGTCGCTAGGTGTAATCAGTGATGATTTGCCTTACTCCTTCTCTGCCTGCAATGGGGGAAATCTTCCGGCAATTGTAAAATGGCAAATACGGCCCAATGGTGAAGTGGGTTTTCAAGCGGAAACCCAACGCAATTGCCAGCTGCACATCGACCCGGTTCCCATTCTGCGCTGGTCTACCTATTACGGCGGATCCGGCAACGATCAAGGGTATGGAGTGGCAACCAACAGTGCCGGTGATGCCTATTTCTGCGGGAGAACCACCTCTTCCTCACTCGCTACCAGTGGGGTCTTCCAGAGCGCATTTGGAGGCGGCAATTTCGACGATGCCTTCCTGGTGAAAATGAAGAAAGAGGGCGGAACCGGAAGCAGGGTTTGGGCAACCTATTACGGCGGCGACAGCACAGATGTGGGCTTTGCCGTTACTGTCAGCAAAGACAACTTCATTTACCTTACCGGGCATACCAATTCTTCCCGCAATGCGTCCAGACTGTTGTACCGGAATCGCGTTCAAACAAGTCATGGCGGCAAACTCGATGCCTTCATCGCCAAATTCGACGACAACGGGCGACTTATCTGGTCGAATTTCCTGGGCGGCAGCGAGGACGAAACAGCCTACAGTGTCAGCACAGACCGAAACAACAGGCCGTGCATTGTAGGCGTATCTTACTCAGATGATACTTCTTTGGTTCACCGCGCAGCCACCGGATACGCTGTTAGTCAATCAGCTTACGCCGGCAATGGTGATGGCTTTATTTTATATCTGGACACGGCAGGGTCGAGGTTGTTTTCAACCTATTGGGGAGGAACCGGTACGGACATCTTATACGATGTTGTGTTTGGAGTCAGGGATACCCTTTACACGGTTGGAAAAACAAAATCAGCCAGTCTCAGCAACAGCCTGAACAGCATTTCTTCCGGTTTTGATGGTTATGCCACTGCCTTCAGAAATACCGGTGCACGCATCCGCAATTATTACTTCGGAGGCGGAGGCGATGATCAGATCATGTCGATCATTGCCGACTCCACTTCGCTTGCATTTGCCGGCACCACCAACAGCGACCGGTTGACCGCTCTCAGTTCAGGACACCAGGGAAGCCTGAACCAGGGAAATACATCCAGCAATACCGATGCTTTCCTGCTAAAAACCAACCTGCAATTCCGCACGGTTTGGGGAACCTATTATGGAGGCGACAACAACGATTATGGAACTTCTCTCGATCGCGATATCAACAATTTCTTATACCTGACCGGTTACACAGAATCCAAAAGCGCTACCAATACCGCCATTGCAACCAAAAATGCCCTGCAAGAAGAAAAAGACGGCGGTAAGGATGCTTACGTAGTCAAATTCAACAATACCGGTTCCCGCGTTTGGGGAACCTATTTCGGCCGGAGTGAAGAAGAATACAGCTACGGCATCGCCCACGGCATTGCCGGTGACGTTTTCATTGTAGGAGAGACCAACTCAGACAGCAACTTTGTGAAGAATGCTTTCCAGAGTCGTTACGGCTCTTCGTACGACGCTTTCTTCATCGATATCAACTATTGCCATAAATACCTCCGTACCAAGCACGATACCGCTTGCCTGAACGATTCCATCAACCTGTATGTGGCCATTGATTCCTCCCTTTTCGTACCGGGATACAAATTCAAGGCTGCAGATTGGCGGAAAAAATTCCCGGCCGGTTACACGGTGCGCTGGACGGGTCCACGCAGCTTCACGTCCACCTTACAATTCCCCAGAATCAAGGCAACGCTGAGCGACACCGGGCTGTACAGGGTTATCGTCACGAATGAATTCGGTTGCACCGATACGGCTTTTCTCCGCCTGAACACCTTTCTCCCCGGCTCTAAGTTGACAATCAGCGCTGCCAGGAGGCATTTCTGCAAAGGAGATACGCTTCGCGCTTCCGCCGTTTCACCCGCCGGAAAAACGTATTCCTGGACAGGTCCGGGCGGATTCACCCAGGCCGGTAAGAATCTGTTGCGCTTTCCTGCTTCCCTGCCCGCGCATACCGGCACCTACCGGGTGTTGGTCATAGATTCAAACAACTGCAGATCACTCGATTCCATCCGCCTGACGGTCGGCCCGCAGTACAATATCGCCTACGATGCGCAGGTTTGTTTTCACGATACCATCCGATTCGTAATTAGCCCCAATAACCTCTCTTCGGTGACTTGCACAGGTCCGCGCAGTTTTTCCGGTTCAGGCAACCTGATCCGGATTCTCATGGCAGACAGCTCCCGTTCGGGAACCTACACGATCATTGTTCGGGATTCCAGCGGTTGCCGCGATACGAGCCGCCTGCAAGTGCGGGTAAAGCCGCCCATCCGACCGGTATTTTCAGGCAATTCCGTTTACTGCCTGGGCCAGCGTACGGCCTTTTCATTCCGCCCGGCCGGTATCCTCTATCCCGCAACCTATCAATGGAGCGGTCCTGCTTCTTACACAAGTTCCGACAGTATCATCCGGATTTCAGGGATTGCATCATCGCGGGCAGGCAGGTACAGCCTGCGTGTTACCGGTGCTGATGGCTGTTCGAAAGACACGTTTGTCGATATCGAAGTCAAAGCCTTGCCGCAAGTTTCGTTTACTGCCGATTCCTTGCAGCCTTGTCTGGATGGCAACCGCGTGCGGCTCACATCCACTTCCTCCCTCGCCTCCGGTTCCGGCAGCATCAGCAGCTACCAATGGACGCTGGGCGATGGCAACAGCAACTTTGGCGCAGGACCTTTCACTCACCGCTATGGCGCGAGTGGCGGTTACACGGTCAAACTGGTAGTAACATCCTCTTTTGCCTGCAAAGACAGCGCGAGCCGCAACATCAGTATCCATCCGGAACCCCTTGCTTCCTTCACGGTCAATAACAAGCGCCAGTGTCTGCGCGGAAACAGTGTTGTATTCACGAACCGCTCGACCATTGCGACGGGCAGCCTGGGTTACAACTGGAATTTTGGCGATGGAACCAGCTCAACGGCAACGAATCCTTCCAAATCCTACAGCAGTGCGGGCCGTTATTCCATCCGGCTTATCGTGGTTTCAGGTAACGGTTGTCGCGACACCATTACCGACACCGTGCGGGTACTCGCACAACCATCAGCATCCATTAACATCAACAACAACGGCCAGTGTCTGGATTACAACCGCTTTGTTTTCCGGAGCACATCTACTGTAACGGGAGACAGCATTACCGGCTACAGCTGGAGTTTCGGGGGTGGGTTTGTTTCGGGTTCGAAAAGCGATACGATCCATTACCGAGACACCGGCAAGTATGCTATCAGGCTCATCGTAACTACCCGTTCAGGTTGCCGGGACACGGCCAACAGCACCGTTACGGTATATCCCCAGGGAACGGCCGACTTCACTGTGGCATCGAATCCGCAATGTCTGAGGGGCAACAGTTTTTCCTTTACCGACAACAGCCGGGTAGGTTCAGGCAGTATCAACGGATATAACTGGACATTTGGCAACGGCGGCAGTTCTACGCTCAGGAATCCTTCGGGAATCGTTTACAGCGCAGCCGGTACTTACAATGTGCGGCTCATCACCAGAACATCGAACCAATGTCTGGATACGCAAACACGCACCGTTACGGTAAAAGCACATCCCATCGCTCGCACAACGGTCAACAACGATACGCAGTGCCTGTCGGGCAACCGGTTTACATTCGGCTCCGGTTCATCGTCCGCTGCCGCAGGTTCCTCGTTGGCCTCCTGGCGCTGGACTTTTGGCACCGGTGCTTCCCGCAGCTCCGACACCAATCAGACACCCGCTGCGGTAACGTATAGCGCTGCCGGACTGAAACCGGTTACGTTCATCCTGACCGATGCCAATGGCTGCCGCGACACGGCACGTTTCAATGTGTTCGTTGAAGCCATGCCCGTTGCAGGTTTTAGTCTTGGAAGCAACGCTCAATGCTTGCGCGGAAACAGTTTTTCCCCCACCAATACCAGCACAGGGACCCGCAGTTACCTGTGGGATTTTGGCGACGGAACCGGGTCCTCTTCAACCTCGCCCACCAAAAGTTACGCGAGCGCAGGAAACTACACCATCCGACTGATTGCGGTAAGCTTCTCCGGTTGCAGGGATACGGTTACAAGAACAGTGACGGTTCACACCCAGCCGGTCGCCTCGTTCACCCTGAACAACAATGCCCAGTGTCTGCGCGGTAATCGTTTTACCACCAGCAACAACAGCACCGGGGCTGGAAGCTATAACTGGAGTTTTGGCGATGGCAGCAGTTCCACCGCAACATCCCCTGACAAAACGTATACTGCTTCGGGCACTTACAGCATCCGGCTGCGCGTTACCACCGTTAACGGCTGTGTGGATTCGCTCACGCGCACGGTCAATGTGTATGCCAACCCCACGGCCGGATTCACCCTGAACAGCAATAACCAATGTTCGCGCGGGAATAACTTCACGACTACCAATACGTCTTCCGGTGCAAGTACGTACGCCTGGGATTTTGGCGATGGCTTCACTTCCAGTAGCACTTCGCCCTCCAGAACCTACGCAGCAGCCGGAACCTACAATATCCGGTTGATTGCCATCACCACCAACGCCTGCAGGGATACGCTGAGCCGCACCGTGACCGTTAACGCACAACCTGTGGCAGCATTCAGTGTAAACAACGCTGCCCAATGCCTCAAAGGCAACAGCTTCGTGTTTACGAATTCAGGTAGCGGTGGTTCTGCTTACAGCTGGACGTTCGGCGACGGAACTTCTTCCACAGCTGGATCGCCTTCCAAAACCTATGCGGCAGCCGGAACCTATACGGTACGTTTGATTTCGATCAGTTCAGCGGGTTGTCGCGACACCGCCAGCCGCAGCGTCACGGTTCATCCCAACACAGCAGCCGGTTTCAGTCTGAACAACAATGCACAATGTCTGCGGGGTAACCGCTTCACAACCACCAACAGCAGCAGCGGCGCCAGCACATACGATTGGAGTTTTGGCGATGGAACCGGTTCCAGCCTGAGCAATCCGACCAAAACCTATGCAAGCGCAGGAACCTATACCATACGATTGATTGCCGTCAGCACGAACGGCTGCCGCGATACGCTGACCCGCACGGTCAATGTATATACCAACCCATCGGCAGACTTCAGTCTGAACAGCAATACACAGTGCATCCGCGGGAACAGGTTCACAACAACGAATTCCAGCACCGGTGCCAGCAGTTACGATTGGATTTTCGGGGATGGAACTTCCTCAACCCTGAGCAATCCGGCAAAATCGTACACGACAGCCGGCACTTACAATATCCGTTTGATTGCCATCACCTCCAACGGTTGTCGCGATACCCTGACCCGCAGCGTTACGGTAAATGCCGGGCCGACTGCAGGTTTTACGCTGAACACATCCACCCGCTGCCTTCCCAATAACAGTTTCCAAACTACCAATACCAGTAGTGGCGCCACATCCTACGCGTGGGATTTTGGTGACGGCACTTCCTCTTCATCCAGTAACCCTTCCAAAAGCTACGCCAGCGCCGGTTCTTACAGCATCCGACTCATTGCCATTGCTTCCAACGGCTGCCGGGATACGCAAAGAAGCACGGTTACGGTTCACCCACAACCTGCCGTCGGTTTCACTTTAAATACAAATGCCCAATGTCTGCGCGGAAATAGTTTCCAAACAACCAATAGCAGCACGGGGGCAACTACCTATGAATGGTCTTTTGGCGATGGCACCGGCCATTCCGGTACTTCTCCATCAAAAAGCTATACCGCAGCAGGAACCTATTCCATACGGCTGATTGCCATCAACTCCAATGGATGCCGCGACACCCTCAGCCGCTCGGTAACGGTAAACCCAAATCCCACTGCTGCCTATACGTTGAACAATACCACCCAATGCCTGCGCGGAAACAGCTTTAGCACCACCAACAGCAGCACCGGCGCCAGCACGTATAACTGGGACTTTGGCGATGGTACTTCATCTGTATCGAACGCACCATCCAAAACCTACAGCGCGGCCGGAACATACGCGATCAGACTCATTGCCATTACCGCTTCCGGCTGTCGGGATACCCTGAGCAGAACGGTAACGGTAAACGCCAACGCCAGCGCCGCATTCAGCCTCAACAACAGCACGCAATGCCTGCGCGGAAACCGGTTTGCCGTTTCCAACAGCAGCACCGGTGCATCTTCTTACGAATGGAGTTTCGGCGACGGAACCACTTCAACGGCCGCTTCACCTGTAAAGACCTATTCCGCCTCCGGAACGTATACTTTCCGTTTAATAACCCTGAGTTCCGCGGGCTGTCGCGATACCCTGAGCCGCTCGGTAACGGTAAACCCGAACCCCGTTGCCGGTTTCAGTATCAGCAACAGCGCACAATGCCTGCGTGGAAACAGCTTTGCCATCACCAACAGCAGCACCGGAGCCAGCACATACAACTGGAGTTTTGGCGATGCCAGCACATCGGCTGTCAGCTCCCCTTCCAAAACCTATACTGCCGCCGGAACCTATACCATACGCCTGGTTGCCTTCAATGCCAGTGGTTGCAGCGATACCCTGAGCCGCACCGTAACGGTTCATGCACAACCAGCAGCCGGCTTCACTATAAACAACAACAGCCAATGCCTGCGCGGAAACAATTTCAGTTTCACCAACAGCAGTACCGGCGGGAATACTTACGGTTGGAGCTTTGGTGACGGAACCACGACCAGCGCGACTAGTCCTTCTAAAACCTACAACAGCACCGGAACCTACAATGTACGGCTTATCGCCATTACCCTGAATTCCTGTCGCGATACGCTGACAAGAACGGTCACGGTTAAAGCCCATCCTGTTGCCCGTGCGACGGTGAACAACGACACCCAATGCCTCAGTGGAAACCAGTTTGTGTTCCGCGCAGGATCCTCCACACCTGTTAGCGGTTCGTCCATCACCGGATGGCGCTGGACCTATGGCACGGGAGCCAGCCGCAGCGGTGATACGGTACAATCGCCTTCAGCGGTCGTTTACAGCACTTCTGGTGTACGGGCAGTTTCGCTCTTTGTTGCAGATGCCAATGGCTGCCGCGATACAGGCCTGGTATCCGTATTTGCTGAACCCAATCCAACCGCAGCGTTTACCCTTACATCTTCCAGCCAATGCCTGGCGGGAAACAGATTCAGCTTTACCAACAGCAGCAGCGGAGCAACCTCCTACAACTGGAGTTTTGGCGATGGAACTATTTCCAGCCAGACCACACCGACCAAGACTTACAGCGCTGCGGGAACCTATACCATCCGCCTGATTGCCATCAGTGCAAACGGCTGTCGCGACACGCTGAGCCGTACCGTTACCATGCATCCTCAGCCCGCAGCCGGTTTTAGTCTCAACTCTACTGCCCAGTGTTTGCGTGGCAACCGGTTCACTTCAAGCAATAGCAGTACCGGAGCAAGCAACTACGAATGGAGTTTTGGCGATGGAACAACCTCCACACAGACGGCTCCTGTAAAAACCTATTCAAGCTCCGGAACTTATTCCATTCGGTTGATCGCTGTTTCAGGCAATGGCTGCCGCGATACCCTTACCCGCAGCGTGACGGTGCATCCCAACCCGACGGCCAGCTTCAGCCTCAACAACAGCACGCAGTGCCTCAATGGAAACCGCTTCATCAGCACCAATAACAGCACAGGTGCGAGCAGCTACAGCTGGGATTTCGGTGATGGAACAACTTCCACAGCCAGCGCGCCGACCAAGACCTACAGCGCCGCAGGGACATATACCATTCGTTTGGTTGCCAGTACTGCGAACAGCTGCCGCGATACCAGCAGCCGTTCGGTGACGGTAAATCCGAATCCGACCGCCGGCTTCACGCTCAACAACAGCAGCCAATGCCTGCGCGGCAACCGGTTCACCACAACCAACGGCAGTACGGGCGCAACGGGCTACGAATGGAGCTTCGGTGACGGAACCACTTCCACTGCAAGTGCACCGGTAAAGTCGTACGCAGCAGCCGGCACCTACACCATCCGGCTGATTGCGGTAAGTTCGGCGTCTTGTCGCGATACACTCAGCCGTTCGGTGACCATAAACCCCAATCCGACTGCAGGATTCAGTCTGAACAACAATGCCCAATGCCTGCGTGGAAACAGTTTCAATACCACCAACAGCAGTACGGGCGCGAGCAGCTACAGCTGGGATTTTGGCGATGGAACCGGCTCAATATTGACTTCTCCTTCCAAAACCTACAGCGCTTCCGGCACCTATAGCATACGGCTGATCGCTGTCAGCACCGCGGGTTGCCGCGATACCCTGAGCCGCACAGTTACAGTCCATGCGCAGCCGGTGGCCGCTTTCAACGCAGCGAACAACAGCCAGTGCTTGCGCGGGAACAGTTTCAGTTTCACCAACAGCAGTACCAGTGCCAACACTTCTGCCTGGGCCTTTGGCGATGGAACGACCTCATCTTCTTCATCCCCAACCAAATCATACGCAAGCACAGGTACATACAATGTACGTTTGATTGTTGCCTCATTGAACAACTGTTTCGATACGCTAAGCCGCAGCATGACGGTTAAGCCGCATCCAACGGCGAGGGCAAGCGTAAACCTCGATTCCCAATGTCTGAGCAACAACCTGTTCACGTACCGATCTTCCGGCTCAAGCCCGGTAAGTGGCTCTTCCCTTTCCGGCTGGCGCTGGAGTTTCGGCACCGGAGCCTCACGGAGTGCTGATACCGTACAATCTCCGGCCGGCGTTGCGTATTCAGGTTCCGGCACCAAGGCGGTGCGGTTGATTGTGATCGACGCCAATGCATGCCGCGATACCGGAACGCTATCCATTTACATCCGGCCCAATCCGACTGCCTCATTTACATTGAGCAGTTCTGCGCTGTGTTTACAAGGCAATAGATTTACGGCCACCAACAACAGCAGCGGGGCCGGCAGTTATAACTGGAGTTTTGGCGACGGAACAAGTTCAACCCAGACTTCTCCTGTAAAATCTTATGTAACTTCGGGCAGTTACGCTATCCGGCTTGTAGCTATTTCTTCCAATGGTTGCCGGGACACCATCAGCCGTTCGGTCACTGTTCACCCCCAACCTGCAGCCAACTTCAGCCTGAACAATGCAACCCAATGCCTGAGCCGCAACAGTTTCGTTACCAGCAACAGCAGCTCAGGTGCAAGCAACTACAGTTGGGATTTTGGAGATGGAACCAGTTCTTCGGTTAGCAATCCGACCAAGAGCTATACGGCCGCGGGCACTTACACCATAAGACTCATTGCCATCACCGGCAACGCTTGCCGCGACACATTGAGTCGAACCGTCAACGTACAGTCGAGTCCGACGGCTGCGTTTACCCTGAACAACAACAGCCAGTGCCTCCGCGGCAACAATTTCACGGTTACCAATAGCAGCACGGGTGCGGGCAGTTATGCGTGGGACTTTGGAGATGGAACCAGCGCCAGCATCGCTTCACCTTCCAAATCTTACACGGCAGCGGGTTCTTACTCCATCCGCATGATCGCCATATCCGCCTCCGGATGCCGCGATACGCTCACCAGAAGCGTCACCGTTAATCCCAATCCGAGTGCCGCTTTCAGTCTGAATTCAAACACCCAGTGTTTGCGTGGAAACAGCTTTGTTACCAGCAACAGCAGCACAGGTGCCAACAGCTACAGCTGGAGTTTCGGTGATGCAACCACTTCTTCACTGACCAATCCGCTGAAGTCCTACAGCAGTGCCGGCAGCTATTCCATCCGGCTGATTGCCGCGAGCACCAATGGTTGCCGCGATACCCAAACCAGGAGTGTAACCGTCAATGCAAGCCCGACCGCTTCCTTCTCACTGAACAACAACGCCCAGTGTCTGCTTGGAAACAGTTTTGCCACCACGAATAACAGCACATCTGCGAGCAGCTATAGCTGGGATTTTGGGGATGGAACCAACGCAAGCACCAGCAGCCCGGCCAAATCATATGCTGCTGCCGGCACTTACACGATTCGGCTGATTGCCATACATTCGAACGGTTGCCGGGATACTTTCAGCCGTTCGCTGACCGTAAATCCACAACCGATAGCCGCATTTGGCTTGAACAGCAATACGCAATGTATCCGCGGAAACAACTTTGTCACCACGAATACAAGCAGCGGAGCAAACACGTACAACTGGACGTTCGGCGATGGCAGCAGCAGCACGGCAAGCACACCATCTAAATCTTACGCGGCCACAGGTACTTACACGATAACTCTGGTCGCAAGTACAAGCAACGGGTGTAGGGACACAGTAAGGCGTAATATAACCGTAAACTCCAGTCCCACCGCTGCTTTCACCCTTTCGAACAACAGCCAATGTCTGCGTGGAAACAACTTCGTAACCAGCAACAGCAGCAGCGGAGCAAACAGCTATAGCTGGGATTTTGGGGATGCTACCGGCTCTGCAGCAACTTCGCCCTCTAAAACCTATACCACGGCCAATAGCTACAATATCCGGCTTATTGCCATCACTGCAACCGGCTGCCGCGATACGCAGACACGTTCCGTAACGGTACATCCGCAACCGGTTGCAGGTTTCAGTCTGGCCAACAACAGCCTGTGTCTGCGCGGTAACAGTTTTGTAACTACCAACACCTCCACAGGCGCCAATGGTTACAGTTGGAGCTTCGGTGATGCAACCTCTTCATCCAGCACCTCTCCTTCCAAAACCTACAACGCTGCTGGCACCTATACTATTCGACTGATTGCTTCTTCGCTGAACAACTGCCGCGACACCACCACGCGCAGCGTAACCGTGAAAGCGCATCCGACCGCACGCCTGACCGTCAACCTGGACTCCCAGTGCCTGAGCAGCAACCTGTTCACTTTCCGCTCGGCCACGTCGGCGCCGGTGAGCGGCTCTTCGGTGAGCGGCTGGATCTGGCGTTTTGGGTCAGGAGCGGCGCGCAGCAGCGCCACCGTGCAGTCGCCCAATGCCGTGCGTTACAGCACATCCGGCAACAAGGCCATACGGTTGGTTGTGTTGGATGCGAACGGATGTCGGGATACAGCGCAACTTAATATTCACCTTCGACCCAATCCGGTCGCGGCATTCACCTTAAGCAGCACCGCTCAATGTTTGAAAGGTAATCTGTTCGCAACAACGAATAACAGTTCAGGCGCAACAGGCTATGCCTGGAGTTTTGGAGACGGTTCAGGGTCAACCGCTACATCGCCTTCAAAGACCTACAGCAATGCAGGTAGTTTTAGTATCAGGCTTATAGTTAACAATGCTTTCGGTTGCCGGGATACAATCAGCAGTAACGTTACCGTTCATGCGCAACCAACAGCATCATTCAGCCTGAACAGTTCAGCACAATGTCTGCGTGGTAACAGTTTCACAACCTCTAACAGCAGCTCAGGAGCAACAAGCTATGCCTGGAGCTTTGGTGATGGAACCACTTCAACGGCCAGTAACCCGACCAAGACCTACAGCACGGCAGGAACTTACAGCATCCGCCTGATTGCCATCACCAGCAACAGTTGTCGCGATACGATGACCCGGACTGTAACGGTAAATGCCAATCCTGCTGCCGCCTTTACAATAAACAACAACAGCCAATGCCTACGCGGAAACACTTTTACCATAACCAACAGCAGTACCGGCGCCGGCAGTTATAGCTGGGATTTTGGAGATGCAAGCACTTCGGTTCTCACCGCTCCGTCCAAATCATACGCAACAGCAGGAACATATTCGATCCGGCTGATCGCGGTTACAGCCGGCGGTTGTCGCGATACCCTGACTCGAACCGTTACGGTGCATCCGCAACCCGTTGCAGGCTTCAGTCTGGCCAACAACAGCCAATGCCTGCGCGGTAACAACTTCACAACTACCAACAGCAGCAGCGGTGCCAACAGCTATGCCTGGAGTTTTGGCGACGCGACCAGCTCAACCAGCACTTCGCCGTCCAAATCTTACAGCGCCACCGGCACGTATGCGATTCGGCTGATAGCCTCTTTATTGAACAACTGCCGCGACACCATCACGCGCAGCGTAACCGTGAAGGCGCATCCCACCGCACGCCTGACGGTCAACCTCGACTCCCAGTGCCTGAGCAGCAATCTGTTCACTTTCCGCTCGGCCACGTCGGCGCCGGTGAGCGGCTCTTCACTCAGTGGCTGGAGCTGGAGTTTTGGATCCGGAGCGGCGCGCAGCAGCGATACCGCGCAGTCGCCCAATGCCCTGCGTTACAGCACATCCGGTAACAAGGCCATCCGCTTGATTGTGTTGGATGCGAACGGCTGCCGTGATACTTCCAATACCCAAGTCAACGTCATCACAAATCCAACCGCCGGCTTTACGGTCAGCAACAACGCCCAGTGCCTGCGCGGCAACAGCTTCAGCTTCTCCAATGCTTCCAGCGGAGCTACCGCTTACAGTTGGAGCTTTGGTGATGGAACCACTTC
>JBKDBI010000049.1:0-6319 GCA_046314695.1 Bacteroidota bacterium | reverse complement strand
GGCTGTGGTGGCCTGCAGTACCGACAGCCGGCATGCGCACTGGGCCTGGTTGCATACACCGCAGAACGAAGGCGGTATCCAGGGTGTGGAGTTTCCGCTGGTATCCGACATCAACAAGACCATTTCGCAGCAATACGGCGTTTTGGCCGGTCGCTATGAAACCGACGACGAAGGCCGCCGCATGTGGATCGGCGACAACGGCGAAGACGCGATACCGTACCGCGCCTTGTTTTTGATTGACAAGCAGGGCGTTGTAAGGCATCAGGTGGTGAACGATATGCCCTTGTCGCGCAGCATCCGCGAAACCTTGCGCATGGTTGATGCCTTGCAGTATTTCGAAACGCGGGGAGAGTTTTGTCCGGTTGACTGCTCGCGCGATATCGAAGGCGAATTTTCGCTGGGCGAGGTATTGCCCGGTTGAGGGGTTTAGTTTGTTGAATGGGCGCGCGCTTACCTCTTAGGCAGGGGATTCAGAATTTCGCCGATCATCAAACGTTTCCATATGATCTGGGGTTTGGTTCCTGCCCTTCATTTGTTTCCTGCGGCTGCGCAAGGGATAGGAGCGGGCAGCCCGATCCGGCGAAGCCGGGCGGCTGTGAGCGGATAGCCCGACCCCGCCGTGGCAGGTTGCCTGTGGCGGAGATGGAGTACATGCGGCGGGGATGCGCCCAAATGACCCAATCAAGGTGTCAAAGTCTCAGAAGAACCAATAGCCGGTAAGCAGGTGGCTGCATTGGGTTTAAAGAGCTGCTGGTTGCATGAAAACGCAGCAATCAAAACTGGAAGTATGCGCGGCTTGTGATGTGGTAGAAGCGAATACTATAGGAAGCAGCGCCCTGACTCAGCCTTTGTCTTCGCAGATTTCCGTCAGCACTCCACCGGTAGATTTGGGGTGGAGGAAGGCGATGCGCTTGTTGTCGGCACCGTCTTTGGGTGCAGTGTGAATCCACTGGAAGCCGGCTGCGCTGAGTTCGGCCATCCGGGCGTCGGCATCGTCGACATCGAATGCCAGGTGGTGGATGCCTTCACCGCGCTTTTCGATGAACTTCGCAATCGGGCTGTCGGCATGCGTGGCGGCGAGCAGTTCGATCTTAACATTTCCCACCTGGAAAAAGGAGGTGATAACGCCTTCGCTGGCTACTTCTTCGCGTTTATAGGAGGCAGTGCCGAGCAGCTTTGCAAAGAGTTGTTCTGCCGCTTCGAGGTTGCTCACGGCGATGCCGATATGTTCGAGTTTGTTCATGGGAGATAGGGTATTTGGAAAAACTGCAGGAGGAACCAGGTAACCGGGATTACAAACAGCATGGCGTCGAGCCGGTCGAGGATACCGCCGTGTCCGGGGATGAGGGTACCGGAATCTTTCACGCCCAGGTTGCGCTTGATGAGGCTCTCGGTTAAGTCGCCCAGCGTACCGGCCAGATGCACTGCGGGTGCGATGATCCAGACGAAACGCATGTCGAGATCGCGGAAATGCGCATACACCCAGGCCACCAGCACGGTACCGACGAGGCCACCGGCAAATCCTTCCCAGGTTTTGCCCGGTGAAACGCGCGGGAAAATTTTATGTCTGCCAAAGGCTTTTCCGGCGAGGTAGGCGAAGGTGTCGCTGCTCCAGGTGAGGATGAACACGAAGAACACCAGTATTTCATTCCAATCGGCGAGGAGCCCGAGCGGCCAAGCGATATAGAAGAGCGACATGGCGAAGACGCCTGCATCGCGCATCAGGTCTGTGGTCTTGGCCGAGAAGAGCAGCAGCATGAAAACAGGAAGGTAGATGATGGGTCCGGGACCGTATTCCCAGAACAGCAAAAAAGCCTGCAACTGCGCGCTTCCCGGAAATGCCGTTTGTTCCATGTAAACCCATTCAGACAGGGCTTCGACGGCAAAGTGTGCGATGCCCGGCAATACCAGGAGCCAGCGAAACCAGGCCGCCCGGTCCGGCATGGCCAGTCGGAACCACTCCTGCAGGCAAAGGATTACCAGGAGCAGGCAAAGCAGCATGAACCAGATACCGCCCAGCCAGGTAGCGGTGGTGAGCAGGCCGACGTATACGCTCCCGGCCAGCAGGCGTTGGGTGAAATTGTTCAGGGCCATACTTGTTCAGCCTCCTCCTGAACCCTGCTGCGGTAAACGAACCAGACGAGCACTGCACTGGCCAGCAGGCTTAGCAGCACCAATAAGATTCCGGGTGTATAATCGTCGCGGAACAAGGCCTGGTCGGGATAGGATTTGGACAACTGGTGGAACACTACGGTCAGGCTGTTGTTGATGAAATGGAACAGGAGCGGAACCAGCAGGCTGCGTGTCCAATGATACAGGTAACCCAAGAGCATTCCCATCAGGAAGATGGGCAGGAACTGGGTAACTGAAAAATGCAGGAGGGTAAAGAGGAAGGCGCTGAGCAGGATACCGGGCCAGGTTCTTCCGAACCAGTCGCTGAAATAGCGCTGCAACAAGCCGCGGAAGAATACTTCTTCGCTGAGCGCCGGTATAGCAGCCAGCAATAAGATCAGCAGGAAGGTTTCTGCTGCGCTGCCGGTGTACATCAGCACCTCCAGCATTTTATTGCGTTTTTCTTGCAGGGTGCTCAGGTCACCCAAGCGGTCGATGCCGGGCAGGTGGAGGTTCCAATCGGCCAGCGCGCTCATCAGAAACACCAGGGCCGGCACAAGCAAGGCGGCATACAACAGATGCAGGCGATTGGCTGGCTGGACCAAGCCGGGCGAGCCGAAAAGGGGTTTGCGGTAGAAGCCCTGGAATACCAGCGCGGTGATGAAGAAGGAGCCGAGATTGTAAAAACTTTGTACCCAGCGCTGCACGCCGACGCCGGCGGGAGTTAGCTCGGGGGCACCGACCAGGCCAATGGCTTCGGCATAACTGATGCCATGCAAGCGCGAGGCGATGGTGACGCCAAGGAAGCTGAACATACTCTGGCAGAGGAGGAAAATACCCACCAATACAAAAAAGCGGGAGGTGAAGGTGATGGAATCGGGACGCATGTTGTTGCCGGCAGTACCTTTGCGGCGAACAAAATTGCTGAAAATTGCCGACATAGAACTGGGGGATTTCCCACTCTTGCTTGCGCCGATGGAAGACGTAAGTGATCCGCCGTTTCGCTATGTGTGCAAACAACACGGCGCCGACCTGATGTACACGGAGTTCATCAGCAGCGAAGGATTGATCCGCGATGCCATCAAAAGCCGGCAAAAGCTGGATATTTTCGATTATGAGCGGCCCATCGGCATCCAGATTTTTGGCGGCGACGAAGAGGCCATGGGCATGGCTGCTGCCATTGTCGATGCGACCAATCCCGACCTGGTGGATATCAACTACGGTTGCCCGGTGAAGAAGGTGGTTTGCAAAGGCGCCGGTGCCGGGGTGCTGAAAGACGTAGACCTGATGGTGCGCCTGACAAGGGCTGTGGTGCGCCGCACTTCGAAACCGGTCACCGTAAAAACACGCCTGGGCTGGGACGAGGATTCCAAGAATATCATGGAAGTGGCTGAGCGTTTGCAGGATGAAGGCATCGCTGCCCTGACCATCCACGGCCGCACCCGTGCGCAGCTTTACAAAGGCGAAGCCGACTGGCGCCTGATTGCCGAAGTAAAGAACAATCCGCGCATCCATATCCCGATTTTCGGCAACGGCGACATAGATTCACCGCAAAAAGCCGCTGAATATAGAAACCGCTATGGGGTGGATGGGATCATGATTGGCCGCGCCGCCATCGGTTACCCTTGGATCTTCCGGGAAATCAAGCACTATTTCCAGACCGGAGAAATCCTGGCTCCGCCCGATTTCAACGAGCGCATCGAGGCCTGTCGCACGCATTTCGAAAGGAGCATCGCCTGGAAGGGAGAGAAAACCGGTGTGGTGGAAATGCGCCGGCATTATGCGACCTATTTCAAGGGGCTTTCCCATTTCAAACCGTACCGCAGCCGTTTGGTAACGGCAGGTACTGCGGTGGAGGTGATGGAGATACTGGCTGAACTTGAATCGCTGGAAGCGGCGCAGTTTGCAGGTGTCTGATCAGTTGCGGCGGCTGAGGCGCAGTTCGTTGACCATGTCCACAATCAGGCTGTGCAGCCGCTGGATATTCTCTTTGTTTTTTGCGCTGACAAACACGGCCGGATGGTTTTCGCGGGCAATCCAGCTGTTCTCGAATTCTTTCAGTGTCATGGTGGGTTCTCCGAAATCGTCTTCCGGTGCGTGGTAGGCATCTACCTTGTTGAACACCAGCAATACCGGTTTGTCTTCGGCGCCGATTTCTTTCAGGGTATCTTTCACCACCTGCATTTGTTCTTCGAAGTGCGGACTGGAGGCGTCGACCACATGCAGGAGCAGATCGGCTTCCACCACTTCAGCCAGGGTGCTCTTGAAGCTCTCGATCAGTTCGTGGGGAAGCTTGCGGATGAAGCCGACGGTATCGCTGAGCAGGCATTCGGTCATATGACCTTGTGCGTCGGGTAGAACCAGCTTGCGTACTGTGGTATCGAGGGTTGCGAAGAGTTTGTTTTCAGCGAGGATATCGGCTTTGGTGAGCAGGTTCATGAGGGTGCTCTTGCCGACATTGGTATAGCCTACGAGCGCGATGCGCATTTTCTGGTCGCGGCCCCGGCGGCGTTCCTGGGCTTGTCCTTCCACAGTGCGCAGGCGGTCTGTCAGAAGGGCAATGCGGTTGCGCAGCGCGCGGCGGTCTGTTTCGATTTCCTGTTCACCCGGGCCGCGCATCCCGATGCCACCTTTCTGCTTGCTTAGGTGCGTCCACATGCGCGTAAGACGGGGCAGCAGGTAGCGGCTTTGTGCCAGTTCCACCTGCCAGCGCGCCTGCGAAGTGCGTGCATTGTGGGCGAAGATGTGGAGGATGAGGCTGCTGCGGTCGAGGATCTTGATGTCCTTGAATTCCTGTTCGAGGTTGCGGATTTGCGAGGGGCTCAGCTCGTCATCGAAAATCACCATATCGACCTTGTGTTCCGTTACATAGGCCTTGATTTCGTCCAGCTTTCCGCTGCCCACATAGGTGCGCGAGCTGGGGTGGTCGAGGCGTTGCACGAAGCGCTTCAGTGTTTGGGCGCCGGCCGTCTGCGCCAGCATTTCCAGTTCGTCGAGGTATTCTGACGCCTTGTAGCCATGGTGCGGATGTTTGATTTCCACCGCCACAAGGATTGCCTTTTCGGCATCCTTATGCGCATCGAATAAGACCTTCTTTTTCACCATGCCCTGAGAGGTGCAAAGGTAGGCAAGCGGATATGGCTATCTTTGTACACCATGCGATTCCTGTGGCTGAGCCTGCTTATCATCGCATCCGGCGCCGATCGGATGGCTGCCCAGGGCATCAGCTTCAGCAATGTGCCCCGCATCAATCCGCGCAGTTCCTATAACCGCGTAATCGGCGAAAATCCTTCCGGGCTGTACTTGCTGCAGATGCGCAATCCCGATGCGCGGCAAAACGTGGAAGTGGAATGGTATTCCCATAACCTCAATTTTCAGTCGTCGCGTTACCTGAGCATGGGTTCGGGCCGCTTGCTCCGGATTTTTCAGACCACAGGCGGACTTTGTTATCTGCAAGGAAAGGGAGACCGGTCGCGCGGGGTATTTACTGTCTCAGGTGGTAAAACCGACCCAGCCCTCAAAGACCTTCTTGACAAACCCAAGCTGCTCGAATTCGATCATTACGATTTCTACAAAGACAATACGGAAGCAGTGCAAGACCGGTTCAACCGCTATTGCGCCTTATATGCAGACAGCCGCGACGGGTCAGGAAAGCAGATCATTGACCTCGTGGTGCTGGACAGCAGTCTGGCACCGGTTTACCGCCAGGTTAAACCCCTGGAAATACAAGCCGATGCCTTCCGTATAGCTGAACTGGCGCTCGATCCCGATGGCAATGCCTATATCCTCGCTTCCGAACAGCGCAAAGACCGCCGCAAAGGCGACCCCGGATCGGTGCGCCATGTGGTGTATTGCTTTCAGCGCAAGATGGAGGCCTGGTTTGAAGTGGAAGTGAACGAAGGTCTTCGTTTCATCAACCATGCCAGGCTGGCCTATAACGACAGCAGCGGTCGGATGGTGCTCGCCGGTTTGTATGGCATGAAGAGCAATGAAGGAACCTATGGCGTTTTTAGCCTGCATATAGATCCGGCCAATATGGGCGTGTTCAAGTCGCAGTTCACGCCGATTGACCGGGAATTTGTGGCCGGTATCATTGGTCAGCAGCAGGAAAGCAATGGCGATGACCTGATGAACTTCAGGGTGCGGAAAGTGATATGCCGCAGCGATGAGGGCATGGTGCTGGTTGCGGAACGTTATTACGTGACCC
>JBKDBI010000048.1:0-2636 GCA_046314695.1 Bacteroidota bacterium | reverse complement strand
GCACCGGCGCTTCTTCTCCGAAACGGAAATGCTGGTGCCAGTAAGCCGAAGCTTCAGCCTGCAATAGCTGTATCGCCTTATCCGGCTTCTCGCTTTGCATCAGTGCGGCAAACAAGCCCGCCTGCGATTGCCAGAGCGCGGCAAATTGGGCGATGCGCAAGGTGGGGAAGTTGAGCGGGCGCATGCGCATGAACTTCCATACGGATGCTTTCATCGGCCGCAAACTGTATTTGTGGCGCAGGAAGCGGTATTCTTCCGCGAGCTGCTGCCGGTATCCATCGGCTTTGCGGCCGGTCAGCAAGCCGCTTTGACCGAAAAGCAAGGCTTCGAGCTGGAACAGGTTGTGCCGGTGCCGCGACAAGAGGTTCGGATGCAGGCTGCGCGCCAACTGCTCGAAGGCGTCAGCATTAACGCGAAAACCCATGTTCCGCGCCAGGCGGATGAAGAAAGCATGCTCCCAGTCGCCGCCCAGTTCCTTCACCAGCTGTTGGATTTGCAGGCTGCGTTCGGCCAGGCGGTTGGCAAGGGCCTGTTCCATCATGGCGCGGTGCTGTGCAGGCGGAATCTGACGGATGACGCCGCTGCAGGCCAGCCAGTCAAGCCCGCCTTGCAAGGTCTGGATGCGCTCCTTCGCCCGGTCGCCGATCAGGTTTTGCAGGGCCAGGCATGGAATCGCACTGCCGTCGCTGCGCAGACAGGCTTCGGCGCCGTATTGCCATACCACATGCAAAATCACGTTGTCGTAAGCCGGATCGCGGTCGTGTTTGTGTTCGTACCATTCCTCCTCGCGCACGTGCATTTCCACATGACCGGCCCAGAGTGTGCCGTTGATCCTCAGCATGGCCTCGCTGAAATCCGGACCTGCATCGCGGTTATAGGTGCCGTTTTCAATGATTTCCAATGTATCGCCGCCACGCAGGGTGAGCGGTCCGGGCGGAAGTGCGTTCCGTTCCCATATCCAATGCAGCCAGGCTTCGCGCAATTGCGTCATCCGTTTTCTCCTTTCCGTGAAGGCGAAATACGCAAGGCTCAGACAGCCGATTCGTTCGATAAACGCGTATAAACGACTAAGTTGCGACGGGCCTCGTGCCCGCACATCTTAGAATCAGGCACAATCGGATTTCGCGCCTGCTTTCTGTGCCTTCTGGCTTTACAGCTTCCGTTCAATTTGAATCCTTCTTACCCAGCACTTCCCCGAGTATGGAATACAGAATATCAATCCTGGCCGGTGCGAAGTGCGGATTATCAGGTTTGGCTGATTGTATGCAATTGGCGAAATAATACACCCGGCTGTCGGATTCCAGGTAACCGACATACCAACCGATATCAAGCCCGTCCATTTCTCCCCAGCCTGTCTTGCCGCGCACGGTATAGCCCATTGTGTCTTTGGCGATCATGATATCCTTCACTATATCCACCGAACGCCTGGAAAATGGCAGTTGATTCTTGCGGAGGCGGCGGAGGAAATCAATCTGCTGTTCCATCGTAATGCGCAGTCCGCCGCTCAGCCAGAAACGATCGATGCCGCCACTGGTATCGGCATTGCCGTAGCCGCAGGTGTCCAGCCAACGTTTCATGCGTTGCGCACCAATCCGACGTGCGGTTTCCTGGTAATACCAGACCGTTGAATTCCTGAAGGCCGATCGCAGGTTGTGGTCGCAGTTCCATTTCGTATAGGCGCGCATTACGCTATCCCAGGGCAGTATGAAATCGGCGTCGTGCACCACACCGGTTTCCAGCGCAATCAGCGAATGCGGTATTTTGAAGGTCGAAGCAGCCGGGAAAGGCTTCCGGAATTGGTCCGGATTATACAAAATGTAACGATCTTCCTGCGGATCGTACAACGCAAAGGCGCCTTGCACCTGAAAACTGTCATAGTATTTCCTGAAGTCCTCACGCACTACTGTTTTCTCGCCTGACTGACAAGCGGAAAAAAGGCTTGCGATTGGAAGGAGCAGCGTAAAAAAACCGTGCATCGCGTGCAGTGCAGACCCACACTTTGCCTCTTTTTTTATGTGGTTTCCCGCATGCAATGGGAGCAAGATTTTAATACGGTGCGTTTTCATTCCTTAACCCTTTACAGGCATGGCGAAGTTAGGGCCGGATGGCAGGCAAGGAACGGTGCATTCTCGATACGCCAGACCCGGTCTTAAGGGTCCCTGCCTTACATCTTGAAGGGGTTGCTGAACTTCACATCACCCGCCAGCACCGGGTCGCTCAGGGTCTTAAGGAACGCCAGTAAATCGGCCTTCTGCTGTGCGCTGAGGTTGAGTCGGCGCGGGTTTCCCTGCGGATCGCGCAACTGCGGCGCCAGGTTCGGATGGTTCTGCACACCTGAATTGTAATGCTCGATCACCTGTTCCAGGGTAGCGAAACGGCCATCGTGCATATAGGGAGCCGTTTCGGCGATGCTTTTCAGCGAAGGCACCTTGAAGGCGCCGAGGAGCGCAGGGTTTTGTGTCGGACCAAATGCGCCCTGGTCGCCACCGGTTTCCGCGTCGAGGCCGTTGTTGGTCGGGCCACCGGGGGCGTTGAGGAAGGCGTCGGTATTGTGGCAGCCCGCGCAACCGAGTCCGCCGGCATTGGGCGGCAGCAGAAAGAGGCGCTTGCCGTTGTTTTCGGAAGGGGTGAAATTT
>JBKDBI010000047.1:0-3419 GCA_046314695.1 Bacteroidota bacterium | reverse complement strand
CACGGCTGGGATTGGGATTCGACATCGGTGACAAACAAGAAGAATTCGTATCAGGAGAGCAAAATGCGCTGGTTTCAAAACGGTCGGTTCACCCAAGAAGGCAGGTTTACCTTTAAAAATGAAAATTACAGCTTTGTACGCACGGTGCGCATCCTCGACTCCATTGATATGCAAACAGCAGCTGGATACAGGCAGCGGCAGGATTCCGGTATCTGGTATGCTGAAAACTACAGCTCCATGAGCGGAATGGGATCCTGGCCACACGATATCAGTCCCGATTACCGCAGCCGCGAGTGGATCCAAAACAAGCGCTTCGAAAGCACTGTGGTTTACGGGAACGGGAACAGCACCTCCGTTTACTTCCTCGGCAGGGCCCAACGTGTAGAGGAATATGAAATTGATTACACTTCAAAGACAGGGAAAGAAGAGAAGAAAGAATTCCACGAAACCCTCCGGTACATCGGGTACGACAGCACGTATGGCAACCTTTTCCACCTGAAACGCTGGGAAAATGGAAACCTGGTCAGAGAAAACTATTACGGCCTGCGCGACTTTCGTGCGCAAGAATTGCGCGAGGTCGTGCATAAAGAGAACTCCTCCGGCAATATGCGCTACGCTGTAGAAACCAAGCCCGGCTATTTTACCGCAATTCTCAAACAACCCATTCCTGCTGTTTACACTTCCGATTCAGTGCAGACGAACGACAAGAATGGCCAATTGTATTACCGCCTGGTGCGCCGGAATGTCATTACCAAGGATAGTGTTTACACTTTGACAGAACGGCAGGACAACGACCGCAAGAAAGAGGCTAGGCTTAAGCCCCTGCGCATGGAAATAACCCGACATGCCGACAGCACCCTTACCCTGAAACAGTATGTCGGATTTCAGGAGTTGCCGCAATTGCAGGAACTGGTTACGGTACATACCAAGCCGGGTGCACCACCGGCCAACAGGTACTTATTGCTCGAAGACGAGAACCTCAGCAAAACCACCTTTCTTTATTCCATGGAGTACGGTTTTCCTGACCGCTCCCGGTCAACCTTGTTGCTGAATGGTAAACCCTTTACCGGCGGCTGGAACCTGCACCTGGATAAACGCAAAGTGCGCGACAGCAGGAGCGGAGAAGAGTTGGAAGACCTGGAAGACTTTAAACTGGTGCAAATCAAGCGGCGCTTCCTGCCGGGTTACGATACCTTCATCCATGTAAAAGCGGCCGGCCTGCCGGCCTGGATCAATCCGCGCTCGGTGGCAGATTATCCCAATTACAGGAAAGTCAAGCACATACAGGCCGAGGTATATTCCCAATGGATGAATGGGGTGCTCAGTGGCCGCGCCAGTGCATGGGATGAACACAGCGCACGCAAGGTGAAAGCTGACTACGCCATGGGCCGCAAACACGGCACAGAAGCGTTTCAATGGGAAAACGAACACGGGCAGATACAAGGATTCCATAACCATTATGAAAATGGTGAAAGGGTGGGCAATTACACCGATCCCTTCAATCACCTGCAGCGGCAGATTCGTCCTTACCGCCGCAACAAACCCGATGGCTTGCATACCATGAGCGGCGATGATGCGGACAGGCAGGTGAGCTTCTTCATGCGCCAGGGTCAGCCCGATCTGCATATCATCCGCTCCGAGACCAATACCGGCTGGATCCGCGATACACTGCCGCTGACCAACGGCATTCCCAACGGATTGTACCGTTCGTACTGGACCAGGTTCGAATCGAACAGCGGCCCTGATATGGACCACATGAGCGATGAAGAACTGGTGGAATACGCCGGGCGTGGTCAGGTAGAAACTGCCATGCCCAGCACCGCGCGCATCCCCAGGAGCGAAGTGTATTTCAACCAGGGAATTGCAGAAGGCAAAGCCCGATTCTGGTTCGAAAAGGGTGGCATCAAGGCTGAAGTGACCTTCCGGCCAGAAGATTCCATGCGTCTCTTCAAGATTACCACTGCCAATGACGGTTTTGAACTTTCAGGATTGAAGGAGGTAAGGCCCAATTTATCCATCCGATCCATGAATTCTGGCAAGATGCTGCGTTCTGAATTGCGCGAACTTTCCCTGGAAGACTCGTATGCGCCTGAATTCAATCGAGGAAGTACGATTGTCAGACCGCGCAAACCCTATTACCTGGAGTACCGACGCGCGGTTGATTATGAGGAAGACGGGCTCTCAGACCGCAATGCAAACTGGCTGGAGCTCTCCAACAGCTGGACAGCCGATTACCGCTATTTCTTCACCAACGGACAGGTGAGTCAGGAAGGCCGTGTGGAGAACGGTCAGCGCAGCGGCTGGTGGACTTTCAGCAACGAATCGGGCAATAAGCTCAAGGAGATAGAATACACGTCAGGTGAGGTGCTTGCCCCCAATGGCAGCGGAGATACCCTGCGCTACAAAGGCCGTATCCGCGGTTATCACCCCAAAGGTTACTTGTTGTATGAAGGCTATGTAATGGATGAATCGTTCAGCTACAGCTGTGCAACCGAAACCGACCTCAGCTTTGAAGACATCTGGTACACTGCGTTTTACGACAGCGCCGGCAATCAGACCCTGCAACAATACAGCGGCAAGGTGTACGATTTCCATGTGAATACGGTGAAACGGATGGATGGATTCATCCGCAACGGCTTGTACGACAGCACCTGGTACCGCTATTCCATTGGCGGAACCCTGGAATCTGCCGGCAAATACCGGAATGGTAAAAAGGATGGCCGCTGGCTGTTGGGCGACCTCGAAGGCATCAATTTCCTCGACAACCAATGTTTCGATGCCGGCGATGAATGGCGCATGATGCAACTGGCCAATGAGCTCGATTTTACAGAAGAAATCTGGGATAACGGCAACCTCATCCGCACTTCCACACTGAATATCCGCAAAGACGGCAGCGCAGACGATTACACGCCCGGTACTTATGCAGACATGCCCTGGCTTTGGGGCAAGAAACGCATACGCGGCATGCAGGAACGCGCTTTTTACCGCGATCCGGAAGAAGAAGACGATGATGATAATTTCCGCAGACGCAAATACAATCATGCGGATTTCTAAACAGCGTATGCCTTCCTGAAAAGCAATGCAAGATTTGACCGGTATCGAAAGGCAACCCATGGAAGAGCGGAATTGGCCGGATATCATTGCTTACCACAATCAAATGGATAGCAAATGGACAGGTATTTGCCAGCGCTTGTACGGTGCTATTGAACAAGCCTTGCCAGAGGCCGAAGCCCGCATTTGGCACGGGCATCCTGTCTGGTTTATCGAAGGCAATCCGATCGTGGGCTACAGTTTGCAAAAGCCCGGCATACGGCTGATGTTCTGGAGCGGGGCCGGTTTTGACGAAGAAGGACTGACGGTGCGCGGTGAGAAATTCAAAGATGCTTCGGTGTTTTATACGGATGAAGCAGACATAGATC
>JBKDBI010000046.1:0-4081 GCA_046314695.1 Bacteroidota bacterium | reverse complement strand
TCGCGCGTGAAACCGGCATGAAAAACAGTGCTTCGGTGGTCGGGCAGGCAAAAAATCTTCTCGCCGGTCCATGCATTCCAGAGGCAGGCGCTGCCGTCGGCCGAGGCGGTGACGATGCGGTTGCCGTTTGGGTTAAAGCTTGCCGATGTGAGGGCATCGCTGTGGCCGTTCAGCGTAAAGAGGAGTTTTCTGCTGTTGTTTTCCCAGATGCGGGCCGAGCGGTCATTGCTCGCTGTGACGAGAAATCGGCCGTCTCCGCTGTAGACAAAGGAAGCAAGTGCTTCGCTATGGCCCATCGGGGTTACAAGAACCGCCCGCTGGGCAGCAAGGGAAGCAAGGCCGCTGAAAAAAATCAGGAACTTGGCCATGTGGGGGATACAGGCGCGCATGGGGGGAATACGAAGTTAGACAAAAAATGACGCCAATGCGACGTTGCGGCACCTGCGCCGCTTGGAGTATGCGGTCTTTTCAGCCGAACTGTAACGAAATCAGGCCGATAGCTTTGGTTTGAAAAACTACCGGCCTGATGGATGGCTTGAAGGCCCGGGAGCCTGCTCTTAGCTTTTGTTGGATCAGAATGGATCCGGGTCGATCACGATGTTGGCGCCAAAACCGCCGCCAAAGCCGCCACTGCCTCCGGGCGCATCGTCGTCGTCGTCCATGTGGTTCATGCGGCTCGACATGGTTACGATGCCGGAATTGCTGCCATAGTCTCCGCCGAATTTGACGTCTTCAAAACGGGAGTATTTGCCTTCAAAATGCGCAAAGCAAGAACCGGTTTCCCCGTGGCGGTTCTTGGCCAGCAGAATTTCAACCTGCCCTTCGGGAACAGGTTCTTGTACCTGCTGCTGTTGCGGTACCTGCCCATTGGTTTCCTGCCCGAACTTGCTGTAGTACTCGTCGCGGAAAAGGAACAACACCTGGTCGGCATCCTGTTCGATACTACCCGATTCGCGCAGGTCGCTCAGTTGCGGCCGTTTGTTTCCTCGTTTTTCAACTTCGCGGCTCAACTGCGCCAGGGCAATCACAGGCACGTCGAGTTCTTTGGCCATGGCTTTGAGCGAACGCGATATATGGCTGATTTCCTGTTCGCGGTTCTTAATATTCTTGTCTTCTGCGCGCAATAGCTGCAGGTAGTCGATGATGATCATGTCGAGGCCGTCCTGGCTGTGCATGCGGCGGCATTTGGCCTTGAGGTCGAACATGCTGAGCTGGGGGGTGTCGTCGATATAGATCTTGGCGCGGTCGAGGCGGTTGCTGCGCTCGTGCAGGCGGCGCCATTCTTCTTCGCTCAGGTCGGCGCTGCGGATTTTCTTGGAGTCGATTTCGGCCTCCGCGCTGATCAGACGATTCACCAGCTGGAGGTCGGCCATTTCCAATGAGAAGATGGCTACAGCCTTGCCAAAGTTCACGGCGGCATTCCGCGCCAGCGAAAGTGCGAAAGCTGTTTTACCCATACCCGGACGGGCTGCCACGATAATCAGGTCACTTTTTTGGAAGCCGCTGGTCTGCCGATCCAATTGGCTGAACCCGCTTGGAATACCGGTCAGGCCTTCCTGGCTCTTGTCAACATTCTGGATATTGCTGATCGCCTTATTGAGCAAAACGCCGATACGCGAAAAGCCTTTTTTCATGCTTTTGTTCTTGATATCGTACAGGCTTTTCTCGCTCGAATCGAGCAGTTGGAAGGCATCGGTTACTTCGTCGAAAGCATCGCGGCTTATTTCACCTGCCACGCGAATCAGTTCGCGCTGGATGAACTTCTGCGTCAGGATGCGCGCATGGAAATGGATATTGGCTGCGCTGGCCACCCGGTTGGTAAGCTGGGCCAGATAGTAAGGGCCACCGGCCAGTTCCAGCGTGCCAAGGCTACGCAGTTTCTGTGTAATGCTCAGCAGGTCTACCGCTTCGCCGGCATCGTACATTTCGCGCACCGCACGATAAATGTGTTTGTTCTGATCTACATAGAAATGGTCTTCAGACAGCACTTCGGCTACTTCACCAATCTTTTCCTTTTCCAGCAACATGCCGCCCAATACGGCTTCTTCGAGTTCGCGTGCCTGCGGCGGCAGCTTTCCGCCCAGCTCCAGGGCATTCAGTACGCCCGTTTTGCTCCTGCGCCTGTCTTTTTCTTTCTCTCTCTCTCCGGTAACAATTCGTTCTTCCATGGGCTATCAAAATTAGTTCAAGCGGATGCCCGGGAGGCGCTTTACTTATCAACCTTTTAAGTATCCACAGTCGGCAAGGCTTGTTGTTGGCAAGAGGTGGATAAACCCGGAGAGGTGTCGATTTCTCCATGCACAGCGCGGAAAGTTTGTCCACATGCGCCGGAGCACGGCAGTGAAATCCGGACTGCCAGTTCAGTTTGAGAATGGCGTCAATGGCTCATTAAGGCTAAGTTAGGGCCAGGTTACTGCAATTATGTCAGGTGTAGCGAATTGGCCGATGTTTTGCCGTAATCAGCAAAATCGGAGAAGTATTCCACAACGATTTGCGGATGGAAACGTTTGTATGTTCGACCGGAATGTACAATTGCCGTCATCGTTGGTAGTTTGCCATCCGACCCACCCCTTAAACCACTATTTTTGACCAAGAGAACATGGAAGCCAAATTTTCGCCACGGGTAAAGGAGGTAATCCAATACAGCCGTGAAGAAGCCATTCGCCTGGGGCACGATTATATCGGCACCGAGCATCTGCTGCTGGGCATCATCCGCGAAGGAGAAGGCAAAGCATTGCAAAACCTGCGTGTGTTGGATATCGATCTGCTGCGCCTGAAAAAGGCCATCGAAGACACCATCAAGCCTACCGCTACCCGCGCTGCCAACCTCGGCAATATTCCCCTTACCAAGCAAGCGGAAAAAGCACTCAAAATCACCTACCTGGAAGCCAAGATATTCAAATCGGATATCATCGGAACCGAACACCTGCTGCTCAGCATCCTGCGCGATGAAGACAATATCGCCTCGCAGATCATGCAAAGCTTTGGCGTTACCTACGATATCTTCAAGTCGGCCGTCGAGGAAGGGCTGCAGGACACCCGCGCCGAAGCCCCGTCCGACGACCAGGAGACGCCCGAAGAGTACTACCATCAGGAACAAAAGATGGCAGACCAGCGCAAAGGTGCGGCGAAAAACAAGAGCAAAACCCCGGTGCTCGACAACTTCGGCCGCGATCTTACCCGCATGGCCGAGGAAGGCAAATTGGATCCGATTGTAGGCAGGGAAAAGGAAATCGAACGCGTTTCCCAAATCCTCAGCCGCCGGAAAAAGAACAATCCGGTGCTGATTGGTGAACCCGGTGTCGGCAAAACAGCCATCGTGGAAGGCCTGGCCCTGCGCATCATCCAGCGTAAGGTGAGCCGCGTGCTGTTCAACAAACGCGTGGTTACCCTCGATCTTGCCAGCCTGGTTGCAGGAACCAAATACCGCGGCCAGTTTGAAGAAAGGATGAAAGCCATCATGGGCGAACTCGAAAAGGCCGATGATGTCATCCTTTTCATTGACGAAATTCATACACTCGTGGGTGCCGGCGGTGCCAGCGGTTCACTCGATGCCAGCAATATGTTCAAACCTGCTTTGGCCCGCGGTGAAGTGCAGTGCATCGGCGCTACTACACTGGATGAATACAGGCAGTACATCGAAAAAGACGGTGCCCTCGAACGCCGCTTCCAGATGGTGATTGTAGAACCTGCAACCACGGAAGAGAGCTACGAAATCCTGAACAATATCCGCGACAAATACGAGGAGCACCACGGTGTTCAATACACTCCGGAAGCGGTGAAGGCCTGCGTAGACCTGAGTGTTCGTTACATGGCCGATCGCCATCTGCCGGATAAGGCCATTGATGTGCTTGATGAAGCCGGAGCCCGCGTCCATATCAGCAATATCCACGTGCCGGCCGATATCGTGGCACTGGAAACACAGATCGAGGAAATCAAGAATGAAAAGACCCTCGTAGTGCGCAGCCAGAAATACGAAGAGGCCGCCAAACTCCGGGACCGCGAAAAGCGCCTGTTGGAAGAGCTCGAGTCGGCCAAAATGGTTTGGGAAGAACAAACCCGCAACCAGAAGTTCACGGTA
>JBKDBI010000045.1:0-6937 GCA_046314695.1 Bacteroidota bacterium | reverse complement strand
CCACCAGATAAGCGCGAAAAGCAGGATGGCGGCCACAAACTCGTACAACGGTGTTGGGAATACCGGAACCGCCAATCGATTGCAATGGAGGCTTTCACAGCCGGGAATCAGATTACCAGGATCGGCATCAATCACATTGTTCGGGTAATCGTAGGCCCAGGCCCAGTCTGGCAGCCAGCTCAGCCAGGAAGGCCGTGGCGAAGTATTGGCAATGCCCCAATCGCCGTCGCCGCTGAGATGGCAACCCATGCGGCCCACGCCGTAAGAGAGCATCATGCCCGGAGCGCCTACATCGAGTACGCGGAAGATATTCATGCCCTTCCGGTGGCAGTACCAAAGTACACCCGCACCGCCGGCTATCAGTCCGCCAAGGAAAGTCCAACCCCCGGTGCTGAAGAAACTACCAAAGGGATCGCGTGAGAAATTCTCCCAGTCTTCCAGGATATGGAACACCTTGGCCCCGAGAAACCCGGCGATCAAGGCGATAGCGGTTACATTGCCCATGAAAAATTCAGGGCCGGTAACGGTCTCTTTCTGTTCCGGACTTGGCAGGCGCTGTTTCAGGTCTTCGCGGTAACGCAAACCAAGCAAGATGCCCGCTGTTGCCAGTCCCAGCCAAATACTGCCATCCCCTGAAAAAAGAAATTCCTGTGGGTTACCGGCAGCAGCATCCGGGAAAAGAAACATGTACACCACCTTGTAGCCCATGATAAACCCAAGGATGCCGTTGCTGATATACTCGCCTATGCCGTAAGGTTTTCCAAGGGTCTGTACAATGCGATAGTCTGGGAACTGACCGAGTTTGTGCCGGCGGGTAAATTCCATGGAAAACACTTTGTACGCCGCCATCACGGCAAAAGCCACAAAAAGGCCGAAAGTATTGACTATCAGCAGGAATGGTAGTTTCAGACCTGTCAGGTCGTAAATCAAATCGTACAGCGAAGCATACATGGGTTGCGAATATCGTTAGTGGGCCGGTATGAAGGCAGACATTTCGATGCCGCAGAGGTCGCCGTCGGCATCGGGCTGACCCAGTTCAACCGGACGTACTTCGTTGACCAGCAGCGGATCATATTGTGTTTTTACGCGGATATAGTTATCGGTGAAACCATACATGAATCCGTTTTTCTCTTCTTGTTCAAACAGCACAGGCCGCACGCTGCCGATATGTTCAGCGTAGAAGGCCCTGCGTTTTTTCTCGCTCAGGATGCGGAGCATTTCGCTGCGCTGCATGCGTTCCTTCAACGGCACTGCGCCCGGAAGTTTCACCGCCGTGGTGTTCGCACGTTCACTGTAAGGGAATACATGCAGGTAGCTGACGGGCAGCTCGTTCAGGTATTGGTAGGTTTCAAGGAATTCTGCTTCTGTTTCGCCGGGGAATCCTACAATTACATCTACACCGATTCCGCAATCCGGCATCAGGCGGCGAATGGCTTCGATGCGACGGGTGTACAATTCGCGTTCGTAGCGGCGGCGCATCTTCCGCAACAATTCGTCGCTGCCGCTCTGTAATGGAATATGGAAATGGGGGACAAACTTTTCAGAAGCATGTACAAATGCGATGATTTCGTCGGAGAGCAAGTTGGGCTCTATGCTTGAAATGCGGAAGCGCTCCACGGGCACTTCGCGGTCGAGCGCCTGGATGAGGCCGTAGAAGTTCTCGTCTGTGCCTGCACCGAAATCGCCCAGGTTTACGCCGCTGAGGATGATTTCCTTCACACCCGGACCGGCAGCGGTTTTCACCGATTCAACCGTTTCACGTATGCTGGCAGATCGGCTTTTCCCGCGCGCCAGGGGAATGGTGCAGAAGGTGCAGAAATAATCGCAGCCATCCTGCACTTTCATGAAGGTACGCGTGCGATCGCCTTCGCTGAAGCCGGGAACGAACGTATTTGTTTCCTTGATCGGCGCATTGAGTACGCGCGTTTTGGCTTCCTTGCTCAGGTGATGCAGATGCGAAACCAGGTTGAACTTTTCGGCAGCGCCCAGCACCAGATCCACGCCTGGAATGCTCGCTATTTCAGCGGGCTTAAGCTGCGCATAGCAACCCACGATAACGATGTAGGCATTCGGATTGTAGCGCAGGGCTTCCTTCACCACCTTCCTGCATTTGCGGTCTGCCTGATCGGTGACGCTGCAGGTATTGATGACGTACATATCGGCACCGTCGGTGAAGTTCACCTTGTCCATACCGGCGTCACTGAGCTGCCGGCCGATGGTGCTGGTTTCTGCGTAATTGAGTTTACAACCGAGGGTATAGAAGGCTACGGAATGCCCCATGGGGTTGCAAAGTTACGATATCCCGCTGTCAGGGCGTATCGAACTTGTAGCCCACGCCTTTTACGGTGTAGATGAAGCGGTCGTCGAGCTTTTCGCGGATCTTCCGCACATGCACATCGATGGTTCGGTCTACCACTTCCACGTCGGCGCCCCATACCTGATCGAGGATTTCTTCCCGGCTAAATACTTTACCGGGTTTGGAAGCGAGGAAGGAGAGCAGTTCAAATTCCTTGCGGGGAAACTGAATCGGCCGCTCTTTGTACAATACCATGAACTTCTCGCGGTCAATTTCCAGATCAGGGAACTTCATGTGATCCATGAAACCGCCTTTGTCCTGCCTGCGCAGAATGGCTTTGATGCGGCTGAGCAACACGCGTGGTTTGATGGGTTTATTGATAAAGTCATCAGCTCCGGCTTCAAAACCAGCCAGCTCGACAAACTCTTCGGCCCTTGCAGTAAGGAAAACAATCAGGCAATTGCGCGTGGCCTCGCTTTGGCGCAGGTTGCGGCAAGCTTCAATGCCATCCATCACCGGCATCATCACGTCCATCAAAATCAGGTCGGGCTTGATTTTAGCTGCCTGATCCAAGGCCTGAGAACCATTCAGCGCCGTGAACACATGGTAACCCTCCTTTTCCAGGTTGTAGCGGATGAACTCGAGGATATCGTGTTCGTCGTCAACAACCAGTATTGTGGGCATATTGCCTGTCATGATGTTACAAAAAAAAGGAGCTACTGTGAAGGAGATATTACCAAAAACCCACGCAGCGCTTAACGCAAAGTTAACAGGAAGTAAAGCCTGTTGCTTACTTCTGTTTGCCGGAAGGTGCTGCGAGCAGTTCTTCCACCTTGGCTTCCAGGTCCGGACCGCGCAGGCCCTTGGCGGCAATATTGCCGTTGCGGTCGAGCAGTACAGTGTATGGAATGCCGCTCACCTTGTACAGCTTGGCAGCTGCATTTTGCCATTGGCGCAGATCGCTTACATGGTACCAGGTCAGGCTGTCTTTGGCGATGGCGTTCTTCCAGGCATTGGCGTCTCCGTCGAGCGATACACCGTAGATTTCAAAACCTTTGCTTTTCAACCTGCGGTACATCTTCACTACATTCGGGTTTTCCATGCGGCAGGGACGGCACCAGGATGCCCAGAAATCGATCAACACCACCTTGCCTTTGAGGCTGGAAAGGGCTACGGGCTTTCCGTTGGGATCGTTTTGAATGATCTCAGGAGCCGGGCTGCCGACAGCGAGCAGTTTTTCGGCATTGTATATGGCCGCCAGTTCTGTTGTGTATTTCGAAGCCGGATTGAAAGCTGAAACCGCTTTGTAGGCGGCTTCCAGATCGGCGAATTCGTACTCCTGGTTCATGTAATACGTAAACACCATGTAGGGCACGAGCGACTTGGGCTTGCGCAGCATAAACTCGCGGAAAGCCTTGGTGCGCATGTCGAGTATCTCATAAAACTGCTGCTGCAGCATCGAAGCTTTCACGTAGTCTTCCTGTCCGTTGCCCAGGCGGGAAGCTTGTTGTTGGATGGATTGCAGTTTGAAGTCGAAGCCGGCACTCAGTTCCACAAACTCTTTCAGATCGGTGCTTTGCTGAATTTCAGTGCCGCTCAGGCTGTAAGATATGTAGGGATTGAATCCGGTGATCTCGAGCTGCACGTTCGATTTGTTGTTCAGTGCCAGGAGCACATAACTTGATGAATCCCACTGCAGGGCGCAGAATACATCTTCTTTCGTATTGCCGTCCAGACTGAATTTGCCTTCTGCATCCGTGCGGGCCGAATCGATAAAGAACCAGCCGCCTTTTTTCACTTCCTGCAACACCACCAGGCGATTGGGCATATTGCGCAGCTGACCGCTGACACTGAAGCCGTCGGCTACCACCTCGGCAGCCGGTGGCCTGGGCGTAAGCATATCCGACATCCATGACCTTACCCGTTCTGAAGCACTTACTTCCTGGCAACCCTGAAAGGTCACCATGGCGAGCGCAGCAAAAACGATGGTCTTCAAAGTCAATTTCGTTTGCATGTGATTGGGTTCTTCAAATTGTGTACCGTTCAGCATAAGTATGGCAACCGATGCAGAACAAATCTTAACAAAGTTACTGCGAAAGGTCGGTTTCTTCCTTCAAAATTTCCTGCCATTCGGCGGGCGTATGGGCATCTTCGATGCGGAAATCGCCGATGCGCGTGCGGACCAGCGCACTGAGATAGCCTCCGCAGCCGAGCAACCGGCCAAGATCGTGGGCCAGCGAGCGGATATACGTTCCTTTGGAACAGGCCACACGGAAATCTACTTCCGGCAGTGCAAATCGCGTGATTTCAAACGACTCCACCAATACCTTCCTCGCATCGAGCACCTTGGCTTCCCCTTGCCGTGCCAGCTTGTACGATCGCTTGCCATCCACCTTCACCGCACTGAAAACCGGCGGCACCTGTTCAATTTCTCCCGTCAGTTGTGCCATTGTGGCCTCCACTTCCTCCCGGGTGATGTGTTCAAAAGGCAACCTGGAAACCACTTCTGTCTCCAGATCGTAAGAAGGTGTTATTCCACCAAGCGTGATGGTACCGGTATACTCCTTTTGTTGCGCCTGAAACTCGGGCAACTGCTTGGTAGCCTTGCCGGTACAAATGATGAGCAAGCCGGTAGCCAGCGGATCAAGGGTTCCTGCATGGCCACATTTACGGGCTTTGAGCAGGTATTTCATCTTTTTCACCGCCTGAAATGAACTCCAGCCCAAAGGCTTGTTCACCAGGAAAATGCGCGCGGGTTCCGGAGTCTGGTTCAACGGATGATGATCTTTTCGCTGTGCAACAAGGTTCCTGCTTCGTTGTAAACGCGCAACACATAGGTGCCGGCGGCGAAACGATACGTGCGAACAGAAAGCAGGTGGGTACCGGGGTTGAGTTTATAGGTTTCAACCTCGCCCTGCCGTTGCCCGAGCATGTTGACCATTTCAACCTTGCAGGTGCTTTCCTGATCAAGTTTCAGTTCGAGGCGCGCATGGTCGTCTGCCGGATTCGGGAAAACGCGCAGTGTTTGCAAGGGCTGGCTCTGACGGATGAGTCCGTCGCTCAGGGTAAAGCGCGCCACATAGGCATTCATGGCAAGGTTACCATATGAACCGACTGCGTAATACGCGTTGGGCTCGTTGTACTTTTTCTGGATGCCTTCGTAATCGCCCCAACGTTGCTCGCCGGGCGGAATGAAGCTGTAATTGATGATGTTGCGACCCTCTTTCATCCGCACCACCGGGGAATATTCACGGTAGCGATTGGCGTAGATGAGCGAAGTACCGGGAAAGGTGCGCTCAGAACTGTGTACCATGGTGATTACCACAGACGGGTCGAGCGGATCGTTGCCGGCAGCGGCAATGGCCGGATATGCAAAGTCGAGCGAATCGGAGGTGATAAATTCGGAACGCACCTGCAGCTTCTCTCCTGCTATTCCGTACAAAATACCGTGATAGATACAGGGGCGCAGGCTGATGGGATGGATGCTGTTTTGTCCGTAATGTACCTGCCCCGCCCATTCTACCGCAGTAAGCACACGCGCATCGTTGGTGGCCAACTTGAAACCTGCCACCGGCTGAAGGGCCGAAGGCGGATAGCCGTAAGCCTTGTCTGATTTCAGCACCCGCAGGCTGTAGCTGGCGTTGTTGCCTGTTCCTTCGATTTTGTGGACGAACAGCGTGTCGTTCAGCGTATCCGCAGGGCGCACACTCAGCAGGTGCATATGCGGCAGGAGGTTCAGGCCGCCTTGCGCGGGACAAATGCTCCAGATTGCTTTGTTATTGAACTTCAGGTCGTGCCACAGGTTTTTGCGCAGCGAATCGCCGGCATAGCCCGAGGCCTTGTTCACCTGCCAGATGATACTTTGGGTGAAGCCATCCTTCCAACCCTTTCCATTCTTCAGTTGGTTGAGGGTGATGAACAGATCGTCTTTCCCCAGGGCCACGATCGGGTAATCGCTCCAGGTGGTATCGCGGAACGGATTGCCGGGCAGGCGGTAGACGTTCCAGGGTTTGAGCGGATCTGAAGACGTGGAAAAGCCTACAATGGTAAAGCTCTCGCGATCGAGTACGCCGTTCATGAATACCACAATCCAGCGGTCTGCTTCCTGGTCGTAGATCACACGTGGATCATAGGTGCGTTCCAGGTTTGGGATTGGCCCTTCGGGATTGACATTCGGATTGCGCGCAAAGGCTGCCAGGCCCCAGGTTTTCAGCAGTCGCCCGGTATCGTTGAAATGCCGGATATTGACATTCAGCACGCTGATCACTTTGCCGTCGTTGGCTACTGCGATATGGTTGTCGTTGGGCGTACCGCTTCCCGACAATCCTTCCCAGGCGCGTTGCAGTTCGGGCGTGATGACCGCCGGTGGTGTGGTGTAAACCCGGTTGTTGCTGCGCAGGTTGGCAGCGGCGCGGCGTGCATCCTGGTAGGCCGTCAGACCCGGATTCTGGCCACCGGGTTTGGGCATCTCGGCCGATTGTATTTCGAGCCATTCATCCTTTTCCTTTTCCGGTTCAAACACCTTGTACAGCGGCACAGCCAGGTTGCGCTGCACCTTAAAGGACGATTGTGCCATTGCGCCGAAAGGCAGGCAGGCACCCAGGAGGATGAATAGCTTGTGCATTATTTGCGGAGGGTGAG
>JBKDBI010000044.1:0-3263 GCA_046314695.1 Bacteroidota bacterium | reverse complement strand
CAAAACGATCGGATAAGGGTCCGGTGAAAAGTTGCGCCAGACCCCAAACCAATGGATACGCAGCTGCCAGTATTCCGACCGATTCCGTGTCCATTTGTATTGACAACAGCCAGGAGGGAAGCAAGCCCCAGATCATGCCATCGTTGAGGTTGTTCACCATTCCGGCTTGGGTCACAGCGCTGAGTTTGCGGTTCCGGAGGCTGGTGTCGAGGAAGACATTGGATAATGCAGCTTGTTCGCTGCGTTGGCTTTCGCTGATCACAAAGCCGCTGGTTTCCTTCACAAAAAGTAGGCTTATGGACAGGCCCAGAAGTGCAATGAAAATCCCGAGGTAGAAAGGTGCGGGATGTATGCCATACGCCGCTGCTATCCGCGCCGTGAGCCAGGCGCTCAACCCAACGGCGAAGTAGCCTGCAAATTCGTTCAGCCCCATGGCCAGTCCGCGGTGTTTTTCCCCCGCCAGATCAATTTTCATCACCACCGTGCTGCTCCAGGTCAGGCCTTGGCTGATACCGAGAAGGAGATTGGCCGCAACAACCCAGGCCCAGGAAGGGGCCCAGATCAGGAGGAGTGGAACAGGCAGCGCAAGAACCCAACCGGCGATGAGCAATTTCCTGCGTCCGTAGCGATTGGCCAGCCGTCCGGTGAAATAATTCGCCAATGCTTTGCTCAGCCCGAAGGCCGCGATGAAGCTGAGGATGGCGGTCTGACTGTCGAGCAGAAAGTGTTCCGTTGCAAAAGCCGGAAGTATACTCCGCTCCAGGCCTATCATGGCCCCGACAAGGGCATTCACCAGCACCAGGAGAGCGAATTGCCTGCGGTTGTGCCATAGACCGGTTTGGGCGTTAATAGCTGCTTCTTCGGCCAGTACTTCTTTCACGATGCAAAGGTCTGAAGCCGAAAAATCCGGCTACTTTACAGATGATAAGAAATGCGGGTTGGTACCGGGTGGATGTTTTGCCCAGGATTACAAAGAAGGCAGAATTCCGTGGTGAAATCAGCCCAGTTCGAAACTGGTGATTCCATAGATCATCTCCATCGGCAGGTCAGGAGCATTGCCGAGATACATGCGGCCGCATTCGAAGATAAACTGACCAGTATGATGGCGTGCGAGTTCTTTGGCAGCAGGATTGGACCCCGGCGTGTCGAGGTACAGTTTGTCTCCTGGAACTGCATCCATACACGTTTCCAACAAGGCGTTGGCTGCCGTTTCCGTTGCAGCAAACAAGGGCCCGATTTTCCAACCCGACAGGGCCTTGCGCATCACTATGAAGCCACCAAATGCCGCACCTTTGCCGAACTGAAAAACCTTCGCTTCGGGTTGTTTTAACCATGCATGGAGAAAGGCACTGCGGTCGTATCCAAAACACTGCAAATCCATTTCCAATACGTGGTTTGAATCGGAAGCTTGCAGCGGCATAATCTCCGGATGCCTGCTAAAACTTGCACCTGTTATCTCGTATCGTTCATCTTTAAAAGCCAGTTGAAATCCGCCTTTGTTGTAGAAGCCCTGCATGTCGACCACGCCATCCATTCCGATTGGCGCACCCGGGTTCAAACGGCTCAAGAGCGTGTCGCGGCGCAGGTGCCACAATGCCCGCCCGATTCCGGAACCGCGGTATTCCGGTTTTACGATGAAAAGCCCCATGAAACCGAATGCGGAACCGTAGCTGACCAATGCGCCTCCGGCGATCATTTCATTCCCCTCAAAGAATCCGTAAAAACCTCCGGGATCGGTATCGTAGAACAGATCGGCATCGTGCAAACCCGGGTTCCAACCTTCCAATGCGGCCCATTCCAACAGCAAGTGAACCTGAGATCGGTTGAGCAAGGTAAAGGTTGGGGGGATATTTGTTTCAGACATGATTCGGTGTGTGAAGTTAAGAGAAAGCGAATTTTCCAGGAGTTAAAACAAGGCCGTTCGAGTATTTGAAAGGTTAATTGGGTAGAAATATCGGGATCATTTGATGTGAACTACATTCCGTCTTCGTCAAACAGGATCATTACTGCTTGATTAGGCAATACTTGGTTGTGTCCGGGATTTTGATCCTCAAGGTGAATTTATAATCCCAACTCATGCATTAGAAATACTATTCCAGCCCAAACCCCTTTAAAATCGGACATAAACTGCATTTCCTTTTCTCACCATAAACCCGAAAAATGGATGAGAAAACCTATTTGGTTCGGAATCGAGAGAGCAGTAGGAAAATAGAAGATCTTGGTTTTCTATTTAAAGTGCGTGGTGTGATGTCTGGGGAGTGGCCGTTCTGAAGGATGTGGGTGCTTGATTCTATAATGAAATTGAGATGGGAGATACGGGATAAGGGGGGCTTGAGGCCTGGAAGGAGAAAGGGACGAGGGCATTGTGGTGTGTATAATGTATTAGTTAAACGTTTATAAGCGTGTAATTTCGGGCCAGATTAGGCACAAGCTGCACAGTAGCCTTTACAGGAAAGGGGTTCCCGACTATATTGCACCCGCATTCTACCTATTTTTAATTATGAACTATTTGACATTTATTCAAACGTACAACACCGAAGAAAGCTGCATCCTTTTGTGGAAGAACTTGCGGGATAAGCACGGTGTATTCTGTAACCGCTGTGGCAATAGCGAACATCTCTGGCTTCCGTCAAAGCTGAGATACCGGTGTAAACAGTGCCAGTCTGAGACAACGCTGAGCATTGGCACCTTGCTAGAGTATTCAAAACTCCCTTTCCGATACTGGGTTTACGCGATTGGTGTAGTTGCTTTCCAGAAGAAATCGATTTCTGCCTTGCAGGTCCAGCGCCATCTGGGACACCGGAACTATCGTCCCATCTGGTTGATGATGCAGAAAATGAAGGTGATGATGGCTGATTTGGTTGATTGGTACGCAATGCTGGACCATCTAACGGCGGGAGTAGCCAACTTCCCGGCTGTTCCTGCAAAGTCAGATCCTGAAGCCGAAACCACCAAGGTAGCTCCGAAGCAAGGGTTGAAGGTACAGTCGGAAGAAGGAAAGGGCCTGGAGCTGATGCCCGTTGAGATAAAGGGACTGAATTTGCAGTTACCACATAGCCATCCGTGGTTCATCCACGCGCAGGGCGGGCGTTTGCGACTGATTTCGATGCTGCCGGAATCATTGAAAGACCTTCCTTACAACCACCACCATCCGGTTCCGCGGAAAACCACGCCGCTGACACCTGACGAGCTTCCGGCCGGAATGAATATCCGTATCCGCAGCCTCGACAAACGTCCACGCCCCTGGTTCGAGGATGACCGCT
>JBKDBI010000043.1:0-2461 GCA_046314695.1 Bacteroidota bacterium | reverse complement strand
TTACAATGGAAAGCCAGCGCGTGTGGGCGATGATGAAATAGAAACCATACGCAGCCTGATCGCCTGTGGTTACGACCTCGAAGCGACAGGCATCGACGCCACAACATTGCCGGGTACGCAGGTGCGAATCACCCAAGGGCCGCTTCGCGGTTTTGAAGGTGAAATCCTGCAAACCAACGGCGGGCAGCAGTTTATTATCGCCTTGCATTCCATCGAACAAAATATACGGGTGAAGCTGCCGGCCGAAGCCCTTGAAGCCATTCCATCATGAAAAAAGAAAACTGGGATCTCATCATCCGACCCCACCAGCGCTTTTTCGACCTGAACCTACGCGAGGTCTGGCGTTACCGCGACCTGGTGATGCAGTTTGTACGCCGCGATATCGTAGCTGTATACAAGCAAACCTTGCTCGGGCCGGTTTGGTTTGTAGTTCAACCCATACTCACCACCATCGTATTCACGTTTGTGTTTGGCAACCTGGCCGGATTGGCGCCAGACAATGTGCCCACGGCGCTCTTTTACATGGCCGGCATCATTCCATGGAACTATTTCTCAGAATGCCTGATGAAAACTTCAACCACCTTCACCGGCAATGCCAGCATTTATGGGAAGGTTTATTTTCCCAGACTGGTGATGCCATTTAGCGTGGTCATTTCCAACATGGCCAAGTTGGGCATACAGCTCATCATCCTCGCCATAGTCTGGTCGTACTACTATCTCAAAGGCGGATACGATTTTCAATTGTCTCCGGTGTTGTTGCTGCTTCCGGTTGTCATCATCATCATGGCCGGTCTTGGGCTTTCGCTCGGAATCCTTATTTCCAGCCTCACCACCAAATACCGCGATTTCGCTTTCCTGGTGGCTTTCGGTGTCGAATTGCTCAAGTTCGCCAGCACACTTATTTTCCCTTTGTTCCTTATCAAGAACGACACCTACCGCACGATCATCTACGCCAACCCGATGACTTCCATTATCGAGACCTTCCGCTTTGCACTGATGGGCAAGGGCGCCGAATTCAATCCAATGGCCCTCGTTTACAGCGCGGTCTTTATGGTGGTGGTATTTCTCTTCTCTGCGCTCCTGTTCAACCGCGTGGAGAAATCATTCATGGATACAGTCTGAAGCATGTCGCCCATTGTCATAGAAGCTGAAAACATCAGCAAGCAGTATCGCCTCGGCGTGGTTTCGGGCAAGACCCTGAGCGACGACCTGAAGCGCAGTTTGTACCGCATGCTCGGCAAACCCGATCCGTTGGCAACCGTTGGCGTTGAAAACGACCGCACCACGGTTACAGACAGCCAGTATGTCTGGGCCCTCCGCGATATCAATTTCGAAGTGGAACAGGGCGAAGTGCTGGGCATCATCGGCCGCAACGGCGCAGGTAAATCGACCCTGCTCAAAATCCTGTCGCGGGTTACCATGCCCAGCACCGGCGAAATCCGTGTAAAAGGCAGAATCGCCAGCCTGCTCGAAGTGGGAACTGGCTTTCACCCTGAACTTACTGGCCGGGAGAACATATTCCTGAATGGTGCGATCCTGGGCATGACCAAGAATGAAATCAAACGCAAATTCGAGGAAATAGTAGAGTTCAGTGGTGTGGCCCGTTATATCGACACCCCCGTGAAGCGCTATTCCTCCGGCATGTATGTGCGCCTTGCGTTTGCGGTAGCAGCCCATCTGGAACCAGAAATTCTGGTGATCGATGAAGTGTTGGCCGTTGGCGATTCAGAGTTCCAGAAGAAATGCCTGGGTAAGATGAAGGAAGTGGCCGGCGGAGGCAGAACTGTACTCTTCGTGAGCCATAACATGGGGGCGGTCAGCGATATATGCGACAAGGCCCTTCTGATTGAAAAAGGCCGCATTGCCACTCGCGGACCGGCAGACGCCGTCATCCGTGAATACGTAAACCAGACTTTGCGTTTCGATCTCACCAGCAAAGACAGCCTATCCGATCCCCAGTTCAGACGCGGCAGCGGCCAGGTGCGCATTGGCAGCCTGCGCATGTTCAATGCGCTTACTGGTGAGGAAACCAATGAATTTGATCCCGGAAGCGATGTGCGCATCGATTTCGATATGGAAGCCAATAAAGCTACTGACGAGCTTTTCTTTCTCATGGGGCTCCGCTCTTCCCTCAGCCGTGAAATGGTAACCTCCACCGGCAGAATCGAGCTTGGCGGACTCAGTGGCGGTCAAATCAAGAAGGCCTCTGTGGTGCTGCCAACACTCAATCTTTCGCCCGGCGTGTACGAAACCTACTATTGGATAGGCAGCCGCATGCAGGAACATCCCTACGATGTCATCGACAACCTTACCGCACCGATCGTGGTGAAAATACCAGCCGATGGAACGGCACTGAGCACCGGTTACTTTAAACTCCCATACAAACTAGAACTATGAGTAACATATTGGACCTGAACGGCAAGAGCATCCTCATCACAGGAGGAACCGGATCGTTTGGAAA
>JBKDBI010000042.1:0-2611 GCA_046314695.1 Bacteroidota bacterium | reverse complement strand
ACCGATACCGAAGTGATACTCGCGGCCCTGGAACGCTGGGGCACAGATGCTTTCAAGCGTTTTCACGGCATGTTCGCCTTGGGGATATGGGACAACAAGGAAGAAACCCTCACCCTGGTACGCGACCATACCGGCAAGAAGCCGATCTACTACACCGGCGGAGGTGCAGCGCCATTCGTTTTCAGTTCTGAATTGCGTGGCATATTGCAGTCAGGTTGGTACGAAGGGAAGATAGATCCGCGTGCCTTGGCGGAGTTTTTCGCCTACCAGACCGTCCACGCGCCCAATACCATTCTCGACGGCGTGCGCGAGCTGATGCCCGGCCAGATGCTGGTATACCGGAAAGGCGAGATACAACTGGAATATTTTTACCATCTCAACGACGCCCGTCACACCTATAAAACCACGGGTCCTTACCACCGCGTCAAGGCCGACGTAAAGCGCCTGCTCACCGAAGCCGTGGAGAAGCGCATGGTGAGCGATGTGCCCCTTGGCACCTTCCTCTCCGGCGGCATCGACAGCAGCATCATCACCGCGCTGGCTTCGCAGTTCCGCCCGGGCGAGCTGCAGACTTTCAATATTGCTTTTGAAGAGGAGGCTTTCAGCGAAGCGCCCATCGCGCGGATGGTCGCCAAGCGTTACAATACCCGCCACCACGAAATCATTATCCCGACGGCCAGCCTGGAGGAAGAGGTGGTGCGCGCCCTCGACGCGATGGATTTTCCTACCACCGACGGAGTAAACACATACGTAGTAGCGGGAGCAGCCAAACGGGCCGGTATGACGGTCGCGCTTTCAGGTCTCGGCGGCGACGAAGTATTCGGCGGCTATTGGATGTTCCCCCTGGCCCAGCGCCTGCACCGTTACCGCATGCTGGGCAAGGTGCCTGCTTCCATGCGCACTGCTGTAGCCGCCGCCGCGCGCCGCTTCAAGCCCGGAACGCGGACGGAGAAATTGTACCAGATATTGCGGCAGCCAGACCTCAACCTCGCGTCGTGGTATCCGCACATGCGGCGCATCACCGACGCCGAACGCCTGCGCAACCTCATCAGTGCCGAACCTTATCCGACAGCCGCTCAAACCCTGGCCGGCATCGCTTCGCAAGGGCAGGTGATCAGCGAGGTTTCGCTGGCCGAACTCGGTACGTATTTGCCGAATATCCTGTTGCGCGACAGCGATCAGATGGGTATGGCACACGCATTTGAAATCCGCTGCCCCTTCCTCGACCTTCCTCTGCTCGAATACGTGCTTTCCCTGCCCGACGCCTTCAAACCTGTGCGTCCGGGAAAGAAACTCCTGCTCGACACCTTCGGCGATATGTTGCCGGAAGAGGTGTACAAGCGCCAGAAGATGGGTTTCACTTTCCCCTGGGAGATCTGGTTGCGCGGTCCGCTGCGCGCCTTTGCCGAAGAAAATATCCGTGCCTTGCAAGCCGTTCCGCTCATCAACGCCCCGGCTGTGGAAGCACTCTGGCAGCGTTTCCTGCAGGGCGACCGCAGCCTGTCATGGGCCCGGGTTTGGATTTTTGTGGTGATGGGCCATTACATCCGCCGCCACAAGCTGCATATTTAAAAACACGCTCATGGACAGCCAGCGCCCTTCCGACCGGGTTCCGCATATCCTCATCTTCATCGATTGGTATGAACCCGCTTTCCGCGCCGGCGGTCCGGTACGCAGTGTCGTGAACCTGGTTTCCCGACTCAGTGGCCGCTATCGTTTTTCGGTCATAGCCTCTGCATTCGACTACGGAAATCCGCAAGCCATGGCCCAAGTTCCGCATGACCAATGGGTGGAACGCCAGCACGGCGAAAAGGTAAAATACTGTTCCAAACTGGGCTTTCGCGCCTGTTATCGCGCCATCCGAGACAGCCATTGCGATCGGGTGTATATCCAGAGTATGTTTTCGCCGCGCTATGGCATTTTCCCCTTGCTGGCCGCCAGGCTGCTGGGCAAGAAAGTGATCGTGGCGCCGCGCGGCATGTTGCATCCTACTGCCTTGGCCATCAAACGCCGAAGGAAGCTGGCCTTTTTGCGTATAGCCCGCTTCCTGGGCTTGTATCGCGGTGTCGTATTCCAGGCGGTTGACAATTGGGAAGCAGATTTTGTGAAGGAACAATTCCCGCGGAACCGGGTGTTTCGCGCCACCAATATGGCAGCCCTGCCCGGACAGCGCGATCCTGCCGTGCGGAAGTACCCGGATTCACTGCGGCTGGTAAGCGTAGCCCGCATTTCCCCCGAAAAAAACAACCTCTTCCTGCTGCGGATTTTGTCGCAGTTGCCTTTTCCTGTTGAAGCCGATATCTACGGGGCCCCCGGTGGTGACCAGAAATATGTGGCGCAGTTTAAACTTGCCCTGCAGCAGTTGCCGCCGCATGTTAAAGTGCGTTGGGACGGCTTCCTTTCACCGGAAGAACTTGGAGAAAAACTCCAGCAGGCGGATTGGTTTGCCCTGCCTACCCTCGGCGAGAACTTCGGCCACGCTATTTTTGAAGCCATGGCGAACGGATTACCGGTGATCATTGGCGACAATACGCCCTGGAAGGGATTGGCCGCCCTGGGCGCCGGATTCGATCTGCCTGCCCGCGATGAACAAGCCTGGTTGCAGGCCTTC
>JBKDBI010000041.1:0-9124 GCA_046314695.1 Bacteroidota bacterium | reverse complement strand
TTGCGCAGCGAAGCAATCTGCACTTCCGGATCGGTGAACAAGTCAGCGAGGCTGCTGATCTGTTCGGGGCGTATGAAGGGTTCATCGCCCTGTACATTGACGATTACACCGGTATTCAGGTTCAGTCTGCGGGCTGCTTCTGCACAGCGATCCGTTCCACTGGCGCATTCACCGGTCATGCAAACAGCGCCAAAGGTTTGAACATGTTCTGCGATGCGCACATCGTCGGTGGCAACCCAAACCTTCCCCTCGCCTACCGCATGTACGGCCTGCCTGTACACGCGCTCCACCATGCTCATCCCGCCGATAGGCACCAATGGCTTACCCGGAAAGCGGGTGCTGGCATAGCGGGCCGGAATAATTACGAAAACCTCAGACATGGTTCAAACTTAAACCCGAATCATGCATTAGAAAATCTATTCCGGCTCAAAATCCCTGTGGAATCGTTCGTTACCGGCATTTCCTTCACGCACCATAAAGGTCCGTTATGCCTTGTTCAGGAAATGCCCGATTCCCTTGGGCTTTTGACCCTCATAACGATTTCCTAACACATGATCCGGGTTACAAAAGAAAAGGCCGCCCCGGGGCGACCTTTTCTCAGTATGAACTGCTGTATTGACTCAGCGGCGTGTTTTGTTGCAACGCGACCACTGTGCCCATTGACGGGGCGTGAGGATCGCTTTAACCGCTTTCAGGTAATTCTCGTGGCAGAGTTGGATCTGGGCAACCAGGCGCTGACGGGCCGGGTCTTTCGCCATGTTCTCGCGGATACTGGCGTTGAGGGCAGCCATGCGGCGCTGCAGTTCTTCGCGGGTGATGCGACCATTGCGGTAAGCATCCATCAGATCCTGACGTTGCTTTTCAGCACGGGCTACATGCTCGCGGTTCAGTTGGCGCAGCTTGGCTTCTGCATCGCGGAGGCAGGCGAGTTCATCGGCCTTTGCCTTGCGGAGTGCTGCTGCCTGTCGCTCGCTGAGGCTGTCTACACGGCAAGGAACCTTGCGGCCAGCGGTGCGCTGATCGAAAGCATCTTCTCCGAGATCGGTCGGGATACCATCGTTGTTCATTCCGAACATAACCGCGTCGGTAGCATCTACAGCTACCGGCTGAAGCAGCATATCAGCCATATCTGCTGCATGCTCTTCGGGTGTGGGAGCAGTCAGGAATTCAACGTTGTTTTCCTGGCCGGGAATAATGTTCTCGCGCTGGCAGCCTGCAAAGGCTACGGCCGCGATGGCTGCAAAGGCAAGCAGCTGACGGGTTTTCATGTGAAAGGTATTCATGGCTTTTCGTTTTCTGTACCTTTTGGTCATTGACAAAGTTAAAAGGTTGCACCCAATGGTAACTTTTTCTTGAGTGACCATCCAATTAAGGCACTATCGATCTGGCTTTCAGGATTTTAAAATAGATGTCGGTATTGAGGTAATGCCCGGCAAAATCTTCCGCACCCGGGCCGTAAGCAAACACCGGAACGGGAATACCGGTATGATCTCCGGTACTGAACTTGGCTACAGGTTTTTTCTTTTCCGCGTCCCAACCCGGCATCGTCAATCCGCCGGTTTCGTGGTCGGCAGTCACGATAACCAATGTCTGTCCATCCTGCTTTGCCCATTCAAGTACTTTGCGGACAGCCAGATCGAAATCGCGGGTTTCCTGGACGATATAATCTGCATCGTTATCATGCCCGCCCCAATCAATCTGTGAACCTTCGATCATGGCGAAGAATCCATCGGGGTCGCGGTTGAGGAGTTCCAGGAGTTTCGCTGAAGCACGGGGCAGAAAATCGCCTCTCCCCTGGCTCATTTTGGGTGGATGCATGCTGCGGCTGTAAAAACCGGCTACTTTGGGTGAAGTCGCGGAAAGAAACGCATCCAGGCCGTGGCGGATATCAAATCCGGCCCTTACCAGGTTGGTGCTGTCTACATGTGGCCAGCCGCCGCCCATAAAAACGTCTATGCCCGATTTGGGCAAATCAGCGCCGATTTCCTTGCCCATATTCCGGTTCACCTGATGGGCGAAAAAGGAAGCAGGCGTAGCATGGGTGATGGCGCAGGTGGCAAGCAATCCGGTGGCCAGGCCGCCCATGTGGAATTTCTCTGCGAGCGTAATCCGCGCCACAGAATCCGGACCCATACCAATCATGTGGTTCTTCGTGCGCACACCTGTGCTGAAGGCAGTGGCTCCGGCGGCGCTGTCGGTGATGTAATCGTCGGCGCTGGAAGTATTGATGAAGCCCATCACCTTGAACCATTCAAACAAAGCGAGTTGGTAGGAAGTGGCTGCCTGCGTCAGGGCTATCTGCGCCAGGCCCATGCCATCGCCGATCATGAGCACGATATTTTTCGGCCCTTTGGGTTTTTTCTTCCCTTTTCGCGCTGAATCGCCGCTCTGCCATGAGCCTCCGAGCATCAGCACAGCGGCAGCGGCAAACACAAGCCAGGTTTTCCTCATGCCTGCAAAGTAAAGCGGCAAATGTGAAACGAATCTTGAGGAAAGAGAAGGCGTTGAAAGCGTACCCTTGCCTATCGTTGTCCTCCGAAAGAAGTCCGTGATTCTTTACTCAGTTCCGGGCGGAACGGGAGGAAGCAGCAAAGGCAGCCGGATGCGATCGGGAATGACCCTTGCACCGCGGTATTGTTTCTGTACTTCTCGCAATACGGCATCGGCTTCCCAACGGTGGCGGTATTCGCCGAGATAGACCTTGAAATTGGGTTCGTCGTACATCGTTACGATATCGTACTTGCCCATGTAGTGCAATCTGGCTTCCTCTGCCTGGCGTTCGGCGGTGGCGCGGCTGCCGGAATACGCAAGGAGTATCCTGAAGCCTGGAATCTTCCCGCCGCTGGCCTGACGCTGCGCCAGTCGTGCCGCCATCAGCTTTTCAACCGCCGGATCGGAAATAACTTCAGCTGATCCTTGTGCAATAGCAGTAGCTGAAAAGAGCAGGGTCAGCCACAACAGCAACCCGCCCTTTCTGAAGATTTTACTCGCGTCCATGACAGTTTTTGAACTTCTTACCACTTCCACAGTAGCAAGGATCGTTCCGTCCTATCTTGGGATCGTTGCGCAGTGGTATGCCGGGAAGGTCTGGCATATCGGGTACCTGCGGCGGCGGCATCATGCCACCACCCACCACACCGGGCTCTTCGCGCGATGTGCGGGCCTTGCTGAGGTCGTCGTCGCGGCGCGGCGGACGGGCATTCTGGGTTGCGTTTACATCTTCTCCTCCGTCCAGATTACCGCGGAACAGCATACCCAATACGCGGGTGTTAACACGGCGCATCATATCGCGGAAGAGGTTAAATGATTCGATCTTGTAAATCAGCAAAGGGTCCTTCTGCTCATACTGCGCATTCGGCGATGCCTGCTTGAGGTCGTCGAGCTCACGGAGATGTTCCTTCCATTCGTCGTCGATAATTTCGAGCGCAATATTCTTCTCAAACTCACGCACGAGGAATGCACCTGCGCTTTCGAGCGTCTTGTGCATGTTCACCACCACCTGCATCACATGGGTGCCGTCGGTAATGGGAACGATCACATTTTCGATGCGCTCACCCTGGGTTTCGCGGATATTTTTAAATACCGGCAAGGCGATTTCAGCCATGCGGCGGTTCTTGCGATCGTAATGGTTGAGGAGGTGATGGTAGAGTTCATCAGCCAAATCACCGGCAGAACCAGACTTGTACGCTTCTTCGTCGAAGGGAAGCTCACAAGCGAGGTGTTTGAATACTTCCAGCTCCAGGTCGTGGAAAGCATTGTTTTCCTTGGTGACCGACACGGTGTCTTCACACCAGTCGTACAGCATGTTGCGGAGATCGAGGTTGAGGCGTTCTCCGAACAGCGCATTCTTGCGGCGCGTGTAAACCACGGTGCGCTGCTTGTTCATCACGTCGTCGTACTCGAGGAGGCGCTTGCGGATGCCGTAGTTGTTATGCTCCATGCGCTTCTGGTTGCGCTCGATGATGCCGGTCATGGTGGAAGCCTGGATCACATCGTCTTCCTTGTATCCCATGCGGTCCATCCAACGCATCACCTTCTCTGAACCGAAGATGCGCATCAGGTCGTCTTCCAGCGACACATAGAACTGGCTGCTTCCTGGATCGCCCTGACGACCGGCACGTCCGCGCAACTGGCGGTCTACCCGGCGCGATTCGTGGCGCTCGGTACCGATGATGGCCAAACCACCCGCGGCTTTCACCTCGTCGCTGATCTTGATATCCGTACCGCGACCTGCCATGTTTGTGGCGATCGTTACGGTTCCGGGTCGGCCTGCTTCGGCTACAATCTCCGCTTCGCGCTGGTGCTGCTTGGCGTTCAGTACGTTGTGGCGGATGTTCCGGAGCTTGAGCATGCGGCTCAGCAATTCACTCACTTCCACACTGGTGGTACCTACGAGTACCGGACGGCCTGCTGCAACGAGCTTTTCCACGTGGTCAATCACCGCATTGAACTTCACGCGGCGGGTTTTGTAAACCAGGTCTTCTTCGTCTTTGCGGATAACCGGGCGGTTGGTGGGAATCACCATCACGTCCAGCTTATAGATATCCCAGAGTTCCTGGGCTTCGGTTTCTGCCGTACCCGTCATACCTGCCAGCTTGTGGTACATGCGGAAATAATTCTGCAGGGTTACCGTGGCATAAGTCTGCGTGGCGGCTTCCACCTTCACATTTTCCTTGGCTTCGATGGCCTGGTGCAGTCCGTCGCTGTAACGGCGGCCTTCGAGGATACGACCGGTCTGCTCGTCCACAATTTTCACCTTGTGGTCCTGGATGATGTAATCGACGTCGCGTTCGAAAATCGTATACGCCTTGAGCAATTGGCTCACGGAGTGGATACGGTCGCTCTTCGCAGCGTATTCGCGCATCAGGTTGTCTTTCCGGTCGCGCTTTTCGTCTTCGTTGGCAGCGGTGCGCTCAATTTCAGCGATCTCGGAACCAATATCGGGCAGGAGGAAGAACTGGCGGTCTTCACCCGCTCCTGTGATCAGCTCGATGCCTTTTTCGGTGAGTTCTACCGTATTGTTCTTCTCATCGATCACGAAGAAAAGTTCCGCATCCACCTTGTGCATTTCCTTTTGCTGGTCTTGCAGGTAATGGCTTTCGGTCTTGTGCAGGATGGCATGAATACCGGGTTCGCCGATGAATTTGATGAGCGCTTTGTTGCGGGGCATGCCACGATGGGCGCGCAGCAGAAACATGCCGCCTTCCTTCTCGTTGGTCTTGCCTTCAGCGATCAGGCGCTTGGCTTCGTTCAGGGCGAAGTTGATGTATTTCTTTTGCTCTTCAACGAGACGCTGGATGCGGGGCTTGAGTGCCGAGAATTCCTGGTCGTCGCCTTTCGGTGTCGGACCCGAAATGATGAGCGGCGTGCGGGCATCGTCGATCAAAACCGAATCTACTTCGTCGACCATCGCGAAATGGTGTTTGCGCTGCACCAGGTCTTCCGGACTGCGCGACATGTTATCGCGGAGGTAATCGAAACCGAATTCGTTGTTGGTTCCGTAAGTGATATCTGCTTCGTAAGCCTTGCGGCGCTCGGGTGAATTGGGCTGGTGGTAGTCGATGCAATCAACCGTGAGGCCGAGGAATTCGAACAGCGGACCGTTCCATTCGCAGTCGCGTCGGGCGAGGTAGTCGTTCACCGTAACGATGTGTACACCACGTTTGCCGAGGGCGTTCAGATAAGCGGGCAAGGTAGAAACGAGGGTTTTACCTTCACCTGTACCCATTTCGGCAATTTTGCCGCGGTGCAGTGCCAAACCGCCGATGAGCTGTACGTCGTAGTGCACCATGTTCCAGCGCACTTGTCCGCCAGCTGCCGACCATTCATTGCTGAACCGCGCTTTGTCGCCTGTGATGGTCACATTGCTGCGGCGGGCTGTCAGGGCGCGGTCGTGATCGGTGGCGGTTACTTCGAGGTATGGATTCTCAGACAGGCGGCGGGAAGTTTCCTTCACCACGGCGAAAGCTTCGGGAAGAATTTCCTCCAGGGCTTCCTCCAACTGCTTATCGCGGTCTTTTTCGAGTTCGTCGATGCGGTTGAAGAGGGCGTCGCGCTCTTCAACTTCTGCTTCCGGCAGGGCTTCCAATTCGGCCCGGGATGCAGCAATCTCCTCATCGATACCTGCGAGTTTCAGGTTGATGCGGTCAACAAATTCTGCGGTCTTGCCGCGCAATTCATCGTGACTCAGGCTGGAATAGGCAGCAAACCACTCGTTGATGCTATCAACGACGGGCATTACTTCCTTCATGTCGCGGTCGGCTTTGTTACCGAACAGCTTACCCAGACCTTTTACAAGTTTATCAAACATGGGGTGGCGAAATTAGTCAAGCGGAGCAGCCTGCGCAAAAAACGCGCCGCCCCGTTTACAGATATAAACGAATCTTTTTTTCGTTAAAAACCTGTCAGCTTGGCAGAAGGGGGCTCAGGGCGCGTAAACGCTTTCTTTTTTAACCACCTGCATGATGCTGAAGCCATAACGCAGGTCGCTGAAACCGTAGCGGAAGAGCAGTTTGCCGCGGTGTGAAAGGAATGGCGGGCGCTGCGGCGATCCGGGACCGGGATCAAAACCTGGCTGAGAGGCATCGGCTGTCGGGGTGTACAAACGCAGGATGATGCGCAGGCGCTCGCCTTTTTTAACTGTTCCGGTAAAGGGCCTGCCATCGGTATAAGCCAGTTCCAGCCTGTCTGCGCGGCCTTCCACCCAACCCGTATCGGCCATAAAGGCAGTGCTGCGCTTGAAAACGATGTCGATGATGTAGTTATCGCTGATCGGTGCGCCCTGCACGCCGGGGTACAAGGTTTGGCGGGTGGCCGAAACTACCCGGAAGGTGCCCGAGGTGTAATAAAGCTGTGCCTCTGCCCATTGCACAAGGGCGAGAGTGAAGGTAAGGAGCAGCAGTTTTCGCATGGATAGCCTGTTTAGTATTGGTAAAGGTCGGAAAAATCGCTTCGGAGTATGGGGTAGTTCGACGCAAAACCCGGACCTGTTACGCGCAGGGTGTATTTGCCTGGCTGCGACATGCCGCGCAAGCGGATGTTCCGGTGCTCGCCTTTATTGAAGGCCGCGGTTTGCAAATCTGCTACGCGGCCGCGCTCCATCAGCAGCTGGAAAGAATAGGTTCCCTCTACATTGGAATAGAAGCGGATGAACAACTCGTGGCTGGTTACCCGTTCGGGAATTCGGCTCATCAGCTGCGGAAATGCGGCGTTGAACCAAGGGTTGCGGCCGCTCAGGCAAAAGGCACCGTAGAAATCAGGTACGCCGGCACCGTATAAGGAATCGGCATGGGCACTGCGTTGGGCGGTGCTGATAATCAATTTGCGCAGGCCCGCAGCGTCGAGATGCGGCAAAGCCTGCCACAAACAAGCTGCCATGCCGCTGATCAGGGGTGCTGAAAAGCTGGTTCCGTTAGCCGGACTGAAATAGCCGCTGGTTCCGGCGACCCATACATCTTCGCCCAAGGCGCAGACATCGGGTTTGATGCGTCCGTCGGCGCTTGGACCGGTGGAACTAAAGTAAACATTGCGGCCCAGGCGGTCAACGGCCCCGACGCTCAGCACATTCGGACCGTCGGCCGGTGCGCCGATGCGGCCCCAGTCGCCTCCGCCTTCGTTGCCTGCCGAATTCACGACCAGTATGCCGCGCGCTGCAGCCATTTCGGCCGCGCGGGTGATGGGGGTGGTTTTTCCATCCAGTTCGGCATGGGTATGGCCAAAGCGTTCCGGCAAATCAAAACGGGTATAACCCAATGAACTGTTGATGATATCCGCGCCCATGCTGTCGGCAAACTCTGCCCCGCGGGCCCAGGTGGATTCTTCAATGGGAAACTCGCTGTTGGCGTCTTCCGTGCGCAGGAGCAGGTAGGACGCCCTGGGCGCTGTTCCCAGGGCCGAGCCGGGGGCGTTGGCCGCCATGCAGCTCAAAACGGAGGTTCCGTGGTCGTCGTCGTTATAGACGCTGCCATCGAAATCGACAAAATCTTTCTGTGCGAGGATGCGACCCTGCAGGCGCAGGCTGTCGAATGCGGCCAGGTAGTTCACCATTTGGAAGCCCGCATCGAGCACCGCGATCAGCCTTCCCTGGCCTTGAAAACCCAGGTCGTGCATGCGGATGCCGTTCATCTGATCGATCTGACCGAGGGCATTGCCGTAACCGCGTGAAGCCAGGTTGCGCAACCAGCCTGTGCTTTTTTCCTCTGCGTCTTTGTAGGCGTTGAACACGTCGATGCCGTAGGGCTCGCGGTCGCCGCGGCTGCGCACCTGCGCTTGCTTCTTCCAGGAACCCAGGAATTCCAGGCTTTTAACGAAGGGCAACTGCCGGAGTTTTTCACCTGCCAGGCTATCCGTTGTTTCAATCACGGCACCGTTGAACCAGCGCGTGGCGTATAATACCCGCACACTGTTAACTGAAATACCGCGTAGATAGGCTGCATCGACCGGAAAATCGTCTTCGGTGATGGCGATGCCCTGGGCACGGCGGCGCTCGATGGCGCGCAGAGAAAGAAATGCTTCCGGGCGGCTGATGGAATAGCTTCCGGCCTTGCGGTCTTTGAATCCGACAAAGAACTTGAAATTCGTTGCGGCTGTATCGCCGGCCAGCCTGACGATCTGCAGGTTTCCCGGTGCGGCGGCAAAGGCCATCAGCAACAGCGCGACGGGAACAGCAAGCAGTGTTCCTGCACTTTCACCTGCGCTTCTGAAATTCTTACTGCGGAACATATATCCTTATACAGTTCTCAAAGGTAGAGGTAAACGTTCAGCGGCGGATGGAAATGAGTCGGATATAGGCTTCATGCCCGTTGGCCATATTGGCACCCGGCTGAAAATCGAGTTGCACCGATTCGCGGTACACCATGCCCAAGCCTTCGGCAAACACTTCTTTTTCGATATAACGGTTGATGAAACTGCTGTCGGCCCGCATTTGGACTTCAATCGACTGGGGGAAAACCTGTACGCCATTGTTGAAAGCTCCCCGGATCCGGGTATAGCGAAAATCGCGGATGCCGCCGGCATTGTACGCATTGCCGTCCCAACTGCGGTTTTGTCTTACGGGAAAGGACAATTTTACCCAGGTACGGTTTTCTTCCATCCACCAGGCGTGGTCGGCGCGCCGCGAACAGGT